>JBAXCC010000052.1:0-16348 GCA_037141675.1 bacterium | reverse complement strand
ATGCATCAATGGACTTCTCATTGGCTTCTTTCTCGGTGCTGAGCCATTCTGCTGAATAGGTGGAGGCGTAGGTCCTGCCACGGAATGCGTGTTTGCAAACAAATCTGAACTGCGCCCGATTCGACTTGCAACCACCAAACACCCTGTGTACACTTTAACTGGAAAGCAACCAAGATGCCTTTAAACGTCGGGAGTTATCACTATGAAACTGGATGCTGAATTCTGTGAGTCCAAATGCCCGGTATGCACCCGTGCACGGAACGGGAATGTAATTGCGAAAGCTTTTCAAAAACTGGAGATGTTGCTGACCTTTGGCGGATGTCCGGCAGGACGTGACCGGCAGAAGAAATATGGCGTGAAACCCAATGAGAAGCGGTCATGATTATACCTGCCGCTGATAACATGGGATTGCGCGAAAGTGACGCAGGCGTGCTTATTCCTCTCGCATGCAACGTCAACGACAAAGGGTCTCTCTTTGCCGGCTCGATCTTTTCCGGTGCCACCCTCGCCGCATACCGCGCTACTGAAAGACTCTTCGCGTCGCGCGGGTTAACAGGCGATTTAGTGGCGAAGACGGCGACCATCAACTACCTCAGGCGGATCGTATCAGACGGCCTAGCACAGGCGACACCCAACAGCGAGCCCATCCTCAAACCTAACGGTAACTACACCGTAACGATGAACGTACGCGTTGTCGATACCGACGGTACGTGCGGCGCGGAATTGTCAGCCGAGTTTATTCTTCTGCAAAGGAAGAACAGCTAAGGAGATAGGCTTGCCCATAACTTGCGGGCAGGGGTTCTCAACCTTTGTCGATTGAGGGAATTACTTAAGCGTTAATGGTAGGTAGCCTTTTCAAAGAGAGTACCTCTCTAGTCAAGAGACATCGCTTTAGGCGACGCGAACACCGTCATATGCTATGTAAATCGCAAATCAACCCTTTTACTTCAACAGATTAAAAACGCGCCCACAATAGCATGCCTTCTAACTTCAGCATTGTGTGCGTTGTAAAAATGCGATAACGTAAACATATTATCTTATCAATTAAAAAAGGGGCCCGTATGAAATGCTTCATAGCTGTGATGTTTACATCCATTCTTTCGCTTCATTTTCTTTATGCTGCTGATAAACCCAACATCATCTTTATTCTTGCCGATGACCTCGGACAAGGTGACCTCGGGTGCTATGGTCAGCAGAAGATCAAGACGCCCAACCTGGACAAGATGGCTGCTGAGGGCATCCGTTTTACACAGGCTTATTCAGGAACGACCGTCTGCGCGCCATCACGCACCTCGCTGATGACAGGCTTGCACATGGGCAACTCCCCTGTCCGCGCGAACCGTGAGATTGCCAAGGGACAGGGACAGATGCCACTTCCGGAGAAGACCGTCACTGTCGCGCAATTGCTCAAGCAGCAGGGTTATGCCACAGCCTGCATGGGCAAGTGGGGCATGGGCATGTTCGACACGACTGGCAGTCCGCTGAAAAAGGGCTTCGACCGTTTCTATGGGTATAATTGCCAACGCCATGCACACAGTTACTTTCCTGGATATCTGTATGATGACGACAAGCTTATTGATCTTCCCGAAAACAAAGGCGGCGTCAAAAAGACGTATGCCGATCGACTGATCCAGAAAAATGTGCTCTCGTGGGTTGAGCAGCAGGGAACGAAACCCTTCTTCCTTTTTTATTCGACAACACTGCCCCATGGCAATTATGAGATTGACAGCCTCGGACAATATGCGGACAAGAGCGACTGGACGGATCAAGCCAAAACCTTTGCAGCCATGGTGTCGCGACTGGATCACAACGTGGGTGAACTGACAGCCCTGCTCAAGAAGATGGGCGTTGACAAGAACACGCTCATCCTCTTCTCCGGCGACAATGGAGCGTCATTTGATGACAAGTCCCCTATCTCTAAATTCTTCAACCAATCCATGGATGGAAAGTTGCGCGGCTTCAAGCGTGGCATGTATGAAGGCGGACTGCGCCAGGCCGCCCTCGCCTATTGGCCCGGCACGATCCCTGCGGGCCGTGTGAGCGATGACCCGTGGGCGTTCTGGGATTTTTTGCCGACCTGCGTAGATCTTTCAGGCGCAACTTATCCTGAGGGCTTCAAGCCGGATGGCCTTTCACTCGTGTCGTTTTTAAAAGGCGGTCCTGCGCCTCAGCGGGAATACTTCTACTGGGAATTACATGAGGGTTCATTTAAGCAGGCCATCCGGTTCGGAAACTTGAAAGCCGTGCGAAATGGCGCGCAAGGAAAGATCGAACTCTATGACCTGGCAACTGATACGGCTGAACAAAACGACCTCGCTGAAAAACAACCAGAGAAGGTCAAGCAGGCCCAAGACCTGATGACGAAGGCACGCGTCGATGACCCCAACTGGCCGATTAAAGAGCAAAAACAAGCGCCAGCTAAAGCCCAGAAGAAGAACAAGAAATAGATTTGAAACTTGATATCTTGACGCTGGAAACTTGAAACTAGAAACTTGGGACCTCTTCTGCCCTGCTGTCCTGTTCGTCCTTGCCTGTAACTTCAATTTTTAGCATCCGAAAAACGCGAAAAATACGAATATATGCCAATTCCCTTCGGGGCGAGCCGTCCAGCCAGCATTCGCGCCTTTCGCGTATTTCGGATGCTAAAAAATTACTCCATCAGTTTATTTCTTATCCTCTGCGGCCTTCTTGCTGGCTTCTTCCAGGTTTTTCACCTGCTTGCTGGCCTCTTCTACGGCCTGCTCAAGTGCCTTCTTGACGCTTGGATCATTTGCCATCCCGTTCAACGCATCGTTGATGGCCCTGGAGATATCGCCTGCGCTTCCCTTGCCGTCAATCGTTATAACCTTCACAGTAGGCGTGCTGACTGAGACGCTGGTGGTTGCCTGCGGAATCATAGTGCTGAGTGCATCCTGAATGGATTTTTGAAGGTCAGAGCCATTGCCCGCATCCTTCAAAGCCTCAGAAATCATCTCGGGTGTCACCTGCGCCGCACCCTCTTTTACAGAGACGACTTTCACGATAGGCTTAAGGACCACCGGCTTGCTAATAACCTGGGGTGAGCCTGCGGCCTGACTTAAAGCCTCGCTGACTGCCTGCTCAACCGCCTTCGCGATCTCTGCGCCTGCGTTAGCTGTGGCTGACTGGGCACGTGCTGATTGGGTAGAAAATCCCACGATTGTGAATATTCCTAACATGGCTCCGATCATTCTGTTCATCCATATCTCCTTGTTGTTGTTTTAGTTTCACTGAGGGAGAGACCCCAGATTTGGTTTACACACATTAAGCGACACTGGCCCCTCTTTTTGTCTAGAAATATTTTCTCTCTGAAATACAACAAAAAAGCCATCCGGAAGGGATGGCAACTTTTGATCTATTAACTTTACCCCTAGTCGTCTTGCACATCCGAGGGGTTGATCCAACCTGCTGGAGGGCGTTTGCCCTCCATGACCTTTTCATAATAACCGCGACTGCCTTTGTTGGCATGCGGATAGGCATCGATCTCAGCGCCACGTCCTAAGACACGCGGATCCTTTTGTTTTTTCAACGCAGCAAAGATCTCTTCGCGGAGCGCCTCTTTGCGTGCGCGGTTGTCTGGGCTCTCCGCCAGATTTTTCATGCAGTCCGGATCGTCCTCCAGGTTGTAGAGCTCATCCGCCGGTCGCATGCCAAAGGAGAGCATCCATAAAGCAGCAGGACGCAACTTCAATATCTCCGTCTTAGTCGGCGAGCCATCGCAATCCAGATAACCGCTGATGGGGTTGCAAGCCGGCCATCGGCTCGGCTCGAAATTATGCAGATACATCCATCCGCCTTTCACGATGCCGCGCGTGGGATACCCTTCATCATGGGGTCTGCCGACGTCATTGCGTTCGCGTCCAATGATCACAGAGTCGCGGACAACTATTGGCTTATCCATCAGAATATCCCGGAATGACCGGCCTTCGAAAGGTTTCATGCCGACCGTTTTGGCATCTAGCCCCGCAAGATCCATAAAAGTAGGAGCAAGGTCAATGAAACTGATGAATTCCTTGATTGTGCGTCCCGGATTCTTGATACCCGCTGGCCACATCACAGCAAGCGGCAGATGATTGGACACATGGTAGGTGTTGCCCTTTGAACGAGGGAAGGGCATACCATTATCGCCGGTCACAACGACAATCGTGTTGTCGAGCAAACCGCGCTTATCAAGTTCCGCAATCATCTTACCCAGTTGCGCATCAAAATATTCAACCTCAAAGGCGTAATCCAGCAGGTCATTGCGGATGATCTCATTATCTGGCCAATACTTTGGAACACGGTCAATATCTGTCAGCTTCTTGCCGCCTAGTTTCACGCCAGACCCATACTCATATTGACGATGCGGCTCCACCGAACCATACCAGAAGCAAAACGGTTTATTCGTCGGGGCAGCATCCAAAAAATCAGTGAAATTTCCTGCATAATCATTGGATGAAATATCAGGCGTCGGGGCAGTGAGCTTGCGCGCATTAAAAGGCTTTCCAGCCATATCGCGATGTTTTCCATCCTTGTCTAAAGCCACAACCGGAGAGCACCCCTTCATGACCATGCCAACGAAATACGATCCATCCAAAGCCTCGGCATAGGACTTAATATCCGGAGGGAAATAGGAGATGTGATTGGCTGCCGGCCCTAGTTGCCACGGATTGCGTCCTGTGAGAATCGCACAGCGTGAAGGAGCGCATTTCGCTGTCGGCGTATAGGCTTGAGTAAACAAAAGCCCCTGCTTGGCAATACGGTCAAACGTCGGTGTCTTGACCCACGTGCAACCGTAAGCACCTGCATGCGGATAAGACCAGTCATCCGCCAGAGCAAACAGGATGTTTGGATGTGCTGCATCTTTTGCATCCAGGCATTGAGTTAATAAACCGAACAAAAGAGATATGATGGTATAACGTTTCATATTTATATAATAACACGGCGATTGAGACAAAATCGAGTACGTAAATTTCAGAATGCTGATTAAATCACTATGGCATATCGGCTTCAAATCGGGTATAGTTATAAAACTATTTTGAAGAGCTAACGAAGCCTTAAGCTCATTTGAAACCGGACTGGAAAAAACCATGAAAACCATAATTGCAATAGCTCTTTTCGTAAGTATGTGCGCATCTTCTCAGGCCCAAACCATCTGGCCTGAGACCACACGCGAATGTCGTCCGCATGCCTATTGGTGGTGGCTCGGCAGTGCGGTGGACAAGGCAAACCTGACGCGTGAGATGGAGCGCTATAAAGAGGCAGGCATGGGCGGTGTGCACATCATCCCTATTTATGGTGCCAAGGGATATGAAGAGAAATACATCCCCTACCTGAGCAAAACATGGATGGAGATGCTTAACCATGTGGTCAGCGAAGGGAAACGGCTGGATTTGAATGTGGACATGACCACCGGCACCGGCTGGTGTTTTGGCGGTCCTAAGGTCACCCCCGATGAAGCGTGCGCCGCTCTTGACCTACAAACGATCAAGCCAAGCGCGGGCGTGCCACTGGATGCGCGTCTGAAACCAAACGCCATGGTTGTCGCCATAGGCCCTAAAGATGAGATGCTCAACCTCTCGAAGCAAATCTCTGACAAAGGGATCATTACCTGGCAAGCCCCTGAAAAAGGCTGGCGGGTCATCATCGCAACACCCAAGCCCACCATGAAGGTCAAACGTGCCGCACCCGGCGGCGAGGGGTGGATGATCAATCTGTTTTATCCCCAGGCCATGAACAACTATCTGGCCGTGTTTGAGGAAGCCTTCAGCTCCTATAACGGATTAAAGCCGCGCGCCATGTATCATGACTCGTATGAGTATCGTTGCAACTGGTCCCCCACCTTGCTGGATGAGTTCGAAAAACGACGCGGCTATTCGCTTCAACAGTACTTGCCTATTCTTCTTGATACAAAACGCATGGACGACCCCGCGCAGCGCCTTCGCTATGACTATCGCGAAACACTCTCCGATCTGATGATTGAAGAGACCATGGGAAACTGGGTGAAGTGGTGTCACTCGAAAGGTATCATCACGCGCAACCAGGCGCATGGCTCCCCTGGCAATCTTCTGGACTTATACGCCCTCGCTGATATTCCTGAAACAGAAATGTTTGACAAGGATCGCAGCAAGTTGGTCTCTAAATTTTCTTCCTCTGCCGCGCATGTCATGGGGCGGCGTCTGGTTGCATCCGAGACTGGCACATGGTTGCGCGAACACTTCACAGAAACACTGGGCGATCTTAAGAGCTTACTCGACGATCTCTTCCTGTCCGGCATCAACCACGTGGTCTACCACGGGACATGCTACTCACCTGACGAAGCCGCATGGCCAGGCTGGCTCTTCTATGCCAGCTACGAGATGAATCCACGAAACTCGCTTTGGTATGATGCGCCTTCGGTCAATCGTTATATCGCACGGTGCCAATCGGTCCTGCAAGCGGGCCGCTCTGACAATGATTTGCTAGTCTACTGGCCCGTGCATGAATACTGGCGCACCACGCCTGGCTTGGAATTGCAAATGGGCGTACACAACCGCATTTGGCTGGAACATCAACCGACTGGAGCATTGGCCGAACAGCTCTGGAATCAAGGCTATTCCTTTGACTATATTTCCGACCGCCAACTCATGCAGACCCGAGTCGAGAACAACGTGATCACAACCCCGGGCAACCGTTTTTCCGCTGTACTCGTCCCCTCCGCAAAGACGCTTCCGCTCGCCACGTTGCAGCAGTTGATTCGCCTGGCAGAAGCAGGGGGCACCGTGCTCTTTGACAGCGCCATCCCCACGGACGTGCCAGGGCTTTCCGATCTAGCCGCAAGCCGGGCAACATTCAAACAGCTTCTCGATAAATACGGAATAAGCACGCCTGCACTTGGCGAATGTAAAAAGGTCGCTGTCGGGAAAGGCTTTATTGCAGTTGGTCTGGCATCAAACCTCTTGAGCAGTGTGGGTATCAAGCCCGAACGCCTGATGAAGGATGCGCAGCTTTCATTTGTCCGCAGAGCGCACGAAACCGGCACCACCTATTTCCTTGTTAATGAGACCACCAACATATTCAAAGGGTGGATAGCCTTGAGCCGTCCTGCACAAGCCGTACGCGTGCTTGACCCCATGACCGGCAAGAGCGGCATTGGCGCATCCCGCAAAAATAAAACAACCGATGAACTGGAGGTTTATCTCCAATTAAATCCGGAAGAGACGTTGATTTTGAAAACCGAGAGAGACGCAATCGCAACGGGCGAAAGCTGGGTGTGGAATCAGACAGGGAAGAGCCATCTTGTCATCGGTCCATGGGCCGTTGAATTCATCAGGGGCGGGCCTGTGCTACCCGCGCCCTACACGACCGAACAACTCGCTTCATGGACGACACAAGGCAACGAAGAGACGCGCCGATTTGCAGGCACCGCACGCTATACAACGACATTCAATGCACCTGCAACATCTGCCTCCTCTTATTATCTAGACTTGGGCAATGTCTGCCAAAGCGCGCGTGTGACCCTCAACGGTGTCTCTCTCGGCACCCCCTTCATTGCGCCATTCCGTGTATATGTTCCTGCGCTCAAGCCAACAGGCAACAAACTGGAAGTCGAGGTCACCAATGTCTCAGCCAACCGCATCCGCGACCTAGACCGACGTAAAGAGCCCTGGAAATATTTCCATGAAATCAACTTCGTGAATATCAAGTACAAGCCCTTCGACGCCTCAGATTGGCCTCTCTATGATTCCGGTTTACTCGGTCCAGTCATGCTCATCGAAGCCACACCCAGTTTATGAAAGGCTATCCACGCTCATGAAATACCTTGTGCTTTTACTCCTTCTCTTGTCCTCCTCCGGTGCAGGTGCGGAGATCAAGCTAGACCCCTGGCATGCAATCGGGCCCTTTAAAAATGCCCAGTTTGGGAGCCTCGTCCCCAGTTCGAAGCATGTCTATGCGCCCGAAGCGGACGTACTGGCAGCAGGCGCAACGTGCGCAGACCTCTCAAAAGTCTACACACGTGTCAACATAAACTCCGACGGGAAGCCCTTCCAGATGTATGATGCCTTGACTGTCGCAAAGTGGACAGCACATCCTGAG
The DNA here is from genome assembly GCA_037141675.1 of bacterium. GTDB lineage: Bacteria > Verrucomicrobiota > Kiritimatiellia > RFP12 > UBA1067 > CAIZQW01. Next base: position 8,275 of record JBAXCC010000052.1, on the reverse strand, counting down.
TGGACTGATGGGTATCGCAACTTGCTGCCGCGTGGACCCGCGCCGTCGCGACATGAAACCACCTATCTTTACCGCACCATCACCGCATCCGAGGCAACAAACATTATTGTGCGTGTTTACGCGGAGGATGCTATTCAAGTTTGGATCAATGGTACGTCCCATGGCACCGCAATGCGCGTCTACAGCCCCGAGCACCGACCGACTTCCATTGTGGCATCCCTGCCCTTACAGAAGGGAGCTAATCGCCTGCTGGTCAAAATCACCTCCCTGTTTGCGGAGCATGGTTTCGCCTTTGCACTCGACGGAGTCACGGTTTTTAACACGCTCACGCCGGATGGATGGCAGGATGTCTCCAGGCACGAAAGAGATCCTTTATTGATAAATGCGCAAGGATTGCCAACGTCAGGCGTGTTCCGGATGGATCCCCGGCCAGAACCGATGTTCGACCCCGAACATTTGACAATGGAGGACGCGCGAAAATCCGTTCCGTTAACCCAAGGAGGTGCCGCGTACGAGAGTTCAATCCGGGGCGTCGATGCATCAAACCAACAGGCGATCCTCTCCCATTGGCAGGGTCAATTAAAACGGACAGGGCCGATCGTGTTCATGATCTATCCAACATATCCGATCAACGCCATAGCCCCCCATTCATCTCAGGGCTCCTCTCCGGCCTCCATCTGTCTCTTTGATCCGCTCAACCCCACAGCAGCGCCCAAAGTCATCTTCGCCGAAGAGGGACTCAAGCTCTTTGACATGAATCTGTCTTACGACGGAAAGACGATCTTCTTTTCTGCCAAGCGAAAAGAGGACGGTCCCTATTGGCAGATTTATGAGATCGGCATTGACGGGAACCATCTGAAGAAAGTCGTCGGGGGCAAGAGCCAGAACATCAGTCCTGCCCTCTTGCCGGACGGTCGCATCATCTTCATCTCCGACCGAGCCTCAACGTATGTGCAATGCCAAGCCCAAACATCTCCCCTGCTCTATTCGTGTGCACGCGACGGCTCAGACATCCGAAAGCTCTCTGCCAATATCGACAGCGACCATACACCCCAAGTCATGAACGACGGGAAGATCCTTTTCACCCGCTGGGATTACGGCATCGAAAAGAATGTGGATAACCGGCAAGCGCTCTGGACAATGAACCCCGACGGGACGGCCATGAAGCTTTTCTTCGGCAACACCATTGAAGATCCGAGCGGTTTCTGGGCTGCGCGCCCCGTGCCCGGACGGCCCGAGGTGCTTTGCGTTCTGGGGCCCCACCATAACAACCATACCGGCATGGCCGGCCTTGTCTGGAACATGAAAGGACCTGAAGCCCCGCGCGGAGAGGGCTTCCGCTATCTGACCCTCCAGCGCCCGCATAACGGAGATACAGGACTCCCATGGCTCTGGCAGGATCTCTATCCTGTCAATGAAAAGCTCTATCTCGCAAGTTACGGCGGCGACGGCGGACTCAAGAACCGGCTCTACCTGCTGGATGACAGAGGCAATCGTATCTGCTTCTACGAGGCCACCACCAACCTAGGCTGTTTCAATCCCATGCCCATCGCACCCCGCCCAGTACCTCCTGAGATTGCACAGAGCTGTACGCCTGTCCCCTTTGTCTTTGAGGATGCTGAAGGCTTGAATCAAGAGCCGCACACCAATCTCGTCGCCACCCTGATGGTCTACGATGTCTATCTGGGGGTCGAACCGCATATCAAGCGCGGGGAGGTCAAATGGATTCAAGTGATGGAGCAGGTTTTGAAATCACGCCGCATGGATGGCGGCGAAGCATGGGGACATACCCCCATCATTGGCCGCGGGACAGTCCACGTGCGCCGCGAGATCGGAAGAGTCCCCGTAAATGCGGACGGCTCAGCCCATTTCACAGTGCCAGCACTGCGAAACATCTCCATGAACCTGCTCAACGCCGAGGGGCAAGTGATTATGCGCATGGGCTCTGACATGCATACCATGCCAGGCGAAAAACAAAGTTGTATCGGGTGCCATGAAAATCGAAAAGGAGGTGTCCCTCCTTCTGTGACGAAACAGCCTTTGGCGAGCAGCCAGGCCCCTGTCACGCCTCAACAAGCTAACTGGGGCACCAAGGGCATCCTCGACTACCAGCGCGTCGTGCAGCCTGTCTGGAACAAATATTGCATCAGTTGCCACAGCGGTCCGAATCCCAAAGCGCACATCGATTTAAGCGGTGACCGGACGCGCTTCTTCTGCATGTCCTACGACAACCTCGTTGAACGTGCCTTGGTGGAGTGGCATCAACCCTTCGCCAATGACTACGATGACAACTTCCCAAAGACGATCGGCGCGGTTGTCAGCAAGATACAAACAAAGTTGCTCGACTCCGACCATTGCGGAAAGACCATTCCGCGTGAGATGCGCTACAGAGTCTGGTGCTGGATCGACGCCAACGTGCCTTACTACGGGACATACGACTACGCAAAGGTGCAAAACGCCAAGGGTGAAGAGATCGTCCGCGGCGCTGGCGCTCGCGATTCCTGGCAGGCAGACGGTATCTGGTCCAAGGGGAATTGGGCCAAGCACTACCCCAACACTCCGAACCTCATTTTCGACCAGATTGCGCCTGTCTTTGATAAGAAATGCATGAGCTGCCATGAGACAAAAGTCTACAACGGCGGCACCTGGGGATTCGGCGGAGGTTCCATGGACGCCCCTTTCTCGGTCAGCAGCAAGATCTGGCAGGATCGAGGACTCTGCGCTCACATGGCGATACCGCGTTACGGGTCGAGCCTCATCTATGGTCCCGAACTGCGGATCAACCTCACAACCCCTCAAAACAGCTCCATGATACAAGCCCCCCTTTCCAAGGATGCAGGCGGCTGGGGCGTGTGCAAGCAACCAGATGGCAAGCCTGTCTTCGCGTCCACGAATGATCTTGATTATCAGACCCTGCTAAAGGGCATCAAGGCGGCGTCTGACAGACTCCACGCTTATCCGCGTAAAGACATGCGCCAAGAATAGAGATCTTTTTTTACAACGATTATGTCCAGGCTTAACGAATGAGAGTAGTTGTAGCGTTTTCTGGAAATGTGTAGCCATTTTTTTCTCACAGAGCCCACAGAGCGCACGGAGAATATCAGCTGCTACCTAATTTTCACAAATGTACAGTCCTGATTCATGCACAATATACGCTGCCCTACATAGATATTGCCTGGATATAGGGACCTTATCGTTGACCGTTGATCCGTATTTCTCTGTGCCCTCTGTGACTCTGTGAGAGACTAAATAAAAATTAGACGGCTCTAGGCACACACATTATTATGCTTCTGCTACAACCTCTTCGTCTATCGGATGGAGCGTTCTGTACGGTGGATTCTTGGATGGCTCCAAGTGAATCATCACATCATATATTCTTTTATTTGATGCCATGATTTCTGCTTTTACTTTATGACCCAGCGCATGCCCTTCCCAGATCGTCATTTCCGCAGGCACACGCACATGCATATCCACAAACCAGCCAATACCGCTTTTTCTAATTCGAATCTTTTCCGCATCGACGACTGGGTAAATATTAACCGTTAATTTATTAACCGCATCAACCGAATCTTGATCAACCGCACCATCCAGAACATCGTGCATGGAGCCTTTTATGATTAACCCCCCGTTAATCAAAATGATAATGCACGCCAATAACGCTCCCCAGTCATCGGCCATCTCATAGCCTTTTCCGCCAAAGAGCGCAATCGCAATACCGATTGCTGCTGCAGCAGACGTAATTGCATCCGACCGATGATGCCAACCATCGCCCTTTAATGCATGACTGCCTACCTCGGCGCTCGCGCCAAGCACTTTTCTCGACAATGCCTCCTTGACGATCACAATAATAATCAGCACGGGCAATGTAAACCAAGACGGTGCTAAATGAGGAGTCACTATTTCCTTTACGGAGTTATACGCAATAAGACCGGCTGCAGCTATCAATGAGAATCCGGAGAAAACGCCAGCCAGAGATTCAATTTTCCCATGTCCATAAGGATGCTCCTTGTCCGCAGGTTTTAGCGAGAAATGAAAACCAGCCCACGTTATTAATGATGAGATAATGTCTGAGGCCGATTCTATACCGTCTGCTATGAGCGCATAAGAATTCCCGACAACGCCTGTAATTATTTTTACAAACATTAATGTAATATTGACGATGATTGTCGATATCCCTAAACTCAACAGATCATTTCTGTCTTCTTGCTTTAACATGCTATCCTTGTCTTACGTGCTACTTTTCATAAAGTGTAACTTCTGTCATTCCATTGGTATGGCGTGAGTATTTTTCCAAGTTCTCGCAGACAAATCAAGGGGTTATTACACAACAGTGGCAATATTTTATTGTTTATGCCACGTGCGATTGGCTTCTGCTGCCAACGGAATCATGTAGGCACGACTATTCTCAAAGGTGACATTCCAGTCCTTGTTTTGGCTGGGCAAGTCATAGACCCAAAATGCAGCCATGTCGATATTGGCCTCTGTCATTTCTTTCAGCAATGCCTCATAAGTTTCGCGGTTCTTTTCAGGTGACTCTTGAATGGCACAACCATATTCCCCAATAAATATGGGGCGTTTGACGTCATCCGCAAGGCCTCTCAACCATTTGAAATAGGCAAGACGGCTCTGCACCCAGTTGCCAATCTCCTTCTCCGGCTTGTGGTCTCCATAGATGTGAATTCCCACCGTGTCCAGCGGTGCGGGATTGTCGCGCAACAAAACTTCCTTGGCCTGCTCCTGCGTATCCGCCTTCCAGCTCTTGCTCGCTGTGTTATTCCACGCCGACGCACGCGAATGAGAATTACCGGAAATGATGGCCCGCGTCGGATCATATTTCCTGACCTCTTTTGCAAAGTCCGACAACATGGTGACCAGAATTTTAGAGGTCACATCATCCTTCTCACTGCCGTTCTTTGGACGGAACTGCGCGGCATTCGGCAAATCAGCGGACAAGTTCATTTCATTCCCAAACTCATACGCCCACAATGCCTGCGACTTTCCATAACGTGTACAGATGTCCTTCACATACTCACGCATCAACGCGGCGGTCTTGCTGTCGGGGTTGCCCCACTGGTCGCACGGCTCGTTGACTGTTTCACACAGTGTGAGCGTCCAGAAGAATGATGGAATAAGCCCCATCTTCACCTCTTCCGCCTTACGGAAGACAAGATCCATGCGTTTGAAGTACTCCTCCTTGTTTTCAACATAGAGTTTCCACTCCTCCGCTGAAAATGGCCCCGCAAAACGCACGAACGGTATGCCCGCCTTTGACAGCCGCTCCAGTCCGATCAGACTGGTGGTGTTAGTCGGTTCACGCATCACCCGCCGGAACAGGTCAAAGTAATTTGCTCCTACACCTCGATACACATGACCGTCTTTGTAGAAACGCCCGTCCTTCACCTGTAATCCGAGGGTCACTTGCGCGTATCCCGACTGTATCGCCATCAATGCGATACCATATTCGGCCTGTACCGTTACCGGCCCCAGTAGCCCCGACGGCAACAGCGGATCTTCCTTGTACCACTGCTTAACCGTCGAGAATGTCTTGCGACCACTTGTGCGCGGAATCTTGTTCACAAACCATTCTGGATAGCTCTTCAGCAGATTCCATACGCCCCCGCCCCAGTCGCAGTCTTCGGGCAATTGCTCGTCGCCGATCATCCGATTGGGCCAGAGATTCACCACCTCAATTTCAAGTTCGTTGCCTTTCTCCTTCAGCACTCCGGCCGGAATCGCCACACGCCACGGTGCACACCAGACTGTGCCCAGTTTCCGGCCGTTAATCGTGACATCCGCCATGTTCTTCACCGCACCGAGGGAGAGATACAGTGGGCAGTCGGCAGCGGGCAGTCGGCAGTCGAAGAGCTTACGGTAAACCGCCGTGCCCGAGTAGTACTTGATTCCAGAATCAGACTGAGCAGTCCAATCGGACAGATCGTGGAACACAACAGGCTGTGCCGGCTTGCCCGCCGTAGCTTCAGCGAAGGAGGGACCACCCCACTTCGGATCGAACTGCACACTCCACGACCCTGTCAGCGCCTGGATCGGCTTCATCTCCGGAAAGTTCATCTTCCCCAAGTTTCCAGTTTCCAGTTTCGAGTTTCCAGTTTTAAACACCACAAAGAAACTCTGTTTGGCCTCGAAGTTCATCGGCACGACCGTGCGACCATCTTCCACGCGATACTCCGGCAGCACGCGACTCTCGCCTGTCACGGCGTCTAGCAGAACCGGTTGCCCCGTCGCGCGGAACACGGCCTCGACCTTCTGCGCCTCCTTGCCGGAGCTGGCCACAAAATAGGAGTCGGTCCCGCCCTCGCGCCGATGAATGTACCGGATCTGGGCCTTTGCACCCCGCGCTTCAAAATCAGGCGGGATGCCCTTGAGTTTGAGCACCTCCGCAACCGTTTTGTCGGAGATGACCTTGCCACTGTCCCAGAGCGTATCCGCAAGCCGCAGGAACGAACCCATCTGCTCTGGCATGTCCGACAGCGTGGGTGAAAACATAGGCTTGGTCCGCCCCACGATTGTCGCGCCGTCCTTCACCAGCGCTTCCACGCAGCGCAGCATCGTCAGCGTCATCGACGCGTCATCGGGCAGCACCAGCAGGCGATAAGACACGCCATCCGGTAACACGAGTTGACCGTCCTTCACCGTGATGCGCTCGCGGATCGCGCGGGGATCGCATACGTCATAGTCGTAGCCGTTCGGCATCGCCAGCGCGCCCCCCGGATGCACGTTCTCGCTAGGATTGTTCTCCCCGCAGGAATAAAGCACATCGCCCACGAAAAGCCCCTGCTGAAGCAGAGCCTGGCAGCGTGTGACATAGGCGTTGAAGGCTTTCATCTTCTCAAACCAGGTATTGGTGCGCTCGAAATGCGTTCCGTAGATCGCCAGGGTCTGCCCTGGCGCGACGTTCGTCCATGGCTGCTGCACGTAGACGTGGTACATGAAGCGGTTGACGCCGCCGCAGAACATCGCGTCGCCCAACTCCTTCATGTCAAAGAAATCAATGGACCAGTTACCGCCACTTTTCGCCGGCGCGGTAAACGCCTCCGCCGCGACAATGCGGCGGCCGTACAGGTGCCCTGGGCTCGCACCGAGCTTCATCCAATAGGGCCCGGGAATGCTGTCGCCCATCCATGCCTCGCACATCGGAATGTGCGCGTATCCGCCCGCCGTCACGTTGTTGAACTGGGTCTGGTGGTAGGGCTCGCAGGTAAAGCGCTTGCCAGCCTTCTCGCACAGCTCCGCCATGCGGCCAAAGTAGTTCTCGTGCATCAATCCGCAGGTCACATTGCGGAAGTCCCAGAGGAACTGCTCCGACTCGCGGACGCTGCCGACCACGCGCCCAGTCAGCGCTGGCAGCCACGTGCGCAAGTCATAACCCTTGCGCTGCCAGAACAGCGCGGGCAATGCCTCCGTCCAGTTCTGAGCGCCTCGCTCGTAGCTGTCCACATGCACGTATTGAACGGCGGCGTTCAATTCAGGATCATCGAACCAAGGCTGCAACGACTTCGCAAAGTGAACCTCCAGGGCCTTGGGATTGAACTTGTCGCATTCCAGCGAGCGGACGCCGGGAACCCCCGGCTCGCTTTCCGAGCCTGTCGGCGCATACCCGAACCGCAGGATCGTCCACCTTCCCTCCGGAACCTTCCAATCCAGCGTCCCGTCCGCCTTCATCTTGTCTGTGAGGTCTACCATCTTGTCCGGCTGAACAAAACACGCCCCGCGTTTCACGTTTCCCGTTTCCCCTTTCCCGTCGTTCGAAAACTTCGGGCAGTCCAGTCCATACGGATCGAACATCGCCTTGCCGGTGTAATTCGCGAGGCGGTAGCCTGACCAGAGCCGCACGCCCGTCAGCCACATCCCCTCGTTCGGCTTAAACTCCACACGCCAGAATCTGGCCGGCGCAGCCTCAAACGCACACGTAACAGGCGCGTGGTTCCGGCTCGCGAAGACCTGGACCTCGCGCCAAACCGCGCCGTCGTCCGACGCCTTCAGCGTACCGGACAACACGCCGGAGCGAGAGGTGATCTGCATCGAACGCTGCACAACCGCTTCCGTGTAAGTCCACTGAATGAAGGGCACGGACTTATCCGGGACCTTCATCTGCACCGCGACAGCGGGCGCGGCATCGTTCTTATCCCACGAACGTCCCATCGGGACATCGGAAAAGCGCTCAACCAGCTTGCGCTCGAACCGTTCCATGTTTGATGTGAGCTCGCACGCGTTCGTCCCGAAATCCGCCTCCGGCGTCGGGAAGGCCAGCACTGCA
>JBAXCC010000051.1:0-16637 GCA_037141675.1 bacterium | reverse complement strand
CATGGTTGTCGGTCACCTGCGCAGGCAAGGCATTAGCACAGGATTGACTGCTTTCAACGTAAGGTGGTCGGCGCGGGCGGCAGTGACTTCAGCCACGCGAGATTGAAGACATAGTGGTTCTTGCTGGAGACGAGCTGCACGTTGCCGTCGCGAGTCTGGGCGGCTGCGAGGTAGCCGCTGTGCTCGGACATTGTATCGCTGAAGCTGGCGATGCTGCGGTCGATCGATGGTGCTTCGCGTGAGGGGCCGCCGGGCGTGATGAGCCGACGGTGCGACCAGCTTTTGCCTTCATCAAAAGACAGCGCAGCAAAGAGGCCATAGCCGATGAACGTGCCACCCTCGGCGGTTTTGAAGAGCAGGCCTTTACGTGTCTTCCAGTCGCGAGCCTGATCGGTGAACGAGCACAACAGTAACGGGCCTTCGCGTAGACGCATGAGTACTAGACGTTGCGCACTGCTGATCACGGGAAACTCGCTGGCCTCGTAGGTCCAGGTTTCGCCCATGTCGCTTGAATAGCTGACGGGGGTTTTTCCACCGAACTTAGCCTGCAAGTCTGGCTTGTCATAGCGCCCCATCGTCATGAGACGTCCGTCCATGAGTTGCACAATCCCGGCATGAAAGCCCGCGTTTCGGAGTCCTTTACCGCCGGGCCGGTTGTCACTCGGGCCGCGATCCGCATCGGGATGAGTCCAGGTCAACCCGGCATCGCGGCTGATCAGGAAACTCGTACAGTCGTGATCGAACGGTATGATGAGGAATCCTTCGCGGGTGCGGATGACTTGATTTCCAAACTCATCGTGCGGGTAAAGTACGCGCGCCTTGCCCCAAGTCGCGCCGTTGTCCGTGGAAGTGCGTACGATGTTTTCGGCAAAACCACGTGCGAAATGATAGATCGTCTTGTCGCCATCCCACCAGAGCTTGGGCGCGTGGTCATTGATGTCTGCGCCGTCCCAAAACGGCGATGCGGGTTCCCATTCTGACGTGCCAAAGCGCAGCCGGCTCGCGACATCGCACAGTTCACTTCCGCCTTCGTCCACACACGAGAACCACGAGGCGAGCAGATCTCCGTTTGGACACTCAGTGATCGTCGGACTGTGGTTGTGTCTTGAGAACATCGGGCCAATGGAGTCGGGTGATATCTTCACGAACACCTGAGGTCCCGCAAAGAATGGCTTGTCAGCAGGTTTTGTCGTGATCCTCGCAACACTCTGTCTGACGTTCTGCGCGTACAAAGCCGGTAGCGGTGGCGGCAGCATTTGGCCACGCGGTAACTCGCCGAGCACCACACGAAAGCCAATGGTTTCATTCCTCGCCTCCGGTAACCACGCCGCGCGATTCGCCGAGCGAAGCAACCGCGAGAAGGTCGAGTGAGTGCCGCCGCGGAATACACGAAAATCACCGTCGCTACGACCCGATGGGTCAGTCCGCGCACCCACCTGATAAGGCCCATACCAATCGGCGCACCACTCGGCGACGTTGCCGTGCATATCGAAGAGTCCCCAAGCATTGGCAAGCGTCTGCGCCACGCGGATCTGCGGCTTGCCGTCGATGAGTTGATATTCCGCGGGCAAACCGCCACCCGGAAAATAATAACTGCGCCGGCCATATTCACCGAACCACTTCTGAAAACCCGCAGGCAAAGTGTCCCCCGTGTTGAAGAGTGTCGTCGTCCCCGCCCGGCAGGCATATTCCCATTCCGCCTCTGTCGGCAGACGATACGTCTTGCCCTCCTTTGCTGACAGCCATTCACAAAACTTCACCGCATCATTCCAGCTCACGCCGACCACCGCATCGTCATCTGCCCCGCGCCTGTCGCGATACTTCGGTGAAAACTGCCGATACTGCGCCAACGTTACCTCCGTCGCGCCAAGGTGAAACGGCCGCGTGATCGTAACCTTGTGAGCCGGCTTCTCATCCCAATCCGCGTGATCAATCTCCGCCGGATGCTTCTTCATCTCATAATCCGAAGACGGACCGTCCTGTCCCATCGTAAAACTACCCGGCTCAATGGCCACGAGCTTCATGCCGATGGAGTTAGTGATGACCGCATGCTTTGCATCCATTCCGGCGGCGGGTTTCGTCGGATTCTGCGTAGGAATACCGACGTCAGGCAGCGCATCTGCTCCATTTGGTTCCGATTTTATCTTCGAGCCAAAGGCATCTGTCGCGGTCTTCTGAAACGTGGGGATGATCGTCTTGCCGTCCTTGATCCAGCCCGCGTGCTGGCCGAGGAAAATCGTGATGAGCTGGTGCTCGTGATCGAAGCGCGACATGGAGTTGTAAGCCCCGCCATGCGTGACGATGCGGCCATTGGTTCCGAAACCGAAGCCATAGGACGACTTCGCCTCTCCCGATTGATCGGAGGTCATCTGCTGCACGCTCTTTTCGGAAAGGATGCGCGCGCCGTTGAAAATGCCTTTGTTCGCGATCATGCGGTAGAAGATCGAGAGATCGGTCGCCGTGGAAAATAAACCGCCCGCCGGCATCGACTGTCGCTCACGATCATCGAGCGGATACTTCAATTGCGTAATCGCGCACTCTTCGAGATCGTCCTTCGCCGCGTTTGGCTTGTAAGCTTTCGCAAGCCGTTCGAGCTGACTCTTACTGGGAAAGAACGTCGTGTCCGTCATGCCCAGCGGCTTGAAAATGCGATCGTCGAGAAACTTCTCGAAGCTCATCCCGCTGACGACTTCCACGATGCGCCCAGCGGTGTTGATGCCGGCGTTGGAGTACTGCGACTTTGTACCTGGCTCAAACAGCAACGCCATCTTCGCGTAGCTCTTCACGCGCGCTGCCAGAGGAAACAGGTCGAGCGTCGGTTGTTCCATGTCGGACTTGAACGGCAGGCCGCTCGTATGGCTGAGCACCTCGCGCACGAGGATCGGATGACGCGGCGCCTTGAGTTCCGGCTTCGCGGCATTGGAGCTCACATTCACCTGCTGTGCTTTGAACTCCGGCAAATACTTCTCCACCGGATCATCCACGTTCACCTTGCCTTCATCCACGAGAATCATCAGTGCCGTTGCCGTGATCGGCTTCGACTGCGATGCGACCCAGAACAGGCAATCTGGATCCATCGGCTTCTTGCCCGCAATGTCCGCCCAACCAACCGCCTCGACGTCGAGCACCTTGTCTGGGTCGGCGACGAGGACCACAGCGCCAGCCAGCGTGTGGCTTTCCACAAAAGGTTGCAACACCGACGCGAGCTTTATCGGAGGCGTGTCACCAGCCCAAACATTCACAAAGTGAAGTACGAAAACCGCCATCGTAAGAAGGCTGCGGGCGAGAAGGGATCGGTTGGTTCTAGAGTTCATAGAGAATGACGGGGAAAATCCTGCGCATTTCATAGTAGATTTAAAATCCTAATTCTTCCCCGTCGTGGAGGACGACGCCGATCTGTTCCAAGCCGCCACGACGGCCATTATACCATAACAGCCATTTCTGCCCGTCGAAAATCGCATACGGCTTGTAACAGGCGTTGTGGTCCCATTTGCCTTTACCCGGGAAGATGATCGGATTGGTCGGATGCCGCTGCCAGTTCGTGATGCCATCCTTGCTGCGAGCGAGGCAGATCCTTGCCGTTCCCTCGTTTTCGAATCCAATGTAAAACATCACATACCATTCGCCGACTTTCTCGACCTGACAGGCGGTCACCTTGTGCTTCTCCCACGGATTATTGGGGTCAGCGATGAACACTGGGTTGCTTTCATTTTTCTTCCAGGTCAAACCGTTGGGGCTGGTCGCGTAACCGATCGCATTAGGCTCATTTTGTTCACCGCCGGAGTACCACATGCGAAACTGCTTAGCCGTTTCATCCCAGAGCACCGACGGACACATGACGGCAATGTTCTTTTCCCACGGTTGATCGGGGGACAGAACCGGTTTGTCGCTCATGCGTTTCCACGTTACGCCGTCAGAACTAGTGGCGTAGCCGATCCATGAGCGGCCCTTGGCTTGGCCGGTGTACCACATGTGATAGCCATCTGCGCGCTTCAAGACGTATGGCCGGTTGATGTCGTTCTCCCACCCCGTTTCCAGTCGCGGACCGAACACCGCCTTCGGCGGCTCACTCCAGTGGATGCCGTCCTTGCTCTCGACGAGCGCAATGGATTTCTTGGGGCGCCACGAAAGCCACATCCGATAGGTATCGCCTTCCTTTAAAACTGAAATGTCGAAGCACGTCCCGTATTTTCCGCCCATCACCGGATTGCCCTCGAACTTCTTCCAGCCACCCGACGTTTCCTTTTGAAGGGCATCGGATTTGACATACCCCATTTCAATAAGTTGTAGCATCAAATCTGAAACCATCTCGCTGGTATAGGGATTCCCTCGCCATTCAAATCCCTGCTTGCGTTCCAGCCAAGGATCAGAAATTGCCTCGGTCATGGCCCCCTTGTACGGGCCGTCAGCAACCTGAACGTAGAAATTGAGTTGCATCACCCGATTCTTAAGCTGTTCGAAAAGAGGGTTGGCGGTCTTCTTGAACAAGCGGTCCAGGCATTGAATCTTGCGATTACCGTAGCTATAGACGGAATACTGATTGAAGGCCTGCTGCTCGCTGTGGGCGCCTTGTGTGGGATTATTAACCCAATTGAGCTGTTTGGGGCACCAGTACAGCAAGCCATAATAGGCATTGGCCACAGCGCGGTCCAAGCTTTCCTTGTCACCTGTTCGGTCGTGCTTGTCCAGCCAGTATTCCACAACAGCATAGATGCTATCCTGCTCGAAATCGCCGGGCGGCAGATCCGGATGCATTCCGGTATACCAGAAACGGCCTTCAACACCGCTGCGCAGAAATTTCTCCATGTCGGCGCATAATTTCAGATAGCTTTCATCCCCGGTGATCCTTGCAATGATTGGCAATCCTACCAATGCCCGGCCACAGACTACGGAGAAGGACTTTTTGCCGGTTTTGATGTCGATGCACTGGGGTAATCCGCCATCCGGATTCTGCTGGGACTTCACCCATTCGAGCGAGGCGATGGCGGCCTTATACCAGTCCTGGCGGTCAATTCCTTCCTTTTCCTTCACCCGCTGCCAGGTCTGCAAAATGTAGCGCGCCATCCAGACGTTGATGTCCACCTTGTAGCCGTCATGGCTCCAGTCCAGACTGCAGAACACCGGAACCGCCCGCTTGAAATACCAGCTCGTATGGAACACGCCACTCGGCTGCTGCCCTTTGAGGGCAAAGTCGATCTGCTCGAAGGCGCGGTCCCGCCACAGTTTGTCGCCGGTGATCTCATACTGGCGATACTCGTAGTAGGCAATGAACGGATTGTTGCCGACATAAACAAACGGTGTTCCCTTGTGATGCTCGTAACCAACGCCCGGCTTCCAACTCTCCATGTTTCGCCGGCCTTCAAGGGCGAGAGCAAATGCCTCCTGCGGCGTGCGCACCTTCAGTGAATCGTCCACCTTGTAGTTGTTGAGCTTGATCCAGGTCTGCATGATTTCCGTGATGGCACCGGCGAATTCACCCGCATCACTCAGGAACAGTTGTAACGGCATTTCATACTTTATCCCAGCGGCCAGTTTACCTCCACCCATACGGAATTGCGGCGCGATCGAGCGGTTGGCGAAATGAAAATCCGTTTTTCCGGTCCACGTGGTCGGGTTCAGGTAATCCGAATTGCTGTCGATGGCGAACAGAACGACCAACGACTGATCGGGCCGGTACACCAGCACTCCCGGAACGCCGCAGTAGCGCATCGGAGAGATCGCGACCTTTTCGCTATTCCCGGCCCACGGATAACTCTGAACGCGCCAATCATTGGCAAAACCATCATGATAGGCCAAGCAGACCTCCCAGTCATTGAGATCCTTGTCGACCGACCACGAGGTTGTCCACCGCACAACGGCGAGCGTTTCATCCAGGGCCACATAAACGCTATAGGTGAATGTCACCCCATCAACATCAACGTTCCCGGTCATCTTCGCTGTCCGGGTGTCAACCTGTTTTGCATCACCTCCGGCAAGCCACCGTAGCGCTCCAGTCTTTCGATTCCTTAGACTCATCAGTCCCTTCGTCCCAGACGCCTCAATCGGTTTTCCGTTTAGGGCCAAAACTCCAAGCGCCCATCCGTTATCACCCTTCGATAATTGCCACGATAGTCCTCCGCTATTATGCAAATTGATAATGTCCTTTTGCAAGGGATCGGACTTTGCCAGCGACACACGTGGCTGATCTGCCGCACTAACGATAGAGGCAAACACTAAGGCAAGACTAGACATGGCAAAATGAGTCATTTTATTCTCTTTTTCTGATTGCTTGTTGTTTTAAACGTAGTCATTTCAATTTTCTTTGAAGCACGCTGGTCATCTTCGCCAGCGTATCAGAAGCTGCGATTTCTTTACCGTCGGCCAATACCCTGAGTCCTTTTCCCCTGTTATAGCGCTCACCAGTCTTGTCGTAGAAAATGGTCAACAGGCGACCGTGATAGGGAATCTGGTCAAGGCAGAAGTAGTCCCATGATTTCGGCACGAGTGGGTTGACCTCGACCGTCTCGTCGGCGCGCGGCCGCAGGCCGATCAGGCCGCTGATAATCAGATCGCAATAGGTCGAATGGTTGTAATCCTTGCCACGCTCTTCTCCACCCTTGCCGGCATCCCAGGTGCCGTTCTTCCAGCTCTTCAGACGTGTACGCGAAATCCAGTCGCCATTGGTCGGATTCAGGTTTTCATCTATCCAGGGAACAACCTGTCCATCATCACGTTTCAGGCGGTGTGACTTTGTGTAAATCTTAAGCGTGTCGAAGTAATCCTTGCTGGTGATTGAATCCTGCTGGTAATTGTTCAGCAGGTTGGCCAGGCCTGTGAGCGTGACCGCGGTTGCGAACGGCCAAGAGGGACCGTTCCACTGGCATTCATGGCCTTTATACGAAAGCACGAACTTAGGATGACGCTGTTCTGCTGTCGTAGGGCCGAACGGCGCATAAAAGCCCTGAGGGTCCATAAGCTGTTTCCATGCGACCGATTTATCGGCATCGGGCAGATTGCAGTACCACGGCGTCAGGCCATGAAGTTCGCGGGCATCTGAAAGTTTTTTGTTGTCACCCTTCGGCAGAACCTTGAAGAACTTTGCCTCGTTATCCCAGAGTTTCTCCTGGAACAGTGATTTGATTTTCGCGGCTTTCTCTTTGTATTCTTTTGCTATATCCGGCTTACCTGCTCGTTCCGCTATATGGGCAATAGCAACGGCATCGCCATACATGTAGGTGTTAATGGTTGCGCGGAAACCGCTGCCGCTTATGGATGATTCCATCCCGTCGCGATCGTCGATCTGCCAGAAGAGTCCACAGGGATCGAGTTTAGCCTTTTCCCACGCCTCGTAATTCTTGATTAGGTCGGGAAGCAGTTCCTTGGCGAGTCGGTCGTCGCCGGTAACAAGGTAGCGCGCCCAGATTGCATCGGCTGCCCAAAAACTGTAGCGTCGAGGTTCGCCGCCCCCACGGAACCAGAACGTCGAATAGTCATTAAGCACACTCGGATCACTCAGCCAGCGGCCTTCATAAAGGTGATGCCCCGCCGCGCAACTAATAGAGTTATATTTTCCAGCCCAGGAGACATTGGGGAGGAACTCGTCCACGATAAAGCCGGCGGGCGTCTGCTTAATGTGCTTGCGATAGGTCCACCAACGGAAATAGTAGGTTGTCTGGATGTCCTTATCCGGGCAATCCAGCAGCGGGATATTGTTCTTCAGAAAGTCCCACGCCACCGCGTTGGGGATGTGCCCCTTGTAGAGTTCATTGTCATTCTGATTGAAGGTATCGATAACGTGACGGACGTCATCGGCCTTGAGAACGAGGGGTCGAGGTACTGACACGAGCTGAGCACCCGGCATCGCTGTCGTCTGCGTAACTAAGGACGCTTTAAGTTGAATTACATAATCAGCGTGCAGTCTGGTCAGTGGCGCCAACAGCAGCACAGCGAGGGTAGCGATGACGGGGTGTCTCATGAATCAACCTTTCAATGTGGCGAAGATGCTTACTCACTTGCGGAAGCTGTATGCTCCATTGGGTCGTAATTCGCGTTCATTGCTGTAAATTCTATCAGGTGCTTTCCGCCTGTCAAGATCAACAATGTATTCAGCGTCGCAGACAGAGGGCGCTCGCCCACTATATCCGGCTTGTAATAGCCAGGCTACTATAGTAGATTACGTTCACTGTTTGAAAATTGAGCGATCTCTGTGAGTCGCTTGTACTCTGTTTTGGAAATGCCCTAACACAAAGGTCCTAAAATGAATTGTCTGCTAAAATATCTGTCTATTCTCATCTGTGTCACAGTGGCTTATGCGCAAAATACGCCACTTGCTGCCGCAGGTGATTGGAGGGCGCCAATTCCCATGGCCTTGCAAGACTATAAGGAAACGCATCAGCAGGCTATTGCAGCGGAGGCAAAGCTGGAGTACGCAAAGGCTATGACTGCATGGGAACGTGTTATCGACCGCACCGACTGCACCGAAGAAGAGCGCATGGAAGCTCGTACACATATTCGTACCCTTCGACCCCATGTTGCCCCGGCCAATACGGACAGAAGTAAAGCGCAACCCTGGCGCGTACTGGCATTGCTTTTCAGGGATGTCACTATTACCTGGGTGACAGAAAAAGGAGTGACAAACGTTGCCCACAAAGTTCTGAACGAGAAAGATATCCAAAAGATTCACAAAAGTCTGAATGCCTTTGGTGACCACGTTTTCAAGCTCAGTAGCGGTGTCGCAACTATGCAGGTGGATATCGAGATCATCGAAGCGCCTTTTGCAAAAAATGCCGATAAACGTTCGGGGTTCATTATTGCCCCAGGCGATATCAAGCCGTTCGTCCTCGAGCGCATAAATGATAAACAATATTTCACCGTAATCTCGTATGCCAAATGCAACGAAGGCACAGGTCCCGATATTCCTAAACCTTTCACTGCAGCTATGTATGGAAGAATTGGCGAATTCAAAAATGCAGGGTACATGGTCGTGCCGTGGAGCACAAATTATCCCTATCCAGGCGAAACCGACGGCGAGATGGAAACCCATGAGTGGTTGCATCAGCTCTATGACGTCGTGCAACACAATCTCGGATATCCAAAGGGCGTGATGCGTTCATCAGATGAAGGACGAGGCGAAGGTGATACGCGTAAAACAGGCGAGGTGGAGTATCGAAAAGCTAAAGGTGTTACAACATGGATTCACTTCTATGAACATCTGATGCAAGAGCATATCACACGCCAGATGTGGACAGAAATGACGACTGATCCGAAACCCGCCAATCGTCCCGGCGATCTATTTTCCAAGAAGCCGTGATCTCTTCTTTGCTAGAGACCGCCACTTCAATCTAACAGGACGGTCTAGCGGAGTCGGGTTCACCGCACGTTTCACTTTTTCATTTTCGTACGAAACGCGCGTGGCGAACACCCCATGCGTTTCGTAAAGAGACGGGAAAAATATTCCGGTGTACCCAGGCCGAGTTTATCGGCCATTTCACGGCACGTCATCTCAGAGGACTCCAGCCAACGCGCAGCCCGCCTGAGCTGAACATCAATGTGGAATTGCGCCAGTGACACGCCTGTATGCATCTTGAAGCTGCGCCGAAAGCTCGTATAGCTCATGCCAAACTGGCGAGCGAGCTTTTCAAAATCAATGCGTTCCGCTGCATGCGTCAAAATATACGATTGTGCTTGCCGGATCTTCAAACCATGCTTATTGCCATCACCGCGAACAACCTGCCCTTCACGGATGAGGCCCAGCAATTCAACGACAACTCCCGCATCTGAAAAAGGACGATCCATAGGCGCGTCCAGCACACGCGAGATGAAATCTTGAACCACGACCTCATAAATAGATGGGTCACTTAATCGTATCACGGGATTATCTGGGGAGACAAAACTCATCAACCGAGGGATAAACGCGCCCGAGAAGCCAATCCAGTTTTCTTCCCATCCCGTTCGCGGACTAGGCTTATAACGATGCCATACCCCCGGAAAAAGAACAAAGAGCATTCCCGCCTCTACGATTTGGGATTTGCTCTTTGCGCTTTCGAAAACACCATGTCCATCAGAGAGATACAATATCTGAAAATCCTTGAGTATGCGCCCTTTTTTCCAATCGAACGCATACCCATCAGGATGCCCGGACTCCGGATACTGCGCATCCGCGAGTATCCGTGAACGTCCGCAGCCCTGCAGGTACAAACCCCAACTCTTCTGCTGCTTTGAAACAGGAAGATATTGGCAATTGTGTACCTGCATGGAATCACTCCTTATACACGCTTAGCAAGGACGTCCTTTTCGTACGTTTTGATCTGGTCAAACCATGTTTCGTTTGCAGGAACCTTTGCCTGTTCGCAGAACATCGCCCAAATATCGCTCATCGGATAGGTCTTCATCTCTTCCTGAAGCATCAGCATTTCCGTGAATTGGCGCTCATTCTGCAACTTGGCGAGCTTTGCCTTGGGCAACAGGAGGGCTGCGAGAAGAGACTTCTGCATATTACGCATGCCAAGGATCCAGGCAGCAACGCGATTGATGCTGGCATCAAAGTAATCGAGTGCAAGCACCACGCGATCCGAGCCATTCTTCACGATCTCTTCAGCGATGGAACGCGTTTCGTCGTCAAACCGCACCACATGATCGCTGTCCCACCGCACCGGACGAGAAACGTGCAAGGCGACCTTTTCCGAAAAGAGGAGCATCGAGGAAATTTTATCCGCGACGGATTCTGTCGGATGGAAGTGACCATTGTCCAGAAGGCAGAGCACATTGTTCTTTGCCGCATAGTTCATGTAAAACTCATGCGAACCGACTGTGCAACTCTCGGCGCCAATACCAAAGAGCTTCGATTCAACGGTCACGAGGACGTTTTTGCGATCATACTTCATCTTGAACACTTCATCCAAGGATGCTTTCAGTCGTGCGCGAGGCGACATGCGATCAGACGGGACATCCTTGAAACCATCCGGGATCCAGATGTTCAAGGCGCTATGGGTCTTAAGTTCCTTCGCAAAATATTCGGCGATCTTGATGCACGCCTTTGTATGGCGAACCCAGAAGGCCCGTATAGCCGGATCTTCATGTGAGAGGGTCAGTCCATCAGCCTTCGGATGAGAGAACATTGTGGGGTTGAAGTCTAGGCCGAGTTTGCGTTTCTTGGCAAAATCAACCCAGCGTTGGAAGTGCTTAGGTTCCAATTTGTCGCGATCCACTTTCTTGCCATCTTCGAAAATAGCATAGTTCGCATGGAGATTCACACGATGCTTGCCAGGGATAAGGCTCATCGCCTTGTCAATATCAGCCATCAGCTCATCCGGTGTACGAGCTTTGCCCATGTAGTTGCCCGTTGCCTGGATGCCGCCCGTGAGGGAGCCCGCGTTCTCAAAGCCAGAGACGTCATCGCCCTGCCAACAGTGCATCGAGATGGAAATTTTCTTGAGTTCCTTCAATGCCGCGTCAGTGTTGACGCCCATTTTGGCGTAGAGTTCCTTCGCCGATTCATAACGTTGTGCTGTACTCATTCTGATTCTCCTTTTGTTTAATAACTGATCAATCTAAATGCGTTTACTATTAACCTGCGAGCTTACCGCTATACCCGGCGATCACCGCAGAAACCAACAAGATGGCTAAACCTGTCCAAAGCAACATGCGCGTCTTTGGACTCGTGCCCTTCCATTCGCCCAAGACAATGCCCAAGACGCCGCTGAACATGATAGTGCTGCCCATCAACACCGCCCAGCCGACATACCCCTGCTTGCCCATCAAAGGCTCACCTGTCTTAAAGGCCACGAATTGGCAGACCCACAAGACACCGGCCAAACCCGCCCAGAAGAAATTCATAAACCCTGGGACGTCCTTCTTGAAATAATCACCCGCAGTCTTGTTCTTCACGTTGTAAAAGATACAGAGGATGACATTCACGGTGAAACCGCCCAGCAGACAAACCACCAATACCGGCATCCCCTGCCATGCCGAAGAGGCTCCATTTTCCAGCGCCAGTTTGGAGAGACTCGCTCCGCCCTTCAATCCGAAGCCTAACCCTGCGCTGGCAAGGCCCGAAAAGATGGCGACCATGATGCCCTTGTTGAAGTTATACTCAGCAACTGCCTTCTTCTTCACCTCTTCCGGCAGCTCGCTCTCCTTCGACATACCCGCCATACCGACCAGCACGATACCAATGATGGAGATGCCAACGCCGACGAGCGAGACAATGCCCGCGTTCGACTCCAGCAACTTCATAAACGTTCCTTTAATAATCTCAGGGACCAAAGTGCCTGCAGCGGAACAAATGCCGCAACCAATGGCCAGGCCCAAGCCGACGCCCAGGTAACGGATCATCAAGCCCCACGTGATTCCGCCGAAGCCCCAGGCCGCCCCGCAGAGATAACAATAGATCATCTCCTTCGGCGGCGCATTCATCAGTACACTGCACAGCTTCGGAACGGTCGCGAATGCAAGTGTGATTGGTGCGAGGACCAATGCAAAGATCGCATAGATCATCCAGTAACTTTCCCACGCCCACCCTTTTTCCTTCTTGAACGGCAACGTAAAAATTGCGCCAGCAAGACCGCCTAACACGAAGATCAATGTTCCTAATACAGGATCCTGATTCATAATATCTTTCCCTTCTCTAGAGGGGTGGCATGAAAACCTGCCCCTGCAACATGTTACTTGCCCGCCAACAGTTGTTGACGATACTTCTCATCCGGACGCCCGAGCAGATGCGATACGATCTCTGGCGAGAGCGGATTGATACCACCAGCCTGAAACGCCCCAAGACGCATGCGTGCAGCCTTAATGGCCATCTGCGTCACATTCAGTGCTTCAGTCTGACTTGCACCCAGCGCAATCACGCCATGGTTCTGCATGTAAATAACCTTCGGGAACTGTCCCCACTTGGCCATATACGCATCCACACCTGTCCGAATACGCTTGGCCAAGACAACGCCTGGATCAACATACTCGACCAACACAGATTCCGGGCCAAGCACAACTGCTTCGTCTGGACAAAGGCGCCCCGCCAATACAGTCGGCCATCCCTTGCTGCAGGTCAACGAATTGACAGCCGTGGCATGCGTATGCACAACAGCCTTCACGTTCGGATACCCCAACAAGAGCGCATGAAAGATGGCTTCAACAGAGGGACGAGCCTTGACCGTTTCATCCACTTTCGAAAGTCTATAGGTTTCCTGTAACTCCTGCTCGCTGACCGCATCCTTCTCGAGTAACGCCATCAAGGGTGCACGACGCAGATGGACAGCGTGCTCAACACCTAACGTCAAAAGATTGCATCCAGAAGCTTTCACATAAAATGTGTCCTCCGCCGCAAGTACAGACGTGTTTCCTTCGCCTAATATCACAGCATCCAATTCAGGTGCGCCCGCGGCATGCGACATCGCGACAAAATCATCAACCAAACTCATACTTTCCTTTCCAGGGAAATCCCCTGCTATTTAATTAAAAGTAAGTATAGCGGAATGCTGGCAGTTTGTTAATACATTTTCTGACCAAAAACTTGACCTTTTTGTCCAGTTTGATCAAACCTTCCGTTGTCTGCGATAGGTCTCAGGCGTCTTTTTATAGGCGAGACGAAACGAACGATTGAAATATTGCGGGTTTGTAAACCCTGTCAAAACTGAAATTTTGCAGGAAGAAATCTCTGTTGATTGCAACAACCTAGCAGCCTCAGCCAGACGCACACGTATAATTTCTTTCCGCACGGTCGTTTCAAGGACTTTTCGGAATGTCCGCTCTACGATCGTATGCGAAAGCTTTGCTATCTTGAAAATATCCTCAGCACTGATATTACGCATATAATTACGTTGTATATATATCAAGACTTCTGAAAGCCACGAAGGTTCCAATGGATAGACTTCAGTGGATGCGCGTTCCACCAATTGTTTAGGAGGCACAAATATGCTTCTCGAGGAAACTGGAAACCGAGAAGATTTACCTTGGTTCTCCAACGCTGTCACTAACAATTCCGCCGCCTGGCGGCCAATCTCAAACGCATTCGCATCAATACTTGAAAGCATCGGAGATGAAAACCCGCATAATATACGATCATCATCAACACCCAGAATCGCAACATCCTGCGGCACACGAATTTCAAGTTGCTTGCACAATGTTGCCAATTGATAGGAACGGATATCATGACAGCAGAAAATACTAATCGGTTTCGGCAACATTCTTAGCCACTGGGCCAACTTTTTCCGATGCTCATCCAAGTCGATTTTTTCATGCCGGATAATTCGATCTGTCAAGGCACGTACATCTTCCAATGCCATTGAAAAACGATGACACGAGAAGCCCTTCGCTTCGACACATTCCGAAAAAGCCTTCTCTCTTAAATCCGAAAAATGAACGCCTGGGTATCCACAAAAAGCAAACTGCTGGAATCGTCTGGAGAGAAAGCACTCAGCCGCCAAACGCCCTACAGCCTGATGATCACTGTCGACAAGGCCAATATCCGGATAGCGCTCGCTACCGAATACATCTACGATCGGGACTTTCAATGTCCGCAGCGTAGCCAAGGTTTTGGGCATGATTATTCGCGCAATGACACCGTCAACATCCTTCAGTTGCCCCAGTGCTTTGTCACGACTCATCTCTTCAACAAGACGCAACTCCCAGTTGCCTTGCTGATGAGCAAAGGCTGCAATGCCTTCACAAATTGCACGTCCATACGCACGCGATTTCTCAATGATCAAAGCAATTTTATATGTTTGCTTGCGCATGGTTGAACAACGGAGAAAGCGTATTAATCAACCACAACATCTTTAACTTTTTCTTTAGCTTCCTTCAGCTGAATGTGCAACGCCTTAAGTTCAGCATCGTCACTAAAGAGAGAAGGATTAATCGGGTTCTTATCCTTCCAAGCCTTATAATTCACAGCTTCTTTATCAGCCTGCGTTTTTATGCGGACTTGCTCATATTTCATCGTACGTAACTCATCCACCATTTTACTCTTTGCAGGCCCAATCAAGGCATTGGCCTTCTCCTCCATTTTTCCTGCCTTTTCAATGGACTCCGCATACCGTTGTTGCCAAAGTTTCGCCGTATCAAAGTATGGATTTCGAGATTGTGTCTTTTCCTCTATTTGTTCTTTGCGTTCGGCAATCTTTCCCTTGATCGCATAATAGGCCTTTATATCACTAATCTGATTTTCAGGCATCTTATCAAGCTCGCCCCGATAGAGGACCACATCCAATGCCTCAATAAGAAACGGCCCTTCCCACGTGTTCTCCTGACGCTGAATTTTTGAAATCAACACGACACCTTTCGTGGAAGGCTTTACACCTGAATAGGTGATAAGCGTCCCAACAGGTAGCTTTCCGCTATTACGCCCTTCCGTCGAATAGTAGGGACACTCTACTTTAACAACGCCCCACCCACTTTTGGGTCCAGTAAAAACAGGCTCACGAGGAACGACTTCACTAGTGGACGGCACCGACGACGTCGAGGGGGTTGGCTCATTTTTTTCCTTTAACGACTCAAACGAACGCCCGCCTCCTGTTTTCAAAGGTGTCAGTTTTGTCCCTGCGTATGCCATGGATAAGCAACCTATACTTGCCATTAAAAATAGATAATTCCGCCTCACGTTTGATATCCTTCCTTTCAGTACAATTTTTTAAAATAGTATCAGATTCATCTAAGGCATTCAAGCTTCACGAAGCGACACAAACACTTTCGCTCGTTGCCATAAACGCTGCTACGAAGACTTCCAGCTTTTGACTAAATTAACAATCCGATCAACGGCCTCTGACTCGGGAATCATTCCAACGTTTTCCCCACGCACAAACAAAACACACTCACCATTGCCGCCTGCAACAGCAATGTCAGCACCCTTTGCCTCGCCAGGTCCATTGACAACACATCCCATAACGGCCACATGCGGACGAACCGCATCAGGATGTTCGCGGTAAAAGGATTCCAGGCGTGATTCCACCTCTGTAGCGATGCCGGCCACATCCACGCGAGTGCGACCGCAGGTCGGGCAGGATGTTACTGCTGCACCGGGTGCGCGCAAGCCAATGCTTCGTAACAACTCAACCCCGACACGGACTTCCTTCGCAGGCGTATCTGTTAGGGACACACGAATCGTATCTCCAATCCCTTCCAGCAAGAGAGCCCCCAATGCAACACATGAGCGTACCGTCCCTGGAATAAACGTACCCGCCTCCGTCACCCCTAGATGTAGCGGATAATCCGTTTGGCTTGATAAAAGCCGATAAGCAGCCAGCGTGCGTATCACATCTGATGCCTTTACGGAAATCTTTATTTCCCGGTAGTCTTCCGCCTCTATCAATGCAACATGCCGCATTGCACTCTCAACAAGTGCTTCGGCTGTTGCCGAACCATACTTATTGAGGATATCCTTTTCAAGTGACCCGCCATTCACTCCAATACGAATCGGCACCTGACGCACTCGGGCTGCGGAAACAACAGCCCTAATACGATCAACGCTGCCAATGTTTCCAGGATTAATACGCAAGCCATCGGCCCCAGCGTCCAAAGCAGCCAAGGCCAATCGGTAATCAAAATGGATGTCGGCAACAAGTGGAAGAGGCGAACCTTTACGGACACGTTTAAACACGTCTGCAGCAACCTGGTCTGGCACCGTCAAGCGCACAATGTCACACCCCAGTTCAGCAGCCTCGTTG
>JBAXCC010000050.1:0-16787 GCA_037141675.1 bacterium | reverse complement strand
ACGCTTAACGCTCAACGCCCAACTCTTAACGCTCAAGTTATAGACAAGCGAATAGCGGGACATACAACTCCTCCCTCCTACTTCCTCTCTCCTCCCTCGGGTTTTGATTCAACCTTGTTGAATCAAAACCCGTCTATTCTCGCTTGACTTTACATCTCTGGTGACCTATGCTATAAATTAATTAAATCGAAAAGAAGGAGAAGGTCATGAAAAAAATAGTGAAAGTAGCAGCGAAAAAGGCGGCAGCGCCTAAAGTTGTCAAGACAGCGGTCGTTCCAAAAGTAGAAGCAAAAAAAGAGGTTGTGAAAGAGGCTAAAGCAAAGACACAGCGCGTGACATTCAGTGTGCGTGCAAAAGAGGGCAGCAAGGTCTTTATTGCCGGGTCATTCAATGATTGGGATCCGACTGCCAAGCAGCTGGTTGACAAGAAGGGCGAAGGTCTTTTTGTCGCGACGCTCAATCTCGAACCGGGTGCACATCAGTACAAGTTTGTGATCGATGGCATTTGGTGTGCTGATCCAGAGTGCACCGATTGGGTCCATAATGATCATGGCACCCTGAACAGTGTCAAGAACGTGGAATAATAACGTGCAGACATTCCGGCCACGGCTTGCAGTGACGCTCGGCGACCCTGCGGGAGTTGGGCCGGAATTGGTTTTACGTTTACTCGCTGATGAGCAACTGGCCGCCATAAGTCAGCTCATTGTTTATGGAAATGTTTCGTTAGCCATGCGTGTCGCAGAAGCGGCGCGCATTTCGTTTTTCTCCCAAGGCGTTTCAGCACGCAATCTGCCTCATGGACATGAATGGGTGGAGATTCCTTTTCCTGAAGCCATGACGAGTGCGCCTGGCCTTGTACAGGAGGCCTGCGGAAGACACGCACTGGCCTGCATCGAACGCGCCACGCGGGATGTCATCGAAAAAAAAGCCGATGCTTTGGTGACAGCCCCCATCAACAAAGAAGCCCTGCACCGAGCAGGTGTCACCTTTCCCGGCCATACGGAATTGCTGGCGCATCTGACGAAAAGTCCCGGTGAACCGTGTATGGCCTTTGTGGCGGATGTCGATCACGAGAAGCCTGCCTTTCCCATGGTCAGCCTGGTGACCATCCATGAGCCCCTCGCTAAAGTATCTTCCTTGCTCACGATGGAGCGCATTGAACGCGTGATTCGTTTGACGCACCAAGGATGTGAGCAACGCGGCAAAATGCAGCCGCGTATCGGCGTATTAGCCTTTAATCCCCATGCGGGTGAAGGCGGCCTTTTTGGCGACGAAGAGGTGCGCGTGATCCAGCCCGCTATCGAACATGTACGTAAAGAGGGCATCAACGCCCTGGGTCCGCTTGTTCCGGATACTGCTTTCTTGACGCACTATGATGCGGTTGTGGCCATGTATCACGACCAAGGCTTGATTCCCTTTAAGATGGCCGCTTTTGATTCGGGCGTGAATGTCACGCTGGGCCTGCCCATTATCCGAACCTCCCCTGATCATGGCACGGCCTTTAATATTGCGTGGCAGGGTATAGCTAAGCCTGATAGTTTCAAAAGCGCTGTTCTGCTAGCCGCACAAATGGCTACACAGAGGTAAGCCCACCGCCCGGGGGCTCGGGAACAAACGAAGGAGTAACTTTTAAGCATCCGAAAAACGCGAAAGGCACGAATGCTGGCTGGACGGCTCGCCACGAAGGGAATTGGCATATTTTCGTATTTTTCGTGTATTTCGGATGCAAAAAATTGAAGTTATAGACAAGAAGGCCATCACTGGATGGACGCGCTTTGTCGCGTCCGGCCACGACAAAGCGTGGCCCTCCAAAGGCCTGTATTCCCCATCATTCCATCGTTCCACTATTCCAACATTCCAGTGAAGTTATAGACAAGCCCACCGCCCGGGGGCTCGGGAACAAACGAAGGAGTAACTTCTTAAATTAAGAGTTAAACGTTAAACGTTGGGAGTTAAAAGTTTAAAACGCTTAACGCTCAACGCCCAACTCTTAACGCTTAAGTTACGCGCACGTAAAGCCTTGCTCGACAAACCACTGGATGGTTGCATCAAGAAAGTATTCGGGTGTCGATGCTCCGCTGGTGATGCCCAGCGTGCTATAGGCGTTCCAGTCATGTCGGCTAAGCTCGGAAACCTCGCAGATCAGCTTGGCGTGCGCACCTGTAGCTTCTGCGGTCTCCACAAGGCGTTGACTGTTGGAGCTGTTGGGTGATCCCAGAACAATCATGCATTCACAGCGGTAGGCAAGATCTTCAACAGCGTGCTGACGGTCTCGGGTCGCATAACAGATGTCTGCATGTGGCGGAAAGACGAGCTGGGCATACCGTTCGTGCAGTGCGCTCATGACATCTTCAACCTGAGCTTCCCCAAGCGTAGTTTGGGTGACAACAGCGATGGGCTGATCATCCGGCAAAGCAAGATGTAAAACCTCTTCGGCGTTTTCAATGACATGGACACGGTCCGGAGCTTCGCCCACAACGCCGATGACCTCTTCATGCTGCCGATAGCCAATAAAGACGATGTTGATGCCTGTTGCAGCAAAGCGACGCACTTCTTCGTGCACCTTTGAAACAAAGGGGCACGTGGCATCAATGACTTGGAGGTGTCGCGCCTCGGCTAGCTGACGTAAGGCCGGCGATACACCATGTGCCGAAAAAAGAAGGCGGGACCCCTCCGGCACATCTTCAACACGTTCCACAAAGATCATTCCGCGTGCCGAAAGACGGGACACAACATGCTGGTTGTGGACGATCTCGTTGAGGCAATAGATGACATCGCCCTTCGTCTTTTGTTGCAGTGCCTGTTCGGCCATGTTCACCGCCCGCGCCACACCCGTACAAAAGCCGTGGGGGTGGGCAACGAATAGGCTCCGGCTGGAGAGTAACGCGGAGGGGTCTGACTCCTCGGACTCGTCTTCAGAAGCATCAAACAACCCGGGATTTTCATCTTCCAGGGAATTTATGATTTGTTCTGCGGAGGTGAGATAGGCCTTTTTGCTGTTGCAGTCTTTGCAGCAGGGCACGACATTGCCTTTGGTACTGCTCCCGCCGCGTGAGACGGGCACGATGTGATCCATGGTCACATCGGCGGGGTCCACCTTTTCGTGGCAATAGTGGCAGACGCCGAGCTGGCATTGTTGCTGCCACCACAAGCTTTTCTTCAGATCGCGCGCCCGTTCACGTTCACGCCGAACATGCGCCGGATCGCTATTGATGTCTATCCAATCACTCATACGCGTTTAAAGAGCCCTGTACGCCAATTTTCAATGCGAATCGAATCGCTCTCAACAAGTCCCTGTGCTTCAAAGGCCGCCTTGACCGCATCGTATTGTTCGCAAAGAATGCCCGAAAGAATCAGACGTGCCCGTTCGCTTTTGGCAACAGACCCGACGATCTGTGGCGCAAACTGAATCAACACAAAGGCCAGAATATTCGCGACAACCACATCGGATGCCGGGTAGGCATGCGACAGGTCATCGATGGTAAAGGGGATCGAGACATTGTTGATGGCTGCATTTTCATCGGATACCTTCTTGCAGTCCGGGTCGTTATCGAAGCCGCGAACATCCTTAAAACCAAGCAACGCCGCACCAATTGCCAAGATCCCCGAGCCACAGCCCATGTCGAGCACGGAGCGGTTCACATCCTCTGCCGCAAGCTGATCCAAGAACCGGAGACAGCCCTGGGTCGTCGCATGCTTCCCCGTTCCGAAGCTGAGTCCGGGATCCAGCGTGATGATCACCTCTCCCGTTTTCGCCTCATATTTTTCCCAGGACGGACGCACCACGACGCGGTCTGAAATTTTCTCCACATGGAAAAAGCGCTTCCAGGCTTCCGCCCAGTCGGCGCGCGCAAGTGTTGAAAGCTCGGGCTTCAGCGCTGGCAGGCCTGCCAGTTCAGCGGCCTGCATCAGCGCTTTGCTCACGGAATCCGCCTGCGAAGCGTCCTCTAAAAACACATCGATGCGGCAGACCTTGGTCTCCAAATCAAACCAGGCGGTCGGCGTAAAAACATCCGAATCCAGCAGCTCAAACAGCGCATCAACATCTTCCTCCGCAATGGCGCAGGAAACAACGGTAAGTTTGTCAGAAATCATTTGCGAAACATGATAGCATGTGCACGAACGCTCGGCTACAGAAAAGGGAATATTCTAGCTTGTCATGTTGCATGAAATGTGATTACATATTCATGCACAAAGAAAAGGGAGGTTAACA
Source organism: bacterium (assembly GCA_037141675.1). Classification (GTDB taxonomy): domain Bacteria; phylum Verrucomicrobiota; class Kiritimatiellia; order RFP12; family UBA1067; genus CAIZQW01. Next base: position 12,574 of record JBAXCC010000050.1, on the reverse strand, counting down.
TGGCTATTTTACAGGTCCGAAGCATGGATGATATGTTGTACAATGCTCTGGGCAGGCTGGCGGAATCAGAAAATCGCTCCATCAGCCAGCAAGTTATTGAGATTATTAAGGCGTATTTAGCAACGCCACGTCAGGCGCTTATCAGCAGGGACGATGCGGCGTTGTCGTTAGCCGGAGCGTGGGAAGACGAGCGTTCGGAGAAGGAAATCGTGAAGGACATTCGCAAGAGTCGTTCCACAAAACGATTTCAGGAGGTGTTATAAATGTATCTACTCGATACCGATACGCTTATTTATTTCCTCAAGGGCCACGCTTCCGTGGTCACGCATTTTAAGGCGAGCAGGAATATGCCCAAGGCTTTCTCCGTTGTGACGTATGGGGAGTTGATCTATGGCTGTCATAAATCACAGCGCGTGAACGAAAACTTGGCAAAAGTGAGACGTTTGGCGGACCTCTATCCCGTCATCGATGTTACGCGTCCTGTCATGGAGTGTTTTGGTGAACTAAAGGCATCACTCAGTTCAGCGGGAACAGTGGTTGATGATTTTGATTTGCTGATTGGCTGCACGGCGCTGACCCTGAATTATTCCATGGTGACCAACAACATCAAACATTATCAGAAAATTCCAGGCCTCAAGGTGGTGAACTGGGCGTGACTTTTAAATTGGCTTCGGTGTGCCTGGTTGCGATGCGTATTCTAAAGATGCTGACAAGAGGATAAAGAATGCGCTACAGCGTACCGAAAGACGCGCCGAATCCTTGGAGAAAAGAAAGCATGAAAAAGAAGCATTTGCTTTATCTAGTAATTATCGGATGCCTAGTCGTTACAGGGTTTTACTGGAATCGGCACTTTGAATATGTGGCAGTGTCGACTTTAAATGGATATTCAAAAGAACCCCCAGAAAAGGTTATTAAGCTTTTGGAAAGAAGCGATTTGTTTGCATTCCTGGTTTTTGATAAGCGGCGACGGAATGGTATACTAATGGATAACGCTATAATTAGACATAAGGTCTATTATTGCGATGGAAAATCAGAGGCAGCAGATTTGGAATATACTAAGATTCGGAACTATACTTCGATAGCACTAGCATGTGATTCAAATAAGGTTTTAATACAGGAAGAAGTTGAATCACCAAAAAGTGTTAAACAAGAGCAGTTTCTAAATTTGGCAAGAGCCTATGAAGAGCGTGACAAAAGATACCTATTTAATATTTCACCAGAAGGACTAAAGCAACAGAAAGAGGGAGAAGAAGAGCTAAAAAAAGTACTGAAGGAGTTAAAGAATAAGTAAACGTTTTGTGGGTTTTGATTATCTCAAGACGTGTTGGTTATTGGGGTGTAATCTAGTCATAGGGCTTACTCATCCCAGAGCGGGAGTCGGAATGAAGTGATAAGCGACAGAGAGATCAAAAGAACGCAAGGGACAGCTCAGGCTCGCAGGCTTGTCCCTTAAGTCCCTCTCGTCGCTACAGTCCCTTAAACCTCTGTGCACACCGCAGCGTGCGCGGAGATCTCTTTGCTGATCTCTGCAAGGAGGGCTTCGCCGACGCATGTGTTGACCTTGACGATCGCGAGCGAGCGGTTGGTCTTGGTGTCGTGCGGATTGCGCATGTCTTCGATGTTGATACCCGCATCGGCCAGCTTGCGGCTGATGGTGGCGATGACGCCCGGACGGTCATCGTAGACGCAGAAGAGCGTCATGCCGCTGGGCTCGAAATAGAGGCGGTCGAATTCGTCGATGCGCGAGACCATCACGCGGCTCTCGGTCACGGTGCCGCGGACGCTGTAGCTCTTGAGCTGCTTATCCGGCTGTTCCACGGAGATGTCCACGGTCAGGGCATTGCCATAGCCCTTGTCAATGGTCTCGCGATTGACGAGCTCGATGCCCATCTCCTTGAGGAACTTGACAGCGGCCTTGTAATCATTGTAACGGTCGAACTCCTTCCAGAGTCCGGAGAGGAGCGAGACGGTCAGCCACTTGCCAAAGGGGGCGAGCTGGCCATAGAAACTGGTTTCAATCAGCTTGATGGGACGGGTTGTGCCGGCGAGCTGACGGACGAGCATGGCGAGGTTGAAGGCCAGCTCGCAATAGGCGCGTTCAAGTCCGTCAGGGATGTCGCGGTTCACGATGCAGCTCATATCGCCCTTCTCATCCAGGTCAATGAGCTCCTTGGCTGAGCGTTCGGCAGCGACGTAGTTTGCCTCATTCGTATTGGCGCCCAGATGGGGCAGCATGAGGTCCGCAATATCCACCATCGGCTTCGGACCTGCTTCGTCTTTGGTATAGACATCATTCAGATAACGCAATCCCTTTTCCGCCTTGATGGCGCGGAGCGCGTCTTCATCGATGATGCCATAGCGTGCGCAGTTGATGATGGTCGCATTCTTCTTCATGAGACCGAGCAACTTCGCGCCGACCAGGTTCTTGGTGCTTTCGCCGCCGGGGATGTGAAGCGTCACATAGTCACATTGCTCAAAGATTTGTTCCAGTGTTGCGCTTTCGATGCCCAGTTCGCGCATCCGGTCGCTATTGACAATCGGATCATACGCCAGGAAGCGGCATTCAAATCCAGCGAGGCGCTTGGCAACCAGGCGGCCGATATTTCCGAGGCCCACGATGCCGATGGTCTTGTTGGTGACTTCGCGTCCCATGTACTTGCTCTTCTCCCACAAGCCGGCGCGCGTGGTGGTGTCGGCGTTGACCACATGCCGCGCGTCCGCCAGCATCATGGCAATCACTTCCTCGGCAACGCCATTGGCATTTGCGCCGGGCGTGTTCATGACATCCACGCCTTTTTTACGGGCATGTTTGGTATCAATCGTATCAAAACCAGCGCCAGCCCGGACAACGACCTTCAACTGCGGCAAGACATCGATCACGGAGGCGGGCACTTTTTCACTGCGAACGATGAGTGCATACGTGTCAGGATGCGCCTTCACCAACTCCTCGATCGGCGTCTTTCCATCCTGGATCACGGCATATCCGCCATGAGCTTTTAAAATATCTGCTGCGATGGAATCTAATTTTGTTGGGATGAGAACCTTTTTCATGCTTCAACTGTTCCTTCCGGTTTGATAAACTTAACGCACAAACAGATGGATCAGGGTTCTGCCACGTCCATCTGGAAATAAATCAGTTTAGCGGAAACAGTGCGGAAACGCAAGAACTAGCGGGAAAAACAGAATGAAGAAACAGACTCTCTTTTTTGGAATGGCTCTGATGGCCCTGTGCGCCGTGGCGCAGGAGGGTCCGTCTTCGGGTGCGCGTCCAGCAGCATCGCCAAACAAGCGCGGCGGTTATGCGACGGACCAGTTCGATGGGTTTGCAGACATGAAGGTCGATGAGCGCCTGGAACAGAAGGAGTCGTCGATGTGGTACAGTGTCTCTGAAGACACCCCCGCGAAGCAGTTGGCGTATGCGCGGCAAGCGTATACAGATGGGCATATGCGCCGTGCACGAAAAGGCTATGAAGCTTTGATTCGCGAATGGCCGACCTCCAAGGAGGCCGCCCAAGCCCAATTGTTTCTAGCGCAATATTATGAAGCGCGCAAGGATTACGAACGCGCCTTTCAGGAGTATCAATATCTACTGACCTTCTATTCCGGCGTCTGTCCCTATAATGAAATCCTCGACCGCCAATATAAACTGGCCAATGTCTTGCGAAGCGATAATCGCAGCATGTTTGGCTGGATGTTGAGCGAGCCTGAATCGAACCGTATCCGCTATGAGCAAATCGTTCGCAATGCGCCCCGTGCGCCCCTGGCCCCCACGTGCATGCTCATTGCCGGGGACATTCGTCGGGAAGAGAAAGAAGTGGACGAAGCCATTAAAATCTATGACGGCTTGTTGAATCGCTATCCGCGTTCGGCGGAAGCCGAAGTCGCTGCATTCTTTGCTGCGGGCTGTCGCTACAAACGCTCGAAGACTCAGGAGACGAACGAGGAGAATATCCGCGATGCGATTACCTTTATGAAGACCGTGCAGGCTGTCATGCCGAATCATCCGCAGAAAGAGCAGTTTTCAACATGGTCGGCGGATTTGAATAGGCAGCTTGAAGATAACAGTTACAAGACAGCTTACTTTTATGACACCAAGCAGCGAAATACGGCCGCCGCGGTTGCTGCATATCGGCGATTTCTGTCTGAGTTTCGTAACTCGAAATACGCAGAGGAAGTCCGTCAGCGTCTGATAGAGCTGGAGCCTGCAGAATCTGGGAAAGGAACCAAAAAATGAGAAATAGTATCTTGCGAAATCTGATGGTGTTGATGGGAGGCGTCGTGCTTCTTTCAGGCTGTGGAACCTATCATGTGACATCCGCCGTACCTACTGAGTTGAGGACCATTTCCGTACCTGTTTTTGAGAACAAGACGGGATTTCCAGAATTTGGTGTCATTGCAACGCAATACACGTTGCGTGAAATTCAACGCGAAGGAACATTGAAAATTGCGCCGCTGGAATCTGCTTCTCTCAAGTTGCTCTGCGTGGTGAGCAGTGAAAGACGGCCCATCAGTTTCAACCGCTCGTATGGCGCACGGGCATCAGAATATCGGTATACGTTGGTTGCGCGTGTGACCCTGGTTGAACGTAGCACAGGGAAGCTTCTGCTGGACAATGTGCCGATTTCTGGCTCGACAACCTTTTTGACGAATGATGATCTGCTGACAGGGATGCAAAATTCTGTTCCACGCGTCTCGAAGGAGCTCTCTCGGAATATCATCGACACGGTTCTCGCGCTGTGGACCCCGGCAAGCGAGAAAAAACCCGCGCCGAGCATCAATTATGCGGTACCTGAAGGCGCGATCATGATTAAGCTTCCGCAAGATGCGGAAGATCAGATGAAGCCTCGCAAATATCGGTAACCCCGCCGCACATGAAAATGCATGCTACTCAGAAGGTCGAATCTGCCATTCTCGCGCAGGTTGTCCTCGCGCAGCGTGACGTGGCAGAGGCTTCTGATTCCTTGTTGGAACTTGGACGGCTGGCAGACACCGCAGGCTTTCAAGTCTGCGGACAGATTACCCAAAACCGTGAAAAGCCAGATGGCGGCACCTGCCTGGGAAAAGGGAAAGCCGAGGATCTCAAAGCCTTAGTCCAGGAGACACAGGCTAACGCGGTGATTTTCGATAATGTCTTAAGCTCCATCCAGTCGTACAATTTGACAATTGCGCTGCCGGGCGTACGTGTCATGGACCGCACGGAAATTATTCTTGAAATTTTCGCACGTCGTGCACACTCGGCTGAGGCGCAACTGCAAGTCGAGTTGGCTCAGCTTGAATTTCGGCTTTCGCGTATTCCCGTGACCGAAGAGCAGCAACGCTTCAAAGGCGGTATCGGCATGAAGGGTCCGGGTGAAAGCCGCTTGCAACTGCGTAATGACCCGATCCGGCGCCGCATTGCTGAATTGCGAAAAAAGCTCGATGATATCCAGGCACGTCAGCAAACCGTTCATCGCAAGGACAAACGCGAAATGCCCGTAGTCTCAGTCGTGGGCTACACGAATGCTGGAAAGTCGACGCTGCTCAACAAGCTTTCAGGCGCAGATGCGTATGTGGATGATCGCCTCTTCGCGACGCTCGACACGAAAACACGGATGGTCTGGCTCGCGCAAAAGAAGCAACTTTTACTGACCGATACCGTGGGCTTTATTCGTAATCTGCCGCATGGCTTGGTCGCCTCCTTTAAATCGACGCTGGATATTGCCGTGCAAGCTGATCTATTACTCATCGTGGTCGATGCCGCCTACCCGCGCGTGGATGACCATATCGAAGTGTGCTATCAGACGTTGAAGGAGATCGGCGCGCAGAATGTTCCGCATGTATTGGTGCTGAACAAATGTGATTGCGGAACAGCAGATACGTCCCTGCTGCATGTGGTGGAGCGTTATCCGCAGGCTGTTCCCGTCTCCGCAAAAACAGGCTATGGCTTGGACGTGCTGAAGCAAACAATGATACAGGAGCTACAGAAATGCTGCATGTTGTGGCAACTCCCATCGGCAACCTCGCGGATTTAAGTCCGCGCGCCTTGGAAACATTGAAAACCGCAGACCTGATCGCGTGTGAAGATACGCGACGCACCTGGGGTTTGCTGAGCGCTTTTAATATTCCGCGCCCGGAAATGATCTCGTATCGCCAAGGCAATGAAGAGCGTATTGCGGAGCGCATCATCCAGGCTGTGCAGGCCGGGCGTTCTGTGGCACTCTGTTCCGATGGCGGCTATCCCGGCATCAGTGACCCCGGCTATCGCTTGATCCGCCGCGCCGCTCAGCAAAAGGTGCCGTATGATGTACTGCCCGGAGCCTCCGCTGTGGATGTGGCCTTGCTGCTCTCAGGCTTGTCCACGTCGAGTTTTACCTTTAAAGGGTTTCCACCCCGTAAGCAAGGTGTATTGCGTCGCTTTTTTGAGGAAGAAAAAGAGCTGCCACACACCCTGATCATTTTTGAATCGCCCTTCCGTGTGGCTGCCTGTCTGAAGGCGGCGCATGAGGTGCTGGGAGACCGCGAGGCTGCGGTCTGTATCGAACTCACCAAAGCCCACGAGCGCGTGTCGCGCGGCTTCCTCTCCGAACTCGTCAAGGAGTATGACGGCAAGACCGTCAAAGGCGAAGTCGCGATCGTTATCGCCGGTAACAATCCTAAATTCGCCCGCGCAGACGAAACGAATGATGAAAGCGAGTCCGAAGAGAAGACCGACTATCAGCCCTTAATCAACATCGAGGAAGAGATATGAATTGTAAAAAGGAAGCGAACCTAGCCCGGTGCAATTGCTCCTACAGCGGCTGTTCTAAAAAAGGTGTCTGTTGCGATTGCCTCTCGTATCACCTCGCGCAGCGGCAGTTGCCTGCCTGCTGTTTCCCGAAGGATGCGGAACGCACCTACAACCGCAGCTTCGAACACTTTGCGCGCTTGGTCCTGGCGGCGAAGTAGCGACAACAAAAAATCATTGTTTGTCATTGTGGGATAATTATGGTATAAATATCCCACACTTAGGAGACGAATATATGCCACAGATCATACCGATAAGGGACTTGAAAAACACATCCGCAATCTCGGAAAAATGTCGCTTGTCCGATGTCCCCATCTTCATTACCAAAAATGGATATGGAGACATGGTAATTATGAGCATGAAGCGATATGAAGAGAGTTTGGGTAAGTTGGATGTCTATGCCAAACTAGCCGATGCCGAACAGCAAGTGTCAAAGGGGCTGACGAAAGATGCGACAACCTCGTTGAAAGCCCTGCGCGCAAAATCCCATGTATAGTCTACATCTAACAGAGCTTGCCGAGCAGGACTTAGAGGGGATTGTGAATTATATGGCTGGCGAACTTGCCAACCTCATCGCTGCCCGTGCGTTCTTGGACAAGTTAGAGGACTGTTACGCACTCCTCAAAACAAAGCCTAAAATCTATTCGGAGTGCGATGATTCATATTTGAGAGGTAAAGGGTATCGAAAGGCCCTGATTGGCAATTATCTCTTGATTTTCAGAATCGAAGAACGGACAAAGCGGGTTTACATCATTCGGTTTTTCTATGGCGGCCAAGACTACATGAGGCAATTGTAATAGCCGAACAACCAATCTTGGCGAGGTTGCAAGGAGAAGACAACAAACACTTAAAAGTTCTGCACAAGGGAAAAATCCTTATCATCCTCTTCATCCTGTCGAAAACACCTAGTTTCAATTTCCAAGTTCCCGGCATTTTCCATTGACGTGGAAAGATGCAATATGTAAGAATGTAAGGAAACAAGGAAATGCTATGCTTGCAAAACTGACCAGCAAAAATCAATTGACCCTCCCTAAGCGTATTATTGAGCAGTTTGGGGATGTGCGCTATTTTTCCGTGGAAGCGGAGTATGGGCGGATCATTCTTGAACCCGTCAATACGAATTCGTTGAGTGTTGTGCGCGAGAAAATGGAAGCACTCGGAATCACAGAAAAGGATGTGCAGGAGGCTGTCACATGGTCGCGCAAGCGGAAATAGTCAAGCCTCGGGTTGTCTTTGATACAAACGTGATTCTTTCGGCTTTGCTTTTTCGCTCGGGGCGGGTCTCCTGGATTGGTGATGCGTGGAAAAACAGGCGGATCATTCCGTTGGTTTCAAAAGAGACGCTCTTTGAATTGCTTCGCGTGCTGGCGTATCCGAAATTCAAGCTGACACCCGTGGAACAGCAGACCGTGCTCGAGTCGTTTCTTCCGTATGCCGAAACAGTACATGTTCGCAACATCCAAACGCTTCCTGATTGCAGAGATCCGCACGATCAAAAATTTTTGATCCTGGCGAAACAGAGCGGCGCCGATTTTCTGGTAACAGGCGATGCAGACCTTCTCGCGGTTGAGAATTTTAAAGGGTGCCCAATCATCACCCCGGAACACTTTTCAAAAATAATAAACACCAACTGAGCATGAACCTTCTCTTTCTACAACTGCCACGCCTAGATCACGATGTCACATCGCCGGGCGAAAATAACATGCTGGCCGCAGCCTGCTTGACTGCCGCACTGGAACGCTCGGAAACGGGCAAGCAGTGGACCGTTCTCCCCGCGCTTTCGGAACAAGAGACCGGCAGCGACCAAGCCCTGTTCACGGCCATTATAAAGGCGCAGCCGGATGCCATTGCAGCCACCTGCTATTTGTGGAACATCGAACGCACGCTTCATCTGCTTGCCTGCGTACGCAAAATAGTACCGCACGTCAAGATCGTGCTGGGCGGACCTGAAATCGCGGATCATCATCCGCTTCTTAAGCGCTCAATTGCAGATGCACTCTGTATCGGCGAGGGTGAGCCGCTCTTTCCAGAAATCTTAAATGATTTTCAAAAAGGGCGCTCCGCGACCCGCATCTACCGGGCAAGCGAGGCAAAGCCAATCCGCCTCGTGGATGCGCTGCCTGCGCCGGATCACCCGATCAATAAACCCGATGCCTTTGGCATGGCGTACTTGGAGACGAATCGTGGCTGTCCCATGAAGTGCGCCTTCTGCTGTTATAATCTGCGGCGCAGCGCTACAACGTGCCTGGAGCCGGATGATGTTGCGGAGCGTATCCGCATCCTGCGCAAGCGCGGCGCAAAGGAGATACGCCTGGTTGATCCCACCTTTAATGCGCATCCGCGCTTTGACGAGATGCTCAAGATGTTGCGCCGCGTCAATCGAGATAAGAAGATCGCCTTCTTTGTTGAGATCCGCGCGGATACACTGACGGATGAGCAAGCCAAGCTTATGGCGCAAGCCGGCATTACAGAGGCTGAGGTGGGCGTGCAGAGCACAGATCCGAAGGTGCTTCGCATCATCCATCGTCCGCTGAATGAACAGAAGGTCTGGCGCGGGATCGAAGCGCTGCTCCGTCACAACATCAAGCCGACAGTCGATTTTATGTATGCGCTGCCTGCGCAGGACGCGCAGGACATGCAGCGTTCCATTGACTGGCTGGCGCGTTTTGGCGAGGCCATTCATCCGCAATTTCTGCCGACCCTTTTGCTGCCGGGAACGGAATTGCGTGACCGCGCAAAAGAGCTGGGTTTGCGCGCGCAACCTCTGCCGCCCTATCGTGTGATCTCAACAGACAAACTTTCGTCATCTCAACTGGCAGACGTTGAGCAGCAGGCCGCAGAGATGCTCGGTGGCTTTGATTCGCCGACGCCACGTTTTGTGGGCAAGCGGCTTGCTGGGTTGTTTATGACGGAAGGACGGAAGGACGCAAGGACGGAAGAGAAGAATCGTGTGACGCGCTATTTCGATTTTTCGTATGAAAGCTTGCCAGCGATCATCGAGTCGATCAAGGCGGCTGTGAACAGCGAGCCGCACATTTTGTGGCAGTTCGTGCTGAATGTCAGCGAAGAGTTTCCATTAGACATCGTGGACGAATTTGTGGTAGTGATGCGGCGCTTGCCGTCGCACTGGCTGGACCGCTTGGTATCGCCGCTCGGCCAAAAGAAAATGGTGGCGCGTCGGCTCTTGATCAAACTTGCACCGCAAGCGATGATCGATATCTCGTGGAAAGACGAAGCCGAGTTCCTCTTAAGCGAATCCTTCCACTAAAAACCCCGAAAAGATGCCAATATTCAGGAACGTCGGCTCGTTTATTGAACTGTAAAAAAGGGGAAACATGACAAGATTAAGAGCAGGGACACTGGGGATCGTTTGCGCACTTGCGATAGGGGCGAATGCGGAGAAGCCGAATATTCTGATGATTGTCGGCGATGACATGGGATATGCGGATGTCGGATTTCATGGCTGCAAAGATATTCCCACGCCCAACCTGGATGCACTGGCGGCCTCGGGTGTAAAATTTACAAACGGGTATGTCACAGGTCCCTACTGTTCGCCGACGCGTGCAGGCTTGCTGTCGGGCCGTTACCAGACGCGCTTCGGGCATGAGTTCAATCCGAGCGGCGATCAGGGCTTGCCGCTCACCGAGACGACGCTGGCGGATCGCATGAAGGCCGCGGGCTACACCACAGCTCTTGTCGGCAAATGGCATCTGGGCGCTATGCCAGAGATGCGGCCGATGAAGCGCGGCTTTGATGAGTTTTTTGGTTTCTTGGGTGGCGCGAACAGTTATAAAGATGCCGGCAACTACCTGCGTGGCAATGATCCTGTCAAAGAGATCGGCTATTCAACCGATGCGTTTGGTCGTGAAGCCGTCGCCTTCATCGACCGGAACAAAGGCAAGCCCTGGTTCCTCTACCTCGCCTTTAATGCCGTGCATACCCCCATGCAGGCGACCGAAGACCGTCTTGAGAAATTCAAGGCTATCAAGGACACGCAGCGCCGCACGTATGCCGCCATGATGTCCGCTATGGATGACTCCGTCGGCATCGTCCTCAAAAAACTGAAGGATGAGAAGCTGGATAAGAACACGCTCGTCACCTTTATCAGCGACAACGGCGGGCCTGTCATGAAGGGCGTCACCATCAATGGCTCTGTCAATGCGCCGCTGAGAGGCTCCAAGCGCACCACGCTGGAGGGTGGCATCCGTGTACCCTTTGTCATGAGCTGGCCCGGAACCATTAAGCCGGGCGTCTATGAGAACCCGGTCATCCAGTTCGACCTGACCGCGACCTTTGCAACCCTTGCGGGCGCCTCGCTGGAAAAACTTGAAGGCGTCTCTCTGCTCCCGTATCTGGCGGGTGAAAAGAAGGAGATGCCACATCAGACGCTCTGCTGGCGCTTTGGCAAGCAGATGGCGATTCGCGATGGCAACTATAAGCTGGTGCGCTATGACGTCAACGTCGCGCCCGGCACCGTCGGCACAGATGGCGTCACGGATTTTGAACTCTACGATTTATCAAAAGATATTGGCGAAAGCAAAGACCTTGCCAAGGCTATGCCCGACAAGGTCAAGGAGCTTCAGGCCAAGTGGGCGGAGTGGGACAAACTCAATGTGCCGGCCCTCTGGGGCGGAACGCATGCCATGAAAAAAGATAACGACGGCCCAGAACCCGGCGCAAAGAAAAATAAAAGGAAAGGCAAAAGCGAGAAGTGATCAACGCAAAATCTCGTTCTATCTGAATGGCCTCCTTTTATTCCGTCTTTACTAAACGCTTCAATTCCGACTCCAGCTCTTGTGCGTTGACACCTCGTGGACTCCCCTTGGTCACATAGATGATCTTGCCACCTTTATCCACCAGACACGTCTTTGCAGGCCAGGCCTGATACATCTGTTGGACGCTATTTTGCATATCATCCAGCAGACACGGGAAGTCGAACTTCAACGTCTTGACACAGTCGCTCGCTACGCGTGCGCGTTCTTGCAAAGTGGTTGGCGTGTTATAAATGACGCCTGAGCGCCGATTCGCCTCCATTTGCCAGCCATCCGCAGGATGCGCTTCTTTGACATACACGAGGAGGAACTGCACGTTGTTCTTGTACGCCCGGTACAAGGATCCCACGGCCTCAGCCTGGGAACGGAAAGGGGGTCAGGTAAAGCTCGAGAAGAGGACCACGACAGGCTGCTTGCCACGGAACGACGAGAGCTTGACGGTCTCGAGCGTATTGTTAGGGCTGTTGCCCTTTAAGCAGGAGTCGAGTCGCGGCAACTCAAAGTCAGGCGCTGTTTCTCCCAAGGCTACGGCCGTCGTCGGCTGATTTGTGATGCGTGTGCTGCCCTCGGGTTGTTTTTTGTCGGGTGCAGTGTTCTTGAGGTGCTTCTCAAAAAACAGTTCGATCTGCTTTTCGTTTTCACCCGTGGTGAAGCCCGGCCCGCCATGACCGCCCTCTTTAACTGTGATGAGTGTCGCGTCAATACCAGCCTTCTTTAACGCCTCCAGAAAGACAACGCTCTGATCGTAGGCAACCACTTTGTCTTTGTCGCCGTGAAGAATGAGAAACGGCGGACAGTTTTTAGAAATGTAGGTTATGGGGCTTGCGCGTTGGACTTTGTCCTTGTTCTCGGTGACGGGTCCTCCAATCAGACGGGATTCCGGAGAGTTGGGCTCACTGTGTGAACCGCCCATGGTGCTAAAGTCTGTTGGCCCGTAAAGATCGACGACACATTGCACTTGGCTCGACTGATCCAGATTTCCCTCTTTTCCCTCAAGCTCTTTGACATCACCGGCGGTTCCCAGCATGGCCACGAGATG
>JBAXCC010000049.1:0-16795 GCA_037141675.1 bacterium | reverse complement strand
ATTTTTGCCCATGTAGGCCGGATAGTCTTTGTCACTGATCTCAATGTCCACAGGCCGTTCTCCATTCTTCAGCGCCTTGCCTGCGTCCTCCTTCATCTGTTCCGCCAATTCCGGCCACGTTTTTTCCGGCAGGATATGCCCGATGTCTTCACGGGTGCAGATGGCCACCGGACCTTTCTTCTGCTTCTTGATGGCCATCAACGCCTCCTCTGCCGTCGGGGGGATTGGAGGTGTGAAGGCATGATCGTCAATAGTGAACGCGAATACCTCTTTGACCCAAACCGGTCGCTCGGCTGATTCCGCGGGCGCCACCCCATAGGTCCAGTACCACGTCCCCTTGTCCAGCGTCCGGAAGGGGTTGTAAAACGACCAGCGCTTGGGCCCGCTTTCGCTCACGTCTTTCTTGAACTCGGGATCCTGTGACAATTTAAAGTAAAATCGGCGGTTCCACTTCTGAGCCCGAATCCCCTGTTTATCTGACGGCAGCGGAACCTGAACATGCAACCACGGCGGATTCACATCCACCAGCCCCTGCGGTGTGGGTCTCTCCAGATTCGGCGGCGCAATGTAATCGCGCTCGATCCGAAGCTCGGACGGGCTGATACGCCTCACACCTTCAGGCAAAGATTCCGCATTCACTCCAGCGGATGATACCGTTACCAAGGCCAGAAGAGCACCCATCGGCAAGAAATGATGTTTCATAATTTTCGTCAGATGCTTGAAGTTGCTCATCTGCAATCAACCCTCCTCATTCAAACAAGGCAGTCTTTTGAGCACTATCCACGCGTATCGTGCGTGTCGCACCCCCTACTTTTAGCGTAAAGCGACGGCAGTCGCCATCCGCTTTAACAGAGGCCGCAACGTCTTTCGGAGCATCGCCTTCCTGATAAGGGACGAGCGCTGTCAGGAAGTCAACGTGAGCGTCACCCGCTGTTTTGGTGATCTTCCAACTCCATGCCGGGCGTGATTCCTTTTTGGCGATGGCGTATGAAATCCACCCCTCTTCTTTTTCGAGGGCGACTTCTTTCCCGAGGGCAACTGTTTTCACGATCAGATTGGCTCCCGTATCAAAGCAGGTTCGCGCCATGAGGTTCTCCATCTCAGCCTTGCAGGGGGCTAACTGGAAATGAATGCGAACCGTTCCTGCATCATTGCCTATCGCTTCATCATGAACCAGAAAGAAGCGGTTGTCGATAAAGAGCACGGTGCGACGGTGCTTGAGTCCGGCATAACTCTGATTTTCTAACACGAGCGCCACAAGATTTGTGCGCTCACTCCATAAGAGGCAGGTCGGTTTGCAGGTGCTGTCACGGTTATCCAGCGTCAGCGTCTGATGGACTTTTGTATTGCGAAACCAGGCTCGCCAACGTTGCTCCTCTGGAGATGTGCTGCCATACAAATAGCACCCCGAGTCCGTCATCAGATTTCGTCCATAAGCAAAAAGCTCAAAGGTCCCGTTATCTGGCTGGTTATGCCATCCAGCAGTCGCCCCGCACTTCAGCGGCATAAATACCGCGTCAGGACGCCAATCCGACCTAAAGAAATAGAATCCGCTTTCAGGATAGGCATCACTGCGCCTGGCCGGAGGCGGGCCTTTCTTGCCCTCTGACACCATATAATTGTAATAAGGAATATCGGCGGCAAAGGGTGCCATGGAGCGTTTAAAGAACGAAGCCACATTGCGCATCTTCCAGGCATCCCCAAACTGGCAGATCGTGAAGTCCGGGAAGGACTGCATCGCATAAATGTCTGCCATCTTCAAAAGCTTCGGATAGTAGTTGGACGGTAATTTTTTCTCATACCCATACTTTTTAAACAGGTCATAAATGTCCAGAAATATATCTCCATACATGGTGTGATAACTAAACACCAACTCTTTGTTCATACCATCGTCATAGACATCATCATCAATCATTCTCGGCAGCATTGTGAGCGCATCATTTTTCCATGCGTCAGACCGCTTAAATTCAGGGAAGTCGATTCCATTGCAGAAAACACGCCTCAACTCCGCCAAGCGATGATTCCCTTGGTTTGCATAGACCTGCGTGATATGATCCGCCTGGTCATGGAAACTCACCAAAAAATAGAGCAGGGTCTTCGCATCAAACTGCTTGGAACTCATCATATAAGGAAGCGTAAACACATGAGCGCCACAACGGTTATCAGTCTCCATGCCGCGCGAGATAAATCCGGGAGTCTTTTTGCTAAACGGCAAGATCTCTTCCGCCCAACAGACCAGTTCATAACGCCATTCCATAAAATACCGTTCATCAGCGGTTGCAGAATAGGCTTTGGCTAAGGCAGGCCACCAGGTGAAGCGCTGGAACTGTAAATACCATTCCGCATCATGGATTTCCTTGCCCTCCACAAACGCACGTCCAGTCCAATCAATCTTGGCACCGCGAAACACAGGCGGATGCACATCTTTATTGCCTCTGAACGTGTGCCGAAGTGCATCATTGGCATGAAGACGCTCCTGATCCCCTAACGATTTTATCGCAGTCGCCTGGGCGCTTCGCGTCTGCCTGAAATAGGACAGCAGCTCCTGCTCCGCAACATCATATCGCTGAGCCTGTCTAGCGGCCTTCACCTTTTCCAATCCCGGAAAATCCAGATTGAGCAAGGAGAGCACACGGATAACCCCAAAGCGCGGATCAGTCGCTTGGAGCTTCGTCGGCCACGCCTTTTCAAAGCGTGCCACTTCCTGCTCAACCTCAGAAGCAGCCGGCACTGCTGCCCAAGCAGACAGCACTCCTGCTATTACAAACACTAAAACATACAAACGATTTATCTGTTTCATTTTATCACTCTCTACTGTTTGCACCATTTGCAGGAATCCGCACCGTAATCGGCATGCCAGCATAAAGCGGAGCCTGATAGTTATATTCCGCATCGTTGGTCATATCGGGTAGCTGAACCTTTACAGTAACCCCCTGCCCATTCGATTCGACATTGATTGACTCACCAGGACGCGGATAGATGCCACCGAGCTGATACGGATACGTGCCTGGTTTCAGCGGCTGATTGAGCTTCACCTGTAGCTCCTTCGCATCTTTATCATGCAACGGATCAGTCGCGCAGAACGACCATGAATTGCCATCAGCGCGCAGTTGCACGAGCGCAGGGCGATCCACAGAGAGTTGAAGTCCGCTTGGCAAGGAGATCACATCCGCCTTGTGGAAGGCCAACTGGACCAGCCCCAGCTTCTGCTCTGCAATGGCTTGAATGTTCGTGCCGTTGGCGATGATGGCTATGCGCTTTAAAACATCGGCCATGGTAGCCGGCATCTCTGCCGCTGTCTTGTTGGGGACAATGATGTAGGCATAGCGCGTCAGATCATTTGAAACAGGATCTGTCCCATGTCCCAATGCAAAATGAATGACTTCCTTGCCTGTGGCCTCTTTCGGATCTGTAATCTGCACAGCCTTGCCACCACGGATTAAGAGCGGCTGACGACCTTGCGGAATAATCACATAGCCTACCTGGCCCTGATGGAGCCAGCTCGCTTGGGTCGGACGCAACGTCAGGTCCGTCGTCGCACCTTGCTTGATTTGGACTGGCTGGGCACCATCAATCGAATAAGTGACATCACCCACCCATAATGTCTGGTCGATAGTGGTGATAATCTCTTTGCCTTGTCCGGGATTGATGCGCGCAATGTTGCATCCAAGTGCCACGGCCTCCGTTTCGGTAAAGAAGAATGCCTTCTGTGCTTTAGCCGAGGCGTATTGTTTAGGCCGGGCCCGATACTCCATCGCTGCAAAACCGTAACGTCCATCGGAGGCCATGCCCGCAAAGGGGCTGCCACCGAAGGCAATCTGTTCTTTGCCTCCAATAGGATCTGTACGCCACTCTTCGGTCAAGCCAGGGAGGGCATGCCAGTCCCAGTTGGCGCGGGTCTCTTCACACTCGTCCCCCCGCACCTTGACCTGGAGAATGCCACTGCCCGCATGATACGCCTTCGGAACCTTTTCAAACTCTTCTGCTCCGTTCGTCCGGTCATTTTCCATCTTCACCGAGCAATAGAAGGGCTTTTCTCCCTGCACGCCACGACGGTGTACCATGAACTGGCCAACCCAGAACGGTGTGTTTCCCGACTGCTGATGCGTGTGATTGGCGATGGCTTCACGCCAGGCTTTCAATTCTGTTTCCTTGGTAATGCGTGTGTTTGCCTGTTTGACGTTCAGCAGTTTCGTGACATCCGCCAAGATGGTTGAAACAAATTTCTTCATGTTACTGGAATAGCTTCGTCCGCACACAGTGAAATCCATGGCACCGTTATAGATCATCTTGTCGTAGGTGTAGAGCAGTCGGTCTGCAATGAACTGATACCCGGCGCTCCCCAGGTCAACAGGTGACTCTTTGAGCAATTCATAGCCATCCAGCACTTCAGTCAGCCAGCCATAGCCGTACGCATGCATCGCAATGTCGGAAGAACCAGGCAGATGATGCGATACTGTCCCGTCCGGCTGAAACCCGGATTGCACAAACTGATGCGCGGGCCGGTGGAAATGCGTCACCCAGAAGCCCAGATCCTGCAACACACCGTGCGGCGTCCACCCCGGCATGAACTGAAAATCTGCGCCGCCTTGCGCGGCATAGAAGCCTGAATACCAATTCGGAATGTAAGTGATGGGCCTGTTGTAATCCGCCCAAATTCCTAACTGGCACATCCAGGTCCGCAAGCGATGGCCCAGATTGGCATCGGAATAGGCCCCTTCGGAGTGGTGCGGATCAGTCAGATTGCCCCATCTCGCATCTTCATCCGACGCCTCCTGATAGTTAGGCGGATTGCTGAAGGCCAATTGGAAGATGCGGATCATCTGTTCGTGCACCTGTTTCGCCTGAGCGTCGCCCTTCTGAATATCCGCCATGAGATCCGGCATCAACCAGATCGCAGGACCGGATAACGCATCATAGAAACGCCAGGGATGCGAGAGGTAATTGTACGCGACAATATCCAGCTTGCCTCCCAGCATGTTAAACCCATCGCCATAGTGGCGCGAGATGGGCTTGCCGTTAATAACCAGATCTTCTCCAGCGATAGGAACCCTGCTGGCATAACCGACCATGGCCAGATACAGCGCGCGCTTCAGCCGCTGACGAGCCCCTGCATCCCCTTCCGGACCATACATCTTCGAATGTCGGTACGCATAACCGAGCCCGCCGATACGATTCGAGGCCTCCTCCCATTCATATCCAAGTTTGCCCCCTGATTGCTGATAGCTAAGAACATCCTTTCCATAGAATCCGAGGTCATTAAAACCGCCTTTGCTTTTTTCAATCTCTTCAATCATGGAGGCGACCTGGGTATCCGGATAACGGCGGCGTCCATAGAACCGCCCCTCTCTCCGCGCCAGTTGGTCAAGATCAGCCATCACCTGGGTTTGTAATGTCTGGCCAACCAGATGAATCGTAATATTGGTTTCGATCAGCATCGCATTGTCGTTGCGCAATACCACGGACAGTTTGTAACTCACCGGTGCAGAGGGTAGCGAACGGCCTGCAGCGACCTTGAACGCACCGAACAGACGGCTCTCGGAATCACGCTGATTTTCGAGGGTGAAGAGCCCTGAGGGATCAGAAGCAATTTCAAACCGATAGCCTGCGGGGATTTTTTGATGATGTGCCTCTTTGTTGGCGAGCAGATTGATCCGTCCGCATACCTCTGTGCCCGGGCCACTTTGAGTCTGGATATCAAAATAATCCGCCAGCACTGTTTCAGCCGCACTGGCCTGATTCAGAAGGCCAGCGAGCAGGAATGCGCAGGCCCAGCAATCTATTCCGAGTTGTTTCACCCTACTGAGCCTCCTTCACCGCAATACCGTACATAGCGCGTGCATGAACACCCTGTGCGGGAAGCGACGATCCCAGGACAACTGAACCAGGTTGCACTATTTTCTTTTTCCAGACGGTATGGGGCACATAAAGTTGCGTTTTTTCAGCATCGGTCAGCGTCTCCAGACTTTTGCCGCGAGGGATCCACGGACCTGACCGGAGCTGGAAACCAACATTCGTAAATTCACGGCGCACCCATTCAGGTTCAGGATGGCGTGCATCGGGAAACACATACAGTTCGCAGGGGCGTGTAATGACCAGCGTCATTGAAAGGTCTTCTTCGTGACGATCCGTGTCCATCGTGCAGATCACATCCGCACCCACAAGTTCTTGCGGGAACGTTTCGCCCGGCAAGGAATGCCATGTACGGTTATGGCCCGTGGTATACATCCGTGCACCCTCTGCCATGCCGGCACGCACCAGACCATAGAAGCGATTCGCCCCGTTCGTACTGACATTGTCCATCACATCGCTGACGATATCTGAATTTCTGGACTCCTGAAACCTCCAAGCCCTTCGATTCAAAACAAGCATACGGACACGCTGACGTCTACGCGAATCATCCACACGAATGGCCTCGCCCTCGTTCAAGGTCATTTTCGGCTGTGGTTTAACATCCGTCTTGGCAGGATCAAAGACCTCCACCTTGCCCTCGAACACCACAATGTCTGTCTCGTTCGATTCACCCACTGAAACACCAAACCGCGTACCGAGATCCACGACACGGGCATTGACGGTATCGATCACAAACCCCTTGCCGTCCTTGCCGACGTCCGCAGTGGCTCTTCCCTGGCTGAGGCGCAATTGCATCTCGGAGACGAACTCAGCCTGGAGCGGACCTTCGAGCGAGAGCACCACACCATTTTTCAAGCGAAGCCCGACACGGCCAGACGCGAGCATCATCTTGCGCAATGCCACACGTTGACCCGCCTTCCAGCTTTCGGCTGGCATGGCTGACTCTGATGTCACAATCTCGGCCATGACCGCGCTACCGCCACTGAGTTGCTTGATCAAAAATAAGCTACTCAAAGCCAACAGGAATAAAGCCGCAGCAGCAGCGGGCCATACTCGGATGTTTTTATTCAGAAAGGTTTTTCGGGGCTGCGGCACCATCGCCGTCGCCACAGCGCGCTGCAGTTTCTGGCGCTTCAGCGATTGCCTCAGGTCCGCCAGGAAGATCGCCTGTTCCGCGAGATAAGCAACGGCTTCAGGATCATGCTCTAACGTTGTTAAAGCCTGATCGCGCTCATCGATCGACACGTCGTCATCCAGCAGACGATTCAAGAGTTGACGGTCCGGGGTATTCATAAGTCGCGCGCCTCCTGCGCTAGCTGGGTTCGAATGCAGTTGGCCAAAATCTCCCGGATGCGGAACAACATCACCCGCACCGCCCCTCCTGTGGAATGAATCGTTTCAGCGACAGACTCGACAGAAGCATCTTCGAGATAGCGTAGCTCAAGTAGTTTTCTGGATTTCTCAGGCAATTTTCCAACGCAGTGGTCCAAGGCCGCTTTCTTGGACGAGCGTTCCGGCTGCTGTTGCGCCATCACATCGGCAATCTGATCCAGGACAACATCTGAAAAAACACGGCGTTCAGAGGCCTGTTTCCGATAGTGATCAATGATTCGCGACTTCGCCAGCCAGAGCGCCCAGGCCACGAAGGGGCGCGCTTCATCATACTCATCGAACCGGCGCGCCACTGTAAGCGCCACCTGCTGGACCACATCTTCAGCATGATGAAACCCGGTCACGGCAGAAAACACATACGCCTGGACCGAGCTTTCCGCTTCGCTCCACAATCTCGCCAGACGTTCGCGTGTTTCGCTTTCCTGTTCCTGCTTCATGCCCTGTATACCGTTCGTAGTATCAAAATGTTAACAAATAATTTAAACAAACGCTACACCGAGTGCGATTCCGTTTAATTCAGACAGAATCGGCCTAAGCAGGCTGCAGGAAGGAAGAGAGAGGAGATAATCAATACTAAGACCCGAGAAAAAAGGCTTTGTCATAAAACGGGATACGGTTAGAACAGTGATTCGGGGAAAAAGCAGTCTACCTTTATGATGCTCATGACAAGAAACCATAAAATGGTCTTTTTGGCATTTTTGGACCTTTTTTTGACAAAAAACAGCGGTTTAAAAAATATTTTCCAAAATCACTTTAGTTTTTTGCTTCCCGCGGGTATATATTGATATGAAAACTGAAAAATATACCGACAACGGGCTGAAGCAGGAAGTTACAGCGGAACAATTCAAGGCGTTTGAGGCGGATTTGCAGGCGGCAGCCGCAAAGTGGTTCGCAAATCATGGACACCCGGTCCTGAAGGGGATGGATTACTGTGTCAGCGAGCCTTCCCTCTGGCATCACAACATCATCCTCCCCGAGGTGGTCCAGATGATAACTCGCACGGCTCAGGCGTGGAAGATACGGAATCCTACGCTGAAGGGGTGCCTTAGTGACTCCATGCACCACGGGCTGAGCAGCCAGGCGATGAAATTCAACCTCCTGGGCCCCTTGGTGGCCCGGAAGGATCTCTCGCCGCTCAAGGCGGCCTTTGAAGCTGTAGGCGGCCGGTGGCCTGGGTGCGACCTGAAGCCTTACTTCGAACATTATGACCGCCAAATCTTCAATGAACGGCATGGCATCCCGACCTGCTTTGACTTCGCGCTCATCGGGCAGGGCACGGGCCTTTTCATCGAGACCAAGCTCTCGGAGCCGGGATTCGATGGCTGTCCGCACCACCAGGACGGGTCCTGCGACGGCAAGAACCCCTGCTCGTTCGCCAGGATCACAGAATGCCCCCTGACCCAGAGCGGCTATACCTACTGGCAGCGCATGGATGAGTGCCAGTTGATCGAAGCCGCTTTGGTCGACGGGGATACCTGCCCGTTCGTCAGCTACTACGAGTTCTTCCAGAAACTGATGTTCGCAGTGGCGAACCAAGGCGTATTCATCCTGCTCTATGACGAGCGCAGCCCGATATTCGTGCAACGGGACGCACAGGGGAACCTCACCGGCGGCATCTGCAAGCATCTTTCGGATGCCCTACCCCGGCATATCTGGACACGGGTCGGCGGCATCACAGTCCAAGGGCTCGTCCGCGCCATCGAGGCGTCCGGACGGCACGGGGACTGGATTCAGGAATTCAAGGACAAGTATGGAATCAACTAAGGAGATTTTGACATGAGAAAATATAAACCCACCTTTAACGTGCCGCATGGCTTCGCCAGCGCGGCCGATTATCTGGAACACCTGTGCAGACAGGCGCTGCTACTGCATGAGACAAAGGCACCAGACCCTGACCGTCCGGGCCATGACGCCGCAAGCCTTCTTGAAGAGGAAATGGCGCATGTCAGGAAGGAGGGCCTTGCCGACTCGATCCTGATTGCGTATGACATGGTCAAATGGGTGCGAAAAGACAAGTTCCAACTCGTGATGCTCCGCAAACCCGTCCGTTCCTTCATTGCCTATCTGCTGCGGATGACGCCCATCAATCCGATGGATTTCGAGACCTTTTTCTCCCCTGACGAGAACGGGCCTTGCCGCCTCACAGGACACTACACGTTTGATTTTTCAGGAGAAGGAGCAAATCGTGCGAGAGAATATCTTATTGGGAAGTATGGTCGCTCGCATGTCGCCCACCTGATAGGGTCATGCCATACGCAAAAGGCAGATCCGATGAACTTTGTCTGCCAACTCCACTCCTGCGCTTTTGCGATCAGCAAGGCCCCCCTTGAAAATGTCCTCTACACGGACAGGGGTATCCCCGTGTTCATGGGGTCGTCTTTGCGTGCGCGTAAATTCGGCCTTCTCGTATTTGGCCTGATGAGCCATTCACGCATATTGGACGAAATCCAAGAGAAACTCCGGGCGGTGTATTACCGCTGTGACAACGCTGATCTGATCTTCCTGGACTTGAGGACTCCGGATCTGGACGACAAGGAGACTTACAGGCTGATGCAACTGGAGGAGTGGAGCATCTTTTACCAGTATCTTTACGAGGCAGATTCCCCTGCCTTCACAGGCGGCGAGACTCCGCAATGCTTCAACGACCTTGTGTCCCGCCTGCTGGACATCAGCCAGACCAAGTCGCCGGGCAGTATCGAACACTGCATCTGGTGCGCTGTCCTGCTCTTCTGGCATGCATACCTTCACACATGGATTGAAGGGGAGCGAGCGGACTGTGGTATTAAGAACAGCACAGGAGAAGCACAACAATGAAATTCTGCGTTCTAGGAAGCGGGAGCAAAGGCAACTCTACGTATATAACAGACGGCGGGGTCAACATCCTTGTGGATGCGGGCCTGCCTGTCCGCACACTGGCAGAGCGCCTGTCACAGGTGGGCGTTGCCATCAGCTCCATCGATGCCCTGCTCTGTACGCACGACCACAGCGACCACTACCA
This sequence comes from bacterium, assembly GCA_037141675.1. Classification (GTDB taxonomy): domain Bacteria; phylum Verrucomicrobiota; class Kiritimatiellia; order RFP12; family UBA1067; genus CAIZQW01. The sequence goes on along the minus strand of JBAXCC010000049.1, from coordinate 6,552 downwards.
GGGGATCCGAGGACTCATGCGCGTATGCCCGGCAACCATGCTCTTCGCCAATGAGGGCACGGCCGAGGGGATCGACCGCGCCTTCCCCCGAGCATCCTTTGAATGGCGGATATTCGAGAGCTCGACACCCTTTAACATCGGTTCGATGACGATCACGCCGTTCCCCGTCCCACATAACGCGGCGGATCCAGTCGGGTTCACAATCGCCTCCGAGGGGCGCATGCTGGGCATCGCGACAGATCTCGGATGCGCATTGCCCTCTGTGCAAGAGTCGCTGGCGGATTGCCACGCGCTCATCCTTGAAAGCAACTACGACTATGACATGCTGATGGCATCCGACCGGCCGTGGTCGGTCAGATGCCGCATTGCCGGCATCCGCGGCCACCTTTCAAACGATGCAGCAGCGGAGTTCATCCAGAGCATGCACACCGACAAACTTCAATCCTTACACTTGGCGCATATCAGCCATGAGTGTAACACGACATACTATGCGCACATGAGTATGTCCCAGGCACTTTTAGAGTGCGGTCTCGGAGATATCACGCTGAGTTGCCTCAGACAGAATGAAGCGAGTCTCATATACGAAGTGTGAAATCGAATAGCTCAGCAAATTTCCATTCGGGTTTGACATTCTTAACAACGGGTAGTATTGTGTAACACGATTATGAAAGGTAATTGATCTAATGAAGGTCTGTATTCATCGGGGAGCAAAAGAGATAGGCGGTACGTGCATCGAAATCGAGTCGCAGGGCAAACGCCTTGTACTCGACATCGGCCAGCCGCTGGACTGCCCTGATCCAGAAACGGCAGTGATGCCAACGGTTAAGGGATTTCAAGAAGCGGACGACTCGCTTCTCGGAGTCATACTCTCCCATCCGCATCAAGATCACTATGGACTGGCCCATCGGCTACCGAAATCGATACGCTTCCTGATGGGAGAGCCTACCGAACGCATCCTCAAGGCTGCAGCAGAGTTCACTCCGTCTGGCGGAACATTCAAGCATGTGACCCATCTAAAGGACAACACGCCGCTCAATCTCGGTCCCTTTACCATCACGCCGTACCTGGTTGACCACTCCGCGTATGATGCCTATGCTATCCTGATCGAAGCGGACGGGAAACGGCTTTTTTACACCGGGGATCTTCGCGGCCACGGGAGAACACAATGGCGTTTCGAACGCCTGATCTCTCATCCGCCATTGAACGTGGATGTCCTGCTCATGGAGGGAACTACGATCCAGCGCCATAATACTGATCTAGGATTCCCTTCTGAATCCGATATCGAGAACGAACTACTCGGCATCTTTAAGGCCACCAAAGGAATGCCGCTCGTTTGGTGCTCGGGACAAAACATCGATCGACTGGTCACCGTTTTCAGAGCAGCCAAGCGGGCCAACCGGCGGCTGATCATGGATATGTATACAGCTCATATCCTCAAGGCCACAGGTAAAGATAATCTCCCGCAGGCGCATTGGCCCCAAGTTCGAGTCTTTTTGCCCTATTTTCAGAAAAAGCGGATCAAGCGACTAAAACAATATGCTCTGGCCAGACAATATCGTCCTTATCGTATATTTCCTGAGGACCTAGCTGCGGTGTCCGGCAATTCGGTAATGCTCTTCCGGGAGAGCATGATTCAAGATGTCGAGGAGGCACAATGCCTGGAAGGATCATGCGTTGTGTATTCCATGTGGGACGGCTATCTGAAGTACGAGCGGATGAAACCATTCGCTGCGTGGCTGAAGAAGCGCGGACTCGAATTGCACAAATGCCACACATCGGGTCACGCCTCCGTGAGCGACCTGCGCCGCCTCCGTAAAGCCCTCAGCTCGGCAGTAGCCGTGCCAGTGCACTGCGCAGAACCAGACCTCTTTGCCCAAACATTCGACCGAGTGCGCGTGCATCCGGATAACGAATGGTGGGAAGTTGAATAGAAATCAGGCCTCAAATTAGGAGAACTATGACTATGCCGACCAATGAGACTCTCTATAAGCAAATCCAGCAACAGATGGCGACAACAGAAGTCAGCAAAAAACTGAAATCTTGGCTAGCGCAAGCGGATGCTACACGGAAATTTATTAAAGAAAACAAAATTAACTTTCATGAATGGAAACCTCTGAAGTTCTACGTTACCCTTGGCAATGCAAATGTTTTTTCACTCAGATACAAAGGACAAGAGGTTGCTCTTCTCGCATGTTCCTCAAAAAAAGCCATAGTAAAATTTGGTGATACGCTAATCGAAAGAAACGAGCGATATTTCAACTATTCACCGTTACACCAAGAATTTGAATGGAAAAAATCTGAAGGAACTAACTTTAGACATCATTTCGCGAAGAATGATTTTTCTGTCCACTCCCCCGAGCATTGCATCGAATCTGGACTAATCGCAGGCTTGATTAGTTCACGAAAACCGCCAAAAAGTACCTTGAGAAAACGAACAGCTGTTACTTTTGAAGGTTTTCCGTTACAGTTTCCAGTTGCGTTCTCTGCAAGTGAAGGGGAAATAGGTACAAGCTCCGGCCATATTGATGTTTTAGGACGAAAGCAGGGAGGTGTCTTGTCGATATGGGAGCTTAAGAGTCCAAATGTCTATAAAGGTGCAGCCCGGCAAGCGTACATTTATGCATTGCAGATCTATTCAATGGTCAACGACCCCAGTATTGGTAAAGACTGGCTCGAACTGTTTCGTATTAGAAGAAAAAGTACATCTGTTAAGTTTGAGATTCTCGTAGGCGTTTCCGAGAGATTCAAAGGACAGGTAAAGAAGGAAATCTACGCTTTGAAAAAGGAAATGAAAGTAGATGGGATTGAAGCGTTGTTTTCGTGGAATATTGCGTGCTACAGCACTGATTTAGACGCCCATAAAATTTCAATTCAACCAATTCCGTAATAGACAATCCACCCGACAATCTCTTAAATCAATCCTGCTGCTCGGGTGACTAACGTCATCTATTTGCCTTATTTGCTCAGGTGTCGTTTTCTCTTGTCAAAATTCGATTCCCGTCATTGGAGACGTTATATCCGACAAAGGGGCGCCGTTAACGCCAAACGTCCGCGTGCGCCGTGTATGGAGCGAATGATTAGAAAGTGTGATCCTCCGTGCATACCCGCATTTTTTGAGTAGCACGGGTTTACCCTCTAAGTCAAAATAGCGTTCGTCAGAGACCTCTTTGCCTTCTGAAGGTTGACGCATATTTCGGATGAATTCTCGCGCAGATCCGTCTAACAAGCTCGTGACACGCTCGCCATGGACTCCGAAAAAGAGCCGTTCAACAACACGTTCATCTGGCGATATGGCTGTAAACAAGGCCACACGCCTCGCATACCCGCATTGCTTTGCCAAGACGGGTTCATTGTTGAGTCCATAAGTGCAACTTTCTATTTCATGGCCATCTGCATACTTCCAGGTTCTGACAGCCCCTTCCCCTTCTTTCATGACCGGTTCATCATGAAGACCGAAAAAGCGGAGCTCTCTTTCGTAGATGTCATCCCCTTCGAAGATCCATTTTCTCTTCGCATAGCCTTCCTTATGCAAGATGGGTTCGTCGGACAATCCGCGGTATGCCTCTTCGATGATCCTCCCCAACGAATCCCTTGTGTAGGATACTCGGGCATAACCTTCTTCAAGCAAGACGGGCTCCCCGGACAATCCGAAGTATGTTGCCTCGATGACCCTCCCCAGCGAATCGATTTCGTAGGTTACTCGGGTATAACCCTCTTTAAACAAGACCGGTTCGCCTGACAAGCCAAGGTATGTCTCCTCGATGATCAAGCCTTCGGAATTGTGTTTGTTGACTTGCCGCGCATACCCGTCGTCATTTATCGCCAAATGCCCTGCGTCATCGAAGTAGGAAACCTCGACGAGATTGTCCTTATCATTGAAAATCGGCTTATTAATCATGTTCTTCATTCCTGGTTTGGGTTATGCCGCTGATATCTTCCTCACTGTGCATATTGGATTCACTAGCATCTCATGGTGTACACCAGAAACATCCCAGCACCTATGATCGGAATATAATATGAGGGCGAGGGCGAAACAAGCAATCTCTTAGGTCAATAATCCTGCAGCTAACGCCAGTACAGGAATCGGCACGCATTCATCAAATTCAATTCCTGCAATTACGCTTCAACTCACTGTAAGCTTCGTTATCTCAAATAAAAACTTCTCAGTCACAAACTTGCCATTGGGTACGGGGATGTCTCGTTCCATTTCCCACGTGAGCGTACCCGTATTATGGCTGGTGAACTTTGGGAAACCATCAAAATTCCTGTCGTCATTCATGTATTCCAGAAACTGCTCACTTGTAACTTCCACCGTTTCGAACAAGCTCCTGGTAATTTTAACTGTACCCCAACGGGATATTCGAATCAACCATGCCTTATAGTTGACATCAAAAGCCTGCGGGCACAGATCGGGGTAGTGGAGCATATCTTCAATGGTCTTTGGTTGGGGAAGCCGTGATCGCTGTAACCACGCGTAATATTTAACCATTGATTTGAAAGCTTTAAACATCTGGCAACTCCCATTCTCCTGTTCTGTTACTACTATGACACGATTTATCCTACCGTGTATACTGTATATATACCCGCGGGGAGCAAAAAACTAAAGCGATTTTCAAAAATATTTTTATAGCCTCTATTACGCCAGTAGTAAATTCAGACATAACCTGTTGAGGTTTAACAGTAAACAGGCTAACGGCGCATTGTATGATTTATTTTCTAGACAAGTCGCCTTCTTAAGGACAAGGCGTTCCCCCGGCCGTGCATCAACCAAGAAACCGCTGAAAACGCCATTAGATCGCTTCAGGACGTGACCAAGGCAAAGTCCCCTGCTACAGCCGGAGGCGAAACAGACGAAACTGGGCAGCGTTCTGGCCCTGCTGGATGACTTGGCTGAACAAGAGGTCGGATGCACTACAGACGCATTTCTCAAAACACCTCGATTGTTAACCCGGGATGGGTATATGTCTTGCCTGCGACTAAAATACTAACAGGACCAGTTTGGTAACGCCCAATCTTATGGGGCGTGATCTTGTACGTGAAGATGCGACCTGCCAAGTATTGGCGCGTCATGCGTCCATTAATAATGCTAATACTGCTGCGGGTATTACTGTGCTGGTCAATAAATTGAAATTCTGCTGGTGGAATAGCGGACAACCTCGGCGTATCGATGCCGAAGTCGGCACCGTCGACTTCGACCATGAGGTTGAAGCTTTCACCGAGGTGGATTCTGATGCAGGAGGATGAGAGTTTCAGGGCGATGTTTGCCGCTTGCGTATCCAGATTATTATTGGGCGACTGCATGGCAATTATCCCATCATTATAACGGATTGTTTGGAGTACAGAATGAATGGACTGCTCCCATCGGTTGCTTTCGCATGCCCAAAACTGTGTAATAACGGTAAAAATATGGTCTTTATATAGGACTTGGTATTGTGATTGGACAACGACTGGGTTGGTTCCAATTTGAAGAAGGATTTCCGCCTTAATGGCGGTAGTTTTTGCAAGGGGAACAAGTGCTGCAAATGGTTCCTTCAAGACGCGAAAAGTCTGGCCGCTTCTAAGATATGTTTCTCGAGTTTCTGACAATTCAGAACGAAACGCGGTGGTATATTCAGTCAAATCGCGCCTGGTTAAAATAGAAAAATCTGTCGACCCGTGGTTGTTCCCCGAGGTGACAGGTTCGCGTGTCAGAAAAATACGCATATAAGTTGTAAATGCACTCGGCTCGCGGGTTGCCAACCCTTTCGGTTGAAGTAGGAACAGCAACTTTTCGTTTCCATTAGTAACACCCGAAGTCTGGCGCTTAAGATTAGTCCCGTTTTGTCGGTCATCGACCGATTGCAATTCCATCATATTTGTTGGAAAGGCAAAATTTACGTATGGAATGTTAGTTATTGACTGCCATTCCGGACCAAGGTTCATATCATAAGGTTGCGAATGACTTTGGTTGCTGTTTGATGTGATAGCGCTTATTGAGCCAATTGATGCTTTTAATGAAGGTTGATTTGTGACAGCCTGGACATTAGGCTCAATTATGGATGACGACTTAACGGATTTGCGAATATGGTCTTCAAGAATCGGGCGCAGTATAAGTGACAAGATGGCCACAATCACAAATAGACATACTGCTCCAACCAGATAACTACTCAACGACTTATCTTTACGAGTCCCAGTTTCTACGTTTTCCCCCCACAGGTCAATAACCGGTTTAACCGGAGAACATGACGGCTCTGCAGAATGACAATGACGCATCTCAGGCGGCATGAAGCGGGCATCGTCTGAAGGCTCTGTAGCAGCACATATATCTTCTTGCACGGGCGCTGCTGAGTTCGGCAAGGTTCCCGAGCGGTTTTTCCAAACGACATGTAGGATCTTAAAAAGTGTGACCGAGTAAATGCACATGCAAATTGCGCCGAAGTACACCACCAGTGGAAATAGAAGTGCTCCAATAACAAAAATGACGGCACATGTTACTAACGCCTTAATTTTGGCTTTTCTTTTCACTAGCATCCCATAGGAGCTGAAAAAAAGCATATCGCCCCCTTTCCCCCG
>JBAXCC010000048.1:0-16838 GCA_037141675.1 bacterium | reverse complement strand
CATCACTGACGCCTGACCGGGTCCTGGATGCAGTCGAAGACGCTGTACGGCAACGTTGCACAGGCGTCATTCGGCCTCTGCCCAGTTACATCAACCGGGTCTACGAGATCGCACTGGATTCGGGTGAGCACCTCGTCGCCAAATTTTACCGGCCCGGACGCTGGAGCCGTGATGCCCTGCTGGATGAGCATGCCTTTGTGCAGGCCTGCGCCGCTGACGAGATTCCTGTGATCGCGCCTTTGGCCTTTGTCAACAACGAGACACTCGGCGATATCGACGGCATCGCGTTTGCGCTCTTTCCCCGGCGCGGCGGACGCCCCATCGAACCCGCTGATCCCGGCAATGCCCTGTGGGGCCGTCTGGGATCGCTGCTCGCACGCGTCCACTGCGTTGGAGAGAGGACGAAAGCTGCTGCACGTCTGACTTTCCTTCCGTCGGTCACAACAGCCGCGGACCTCCACTATCTGCTCAGCCATGATTTTCTGGATGCTCGTGAAGCGAAGCGGCTGGAGCGATTCGGCTCGGATTTATTGGAGGCCATCGAGCCGCTCTTCAAGGATGTCGAGACCATCCGGCTGCATGGCGACTGCCAGCATACCAATGTGCTGGAGCGTCCGGACACCGGCGTCTTCCTGATCGATTTCGATGACATGATGAACGGTCCGCCTGTCCAGGACCTCTGGATGCTCCTGCCCGGCCGCCTAGAGGACGCCCGTGAAGAGATGGAACAATTGCTGGAAGGTTACGAGACCTTCCGCACATTCGATCGGCGGACACTAGCGCTGATCGAACCCTTGCGAGCCATGCGCATGACCTACTATCTTGCCTGGTGCGCACAGCAGGCGAAGGACGTCTCCTTCCTCCATCATCACCCTGGCTGGGGCTCCCACCCCTTCTGGTCAAAAGAGCTGACCGAACTCGAAACGCAACTCCGCGTGATCAAAGGCGAGGATGACATCCCCCTGGAATGAGGGGATTGGAAACTTAGATTTCACTTTTAGCTTTTACCTTTTCCCTTTCCGTGTTATTCCGTGAGTTCGTGGGCAAAAAGCTAGCTCCTTTCTGTATTCAACTTGCTTTCTCCGTCAGAGTAGGCAAAAATAATGGCAGCGTTGGCTAGGTTGCCAAAATAAGACAACAAACCTTTATTATGCGATTGTGAAAAGGAGGAGATTCTATGAAAGCACAATTACTCTGGGCAAACATCTTGATTATCGTTGGCCTCATCGGCATGTTAGTCGGGGCCCTCGATCCGCTAGAGGGATCGCTCATCATACTCCCGGGGTGCGGTCTGGCCACACTTGGCGCGCTGCTCGGCAAGAGCCGGCACGGAAAGTTTCTTACTTTATCGTTTGTTTTAGTTGCGATCGGTGTAGGTGCCTTGTGGGGACTGAGCGCTTGCGGAGGATTTGGAGGCAACTCGGGACATTCGATGTGGTGGGGGCTCCTCCTTCTTCCCTACCCGACCGGCTGGATCATGGGCGTTATCGGCATCATCCGAAGGCTGATCGAAGCCTTTGGAAAACGCACCCCCTAAAGACCAGATCTTCAATAAAGGACAATATGAACAATAAAAACCAGACGGGAATCAGGCGTAGAAATTTTGTCGAGTTGCTGGGAGTAGCCGGCGCCAGCTTGGGACTGAGCCAGGCAACGTATTCCAGCGCTGCAGAAAAATCCCAGCAACCCGTGGATGCCAGCGGCAAGGTCATCCCTGGTTTCGAAAAAACGCGGCTTGACCCAAATGCGGCAAAGAACTGGCAGCCATTTTCCGACCGGAAGATTCGCGTCGGCATTGCCGGATACGGATTCTGCAAGTTCGGAGCTGCCTTCGATTTTCAGAACCATCTGAATGTGAGCGTGGTCGCGGTCACCGATCTGAACCCTGAACGGTGTGCCGCGCTAGCGAAGGTCTGCGGATGCGAGAAGACCTATCCGTCATGCGAGGAGATGCTGAAGGATGATACGATCGAGGCTGTCTTCATCGCCACAGACGCGCCCAGCCACGCACGGCTGGCTGTCATGGCATTGGAGCGCGGCAAGCATGTCGCCTCCGCAGTGCCCGCGGTCTTCGGGTCGCTTGAAGATGCGGACCGACTCTTCAACGCCGTGAAGAAGAGCGGACTCAAGTACATGATGTTCGAAACCTCTTACTTCCATACCGACCTCTATGCGTGGCATCAGCGGTACCAGGCCGGAGGCATGGGCAAAATCATTTACTCTGAAGGCGAATATTACCATTATTGCGGCACGCCGTTGGGAGGCTACAACCCGAAAACGAATAACGTGGATACCGAAGGGTGGCGAAAGGGCTTGCCGCCACAATGGTATCCGACACACTCCAACGCCTATTATATCGGCGTCACGGGCAAAAGCTTCACTGAGGTCTCGTGTCTGGGCATGCCCAGCATCGTGCCCCACCTACAAGCAGAGAACAACGCCTACAAAAATCCCTTCGGCTCCGAGATTGCTCTCTTCCGCACCAGCGAGGGCGGCATGTCAAGGATGGCCGTATGCTGGGATATGCCAGCCGCTGCCGGCGAGATGGGACGTGTGTTCGGGCAGAAGACCGAGCGCGTTTCCGTCAGCACCCAGAAACCGCCCCTGCCTCCGGGAGTTGACGCTGGCGGACATGGCGGAGCGCACGGCTACCTCATGAGCGAATTCGTGGATGCCATCCTGCGGAACCGCAAACCATGGGTGGACGTGGCTCAAGCATTGAACATGACCGTCGCCGGCATTGTGGCCCATCAGTCCGCGCTCAAAAACGGCGAACTGATGAAGATTCCACAGTACGTCCTGTAAAACAAAGAGATTGCTTGTAGCTTCAAGTTTTTCTCCACGAAACACACTAATAACACGAAAAATGCCGGTTCCCTCTGTGTCTCCGTGCCTCTGTAAGAGAATACCATACGCCGAACAGCAGCATTGACCTTTCAGGAAGATTGATTTCAGACAGGGGACATGGTACTTTAATTTTGAAATGCAAAATGTAATGAAACAACGTACCTTCCTTAAGCTTGGGGGGCTTGGCTTGTTGGCGCTTACCCTGCTCAATTCTGGCTGTATAACAGGACGAGCAGTTAAGGACTCCTATGACTACTCAACGATTCCGTTTGAAGCAAAGCTAAACAACCGCATTGTTCAGTTGCCAGCGTCTGGCAAATTCGTACTGGAGTCTCATCTGGCCACGACAGCAGATCTCTTCCCCTCCGACGGGAACACCACAAAGCCACGTCTCTTCCCCAAGATCACCTTCGCCATCGGCAAGCGAAAAATCGGCTCAGATGAAGGAATCAAACAACACCTTGACCGTGAATGGATCGAATACAAAAAATCCTTTCCCATGGTTTCATTCGCTGAGCTGTTTGACAACACCTACGTCAAGCAATGGACGCCTGCTGAGGGCGGAAAGCCCGGACAGGGATCCGTAGGCAACACCCGTCCTTCTGTAGCCGAGGAGATTTGGATCGCTAATATGTTCTGGGCTTCCAAAGCCAAACCCAAGCCCGGCACCAAGTTCCTGATGACCGCCCATGGAAAGCGCGTGGTGGTGGTCATGGGCTATGAGACCGGGCCGGAAGGTCACAAGTTCCTGGGCGGAGCGCAAGGCGCGGTCTTCAAGGCGCTGGGCATGCAGAACAATGATGTTGCGGAGATCGCCTGCCTCAAGGATCAGAGCGTCCCCATCGGCCCCGTGATCACCCAATAATGGAAAACTATGAAAACAAGATGCGCATGGTGCAGCGATGATCCGTTGTACGTTTCATACCACGATACTGAATGGGGCATTCCGGTTCATGATGACCGACGCCTTTTTGAGTTTCTCATTCTGGAAGGGGCGCAGGCCGGGCTGAGCTGGCTGACGGTTCTGAAGAAGCGGGGGAACTACCGAAAGGCCTTTGACAACTTCGAGATCGCGCGTGTCGCCCGCTACGGACAGAAAGACATTGACCGTCTGCTCCTCGACCCCGGCATCATTCGCAACCGCCTCAAAATCGAATCCGCTATCAAGAATGCGCAAGGCGTACTGACCATTCAAAAGGAATATGGAACCTTTGACGCGTATCTGTGGCGTTACGTAAATGGCAAGCCTCTTCAGAACAGTTGGAGATCCATGGCTGATCTTCCCGCGACATCAACAGTATCCGACCAAATGAGCAAGGACCTGAAAAAACGCGGCTTCAATTTTGTAGGCTCCACCATCTGCTACTCCCTGATGCAGGCTGTGGGCATGGTCAATGACCATCTTGTGGATTGCTACAGATACAAGGAAATCGGTTAAAATGGCTGGTGATCGGCCTTGAGAAACTGGCTTAGGCATGATAAAATGATGACATAAATCGTTTAAGATTATGCAAAAAACCATTGTCATACGCCATAAATCAGACTGCGCAAACGACAGTTTCGTACCGGGAACGGCAAGTGAACGAATTGCGCTTGTCTGGCCGTTAACGCTTGAAGTTATTTCGCTGAGCAAGAAATACGATGCTGAACAAAGACTACAAAGACATGTTACGCGCTTTGTGCGACGAAAAGGCTAGAGCATATTCTTAAAACGTATAGCCGTTTTTTTTCACAGAGCCCACAGAACTCACAGAGGGAAATAATTACAGTCGGTTGTTCTGAAAAATGGATAACCCTGCTCAATATCCAGAAGTCTCAATCATCGGAAAAACCACTTCCCATATCAAATCGGCAATTTTATATATAAAGCGACGACTTTCTTTTGTAACCCGTTGAAAATCAAGAAGACTTTCGTCGCTTTCCGTGAATTTTTACGAAATAGTTTTGGGACGCTTCGTTGCTTTACGATAAATCTCTAATATATTGCAAAGCGACGAAACAGTCTTTGTAACTCCTTGGTTTTCAACAAACGCACTATTCATTCTTGTCCCAAAAGAATATTTTTGCCATACTTTAATTATTGATATGGGACTGTCCCATAATCATAAGGCTGCCCTGAAAATGAAACGCAAGATTACGATAGTGGGTGTTGCAATACTCGCACTCTGTGCGGTAGCCGTCGCCATAGCCGAGGGCACAGTCATAGGCAACTGGCGCATGCACACAGTTGCTCGACAACTTGAGAAGACCACAGCTCTTTGTGATGCATACGGCCCGAGCTGTTCCGTTATCCCCCTAGAAAGAGGTCTTCAGCCTGGTTCGTGTTTTCACATGCGTGTCTACCATATCACGCCTTTCCGGGTTCAAGGTGACGGAGTAGACAAGACTATTCAGGTCAAATGGAGCAATCGAGACAGGGGATTTGATGTTCGTGTACATGAGTTCACAGAGGAGCACACGCCGTACACGAATTTCCCACCTGCATTGAAATAGAGAGGCAGAACAATTCGGGCACGCTATTCCTTGCCGCTGTCGCGTCAAGGAAAGCGTGACCGACACGTTCACCAACTATGAAGACGATATGAAGAGATTCCGATATTGCTGCGATGAGATGAAGGAGGCCAGCACCTCAACATGCTCTGACCATCCAGATCGTTTTGATTGCCCCGATGCGCTCATCCATGTCTCCCGAATGACTGGAGAAACCGGAATCATCATACATGACGGAGGAAGTTCGGTGCGCTGCATTGTTTTCTGTCCTTGGTGCGGTGCCGAGCTTCGGGGGAAACAGACAATCAAGGGGCTAACCAGAAAGTGATTGCCATACGAAACGGTATGATGTATAGTCATACCATAAAACGAAGGAGTTCTTATGGCTGTAGCAAAAGTAGCGATCACACTCGAACAAGACATTCTGGGCGAACTGGACCGGCTCGTTAGACGGCATGTATTCCCTAACCGTAGCCGTGCCATCCAAGAGGCTGTCCGGGAAAAAGTGGAGCGTCTTTCTGTAAACCGGCTAGCCCGTGAATGCGAAAAACTGGATCCTAAAGCAGAGCAAGCTTGTGCCGAGGAGGGCATGTCGAAGGAGGTCGCCTCATGGCCAGAATATTGAGAGGCGATATTGTCTGGGCTGATCTGAATCCGGTCAAAGGACATGAGCAGGCTGGCCTACGCCCGGCACTTATTCTGAGTCCCGAGATCTTTAACGATCGGTCAGGTACGGTGATTGCCATGGCACTGACCAGCCAACCTCAGAAAGCCGGCTTCCCTTTGACCATGGAAATCACAAGCGTTTCCCTGCCTAAACCCACATGGGTGAAAATCAGCCAGATCCGAACACTCTCCGTTGAACGCCTTGGCAAGCGCATGGGCCATGTATCAGATGACGAAATGACCCAAATCATCGAAGGCCTAAACGAAATAATTGGCGAACCAACACATTCAGGTTATCGGCGCTAGTGCGCCTCAACCTGATGTGCAACGTTCGGAACACATGATGAGAAAACGCATTCTAACAACCAGCTTTCTGGTGGCACTCGTGCTCAGTATCACGGGATGTGCCTATAACCTGCAATATCGCGTGAGCACAGCCACGTCATCGACCGGAAAGACTATCAACTACTCTCGCATGGATTATCCAGATGTCTCGTTACACGTTCGCCTTTTCAATGACATTTGCACTCAGAGAAATTCTCTCTTCCCGTTGATACAAGAGGATCCCGATTTGGGATTCTACAGGTGCAGGCCGTCCTACGACACAACCAAGGAATTCAGGCTATTGATAGGCATTCTGCCGAAGAGTGCAGGCTACTCTCTGGACGCGAAACAGATCACGCTGCTCGTGGATAATGTCGAAGTTCGTGTGGCCGGGATCGAAGGCCCAGTCGACTATTTCCCATATACTAGTTTTGCGTTTTCGAAGCACTGGGATGAGACGCAATTGAAGAAGAAAGCAGCTGAAGGATACGTTTTTGCCTTTCCTTCTAAAGCAACCAGCGGAAAAGCTTTTTTCGTTCCTTACAAGGAAGGGGTCAGAAGGAATGCAGATAATGACGAGCTTGTTATTGAAGTTCCCCAAATTGATCTCTGGAATTGTTTTGAGTTGATATTCAATTGTCCGACACCCTCGCCAGGCCAAGATATTAAGTTGAGAGTTGAAGGCTTGCGCAGAGCGGGCAATCCAATAAAGATACGTCCTGTAGAGTTCAGGGAGATTCTATACAAAGATCGTGGGCAAAACATATAAACCGGAGAAGAAGGGTTCCTAACCACGAAAAGAACCCTACTCGGGTACAGCCGAGCCTTTGGCGCTTTGCGCGTCTTCCCCGAGCCGGCTATTTAGGTCGTTCGAAGCCTAAAAACCATTTGACCGCCAGCAGGTTAAAATGATACTTTAAAACCATGAATATGACAGCAGAGAAACTTGTTTCCGAAGCCTTGCAGATGCCAACTACTATGCGGGCATTCGTGGCTGAGCGGATCATTGAAAGTCTCGATTTTGACTCGGAGATTGACCTTTCGCCCGAATGGAGGGTGGAGCTCGATAAGCGTTGCCGTGAAATTGACGAAGGCACAGTAGCACTGATTGATGGTGACGAGGTCTTCAAGAAAGCATACGCCCGACTGTCATGAGTGCCATTCTTTTTCATCCTGAGGCTGATTTTGAAATGATGGAAGCGGCCGTCATGTATGAAACGTTGCAGCATGATTTGGGGAAACGGTTTCTTTCAGAGGTTCAAAGCGCATTAAATCACATCCTCATTAATCCCCAGCTTTACCCTGTCATCTATCGTGATGTGCGTAGAGGCATAACAAGAACCTTTCCCTTCAATGTGCTTTATCGGCGAACAGGTGATCAGATAATTGTGATGGCGGTTATGCATCAAAAACGACACCCAGATTATTGGAAAAACAGATAAAGCTCGAACCAGTCGGCGTAGACAACACCGCTACGCGGCGTGTCTAGCCTCTGACGTTGGGGGAGGCGATGACGTGAAGAAGAAACTTGTTGGCTGGCTTTTGACCTTGGGCGGCATCGGAATCTGCCTGTTAAGTCTCGCCTATGCGGCGCTGTTTCTCTTTCTCCTCATTTTCCAGGATGCTCGCTTGTTGCCGGTGTTAGTCCTGATCACTGCAGGCGGAATATATTATCTCTTGGCGTGCACCGGCATTGCGGTCTGGGCATCGATCCCCACGAAGATCATTCTCTTGCTTGAAAGTGTTGCCATTATTGTCGCAGTCTTCGCCTCGTCGAACTACAGCCTTCTATTGGTCCCTGGCAGCCTGGCCTTCTCGGGTCTCGGGGTTCTACTGTTTCGGTCTGGAAGGAGAATCATAATCAGGTAGCAACCTACGGACGATATGAGAATGAAACTTAGAACGGCCCCAACAATTGGTTCCAGCGTATTTCTCACCCGCGGCACGCCTCTTACGGGGCAAGAGTCGCGCCGGGGTGCGTGATCCGCTGACCCGTGACGTTAGGCCAGGACTCAAAGACGGGGAGACTATACAGCTAGTCCCTTCTGCGTTGGTGCGACGGCGCAATCTTGAGAACACCGCGATATTTGGCGATGGTGCGACGCGCAACCTTGAAGCCCTTCTCCGCAAGCATCGCTTCAATCGCCTGATCGGACAACGGTTCAGCCAAATCTTCAGCCTCAACCAATTGCTTGATCTCGTCCTGAATCGATCTGTTCGAAACCGTTCCGCCACTTGCAGTCTTGAGGCCCGTCGTAAAGAAATATTTCAATTCAAACACGCCACGGGGGGTCTGTATATATTTACCGGATACGGTACGACTGACCGTTGTTTCATGCATGCCCACTTTCGCCGCCACGTCGGACATCGTCAACGGACGCAAGGCAGAAACACCCTTGTCAAAAAAGGGTGTCTGCGTATCCACAATCACTTGGGAAATCTTTCGGATCGTCTCCTGGCGCTGTTGCTTGCTGTTGATGAAAAACGCTGCCGAGCGAATGCGCTCACGAATATAGGACTTGTCTTTTGCGGAGACAGCAGGATTGCTGAGCATGTCGCGATAGTGCTTGCTGATGCGGATATGTGGCAATAATTTGTTGTCCAGTTCAACCACATACTTTCCATGCTTCCGAACGATAAATACTTCTGGCACGACATACTGTTGCGGGGACGTTGTCTCAAAGTCACGTCCAGGACGCGGATTGAACGTGCGAATAAAGGCTATCAGGCGCTTAAGTTCATGGGGCTCCAAGGAGAGGGCCTTGCACAAATATTTTTCATCATGCGCTGCCAGCCGTTCCAAATATTTTTCAATCAGGAGCCGAGCTTCTTCTTCCCAGGGAGAATCATCGACCTCATTCAGTTGCAACAGCAAACACTCTTGAAGGTTACGCGCACCAATGCCCACAGGATCAAATGTCTGGATGAGTTTTAAAATCTTGAGCAAGTCGTGTTCGTTGCGCTCCGTCACCATGATCAAGTCCGGAATACTTCCTTCAAAATATCCATCATCGTTGATGTACCCAATCATCAGTTGGGCAATAGCAGCGTCCGCCTCCGATATCGATGTCAACAGAAGCTGCTTCGTCAGGTGTTCCTGTAGCGACACCTGCTGCGGTATCGAATCATAAAAATACTGCCGTTTTTCCTCTTCCTCGTTATTGGAGGAGGCATTTTCCATTCCCTGTAGAAAATAATCGCGCCACTCATCGTCTTGCTGAAGAATCGCGTCCACATCTGGATTAAAATCCAGTCCTTCATCCATGACGGGCTTCGGCTCAGGCTCCAGCAAGACCGTAGACATGGGAACTTCATTCGGATAGACAATCTCCTCGATCACTGGATTAATCGCCATTTCCGCCTTGAGCACTTGCTGCAACTCAAGAATCGGCTTCTGCAATAATTCCAGCGACTGACGCAATTGCGGCACCATCGTCATTATCTGACGCTGCTGCTGCACAAGACTGAGTGTCACGCCTGCCATAATAGTTTATTCGATGTCCCAGCACCAGCCATGCTGATCCGGCAGCTCGCCGTATTGAATGCCCTGAACCGTTTCATAGAGCTTCTGCAGCACAGGGCCGCAACCAGTCTCCGAGCCCACGCGAATGACCATGTCACCGCGCTTAATTTCGCAGACTGGCGTGACCACGACCGCGGTACCACAGGCACCCACTTCACTAAAGGAGCCCAGCTCTTCAAAAGGCACAGGACGGACATCCACTTTCAGGCCCAAATCCATTGCGATTTGCTTCAACGTTTTATTGGTGACGCTCGGCAAAATCGATGGAGAATCCGGCGTCACATAGCAATTACTTTTGATACCAATAAAATTCGAGGTTGCAAACTCTTCAATGTACTTATGCTCCTTGGCATCCAGATAAAGCTCAACCGGATATCCATCGTGCTTTGCCTTCTCATGAGCGAAGAGGCTTGCCGCATAATTTCCGCCGACCTTTACATTCCCGACACCCAACGGTGCCGCGCGATCGAAATCATCATAGATGATCGCCTTCACAGGTTGAAGGCCGCCCTTGTAATAAGGTCCGACCGGAACAACCAACACAATGAAGGTGTATTCCAACCCAGGAGCCACACCGATCTGAGCGCCTGTACCAATGAGCAACGGACGCAAATAGAGTGACCCGCCTGTCCCGTAGGGAGGAACATAGGCTTCATTCGCCTTGATGACACGCGATAGCGCATCCAGGAACATTGCCTCAGGAACCTCCGCCATGCAGATGCGACGCGAGGTCGTGGCCAGACGAACAGCATTTTCTTGCGGACGGAACACGCGCACCTTGCCATCTTTGCATCGGAAGGCCTTCATACCTTCAAAGGCCGCCTGTCCATAATGCAGACAGGTCGCAGCAATATGAATGTTCATGTATGGGTCCTTGACCAACTCCCCGCCGTCCCATTCCCCATTCCTCCATGTATATCGGATATGACATTCCGTTTCCATGTATTTAAAACCTAGTGAACTCCAATCAATCTGTTTCATCTCCAGTTCCTTATTTAGTATCACAAAAACCTAAAAGCTACGTTTTCGCACAGCATAGCACTTTGTATGCCAAAGTCAAGCAGACTCAAAGAGACCCCTGCGATTTGCTGTTGGGGACACACTCAGAAGAGGGGAAACATAAATCAAAATTTTTAGAATTTTTCCGTTTTCTATTGCAGATACTGAATAAATCATTTATTATTGACCCGTTTCTAAAAGGAGAAATATTATGAAATCATTACTTACCACACTTTTAGCATGCTCAGTAGCAAGCGTATCGTTTGCTCAAGAGACTACCGAGAAGCAGGCCGCCGCAACGGATAAGACAGACATCAAATTGGATGCCGTAACTCAAACGGAAAAGGACGATGCTAACCGTCTGTATGTCTCTCCGGGTGTCGGCATGATGATCATGGATGGATCAGCCGGAAACGAGCCGGTCTATTTCAGCGCCCGTCTGGGTTATGATGTGACAGACCATATCTCCGTTGAAGGCGGCATGTTGTACAGCCCGTCCGTGAGCGAACGGGGCGGACATACCAGTTTTAGCATGGGTGGCGTGACAGCGGATGTCCTCTTCCATCTGATGGACAAACAGTATAAGTTTGACCCCTACCTCACCGCTGGTGGCGCATTCCTCTTCTCAAACGGCGATGTGCTTTGTGATAATGAAAGTTATGGGTTTATAGCTCCTCGTATTGGCGCTGGACTGGCCTATCACATCACCGATAATCTTTCGGTACGCGCTGAAGCCAAGACTGGCATCCAGCCAGCCGCCAATAACACGGATGAAGGAATCATCACCACGGCTGAACTCGGCATGCTCTACCGCTTCGGTGGCAGTGAAAAAGCGAGCAAGCCCGTCGAGGCACCGACCTACGACCCATTCCCGGGCGTCTTGAAAGATGCGACACCTGTAGGCGCGAAGGACGTGATGATTCTCGAAGTCTATATCAACTTCGACTATGACCAGACCGTCATCAAGCCTGAATACTATTCCGCCTTGAACGAGATTGCGCGCGTCATCAAGAAAGCAGCGGCAAAGAATCCGAACGTGACCGTCTCCGTGGAAGGGCACGCTGACCGTCGTGCTAAATCCGTAGCGTCTTATAACCAGAAGCTCTCCGAACGCCGCGCGGATGTCGTGAAGGGCTACTTGGTCAGCACGGGATGCGAGGGAAGCAAGATGTCAACCGTCGGTTATGGATTCTCCCGTCCGAAAGTCCCGCATGACCTCATCAACGGCACACCTGATAATCGTCGCGTGGATGTCTTCATCCATGGCGTCGGCGATGAAGCCAGCCGCAACGAGCTGCGTAAAAAATAGGTGATGCTTTTATGACTAACAAGGGCGTGATTCAATAAAATTGAGTCACGCCTTTTTTAATTTCAAACCCATGAAAAAAATACTCTGCCTCGGATTAACCCCTGCCCTTCAACGCACCCTCCTCTTTGATGCGCTTGACATCAATGAGGTCAACCGTGCCAAGGTGGTGATTGAAAGCGCAGCCGGAAAGGCCCTTAATACCGCGCGGGCGCTCTCCGTCCTCTCCATGCCTGTCCAAGTCGCGGGCCTTAATGGCGGCGCAATTGGACGCAAAATAGACGCGTTCCTCAAGACTTATGGCGTAACCTCCGTTCAGACCTCAATGAAGTCGAATACCCGCATCTGCACCACGTTACTGGATCAGCGGCACAATACCATCACCGAACTCGTCGAAGAGGCCCCGAATCCGGGCGCAGCCGCTCTCAAGCGTTTTATGCGCGATAATCTGGAGCATATCATTGACGCCTCTGCGCTGGTCATCAGCGGCACCTTGCCCCCCTTTGTTGAAGAGACCTTCTATCTGCCCTTTGTCCGCGCAGCGCAGAAGCGTGGAATTCCTGTTATCATTGACTCCCACAAAGCGCCTCTCCTTCATGTACTTTCTGAAAGGCCCCTGCTCATAAAACTCAACCAACATGAATTGGCGATCACCTTCAAACGTGAAATCACCAGTGAACAACAGTTGTTGTCCTGTATGAACGAACTGATCGCCAGGGGCGCTCAGAATGTCGTGATCACGCAAGGAGCCAAGCCCACCTATTTGATGACCAGCAATGGCAAACACTGGCGTCTCACGCCGCCTAAACTCGACCAGGTGATCAATCCGATCGGAAGCGGCGACTGCACCACAGCCGGCATCGTCTGCAAACTCCTGAAGCGCCGTCCGCTTCCTGAAGCCATCGCATTCGGCCTCGCCTGCGGTAGCGCAAACGCAACGACCCAAACCCCTGCTGACTTTGCTCCGCGCCATGCGCAAGTCTTAAGGAAGCACGTCCTTATCGAGGCGTTAGTTTAGAATATTACCCGCCCACCGTACTGACGTGCGAGAAGTGACGGTGTATGGCAAAGCGGAACTGGGTTGCTGGATAACCGATGATCAACGCGATCGCGGGCGTGTTGCCAGGCGGTATTCCCAAACGCTTGCACAGCGCCTTGTTGCGCTGAATGATCGGAGGCGCGCCGCCAATGATCGTGCTGCCAAGCCCCATGGTCTCAGCCGCCAGCATAGCATATGTGCAGGCAATGGAGGCGTCCACCGCATCCGCATAAGGTGAATGGTGGAAGATCAGAAGCGCCGGCGCATCATAGAAGAGTTTGTCTTGGCCAGAGCGAGAAGACTGAACATACGCTTGCGCAAGGGGACGGACAAAGTTTGCAAACATCTCATATTTTTCTTTCCCAACAAACGGACGCATGAGTGCGAGCACCCAGGGCTTGAATATTTTGAGGAAGCCTTCATACCCCCTGATCACCTTGGCGGCAAGTTGACGGATCGCCGGGCGGCCGCACACCATCACGCACCCCACATCCCACGGCGGAATACCCATCGGCGCCATGGACGCCATACCCACAATACGCGCCAGAAGTGTTTCATCCACCTCCTGGTCGGTGAACTGCCTGACACTGCGACGGCTGAGCATCAGGTTGGCGAGCTGCTCCTCATCTGCCCGCTTCTCTGGAGCAGGCAGAGGTGTCACGTCATCAGGAGAAACACCGCGTCCATTCACGCTCACGGCCGCAACCGGACACACCATCATGCAATGGCCGCAGGCAATGCACCCAAAGGGTGAATCCGCGTGAACACAAATTTTTCCGTCCTCCATAGCCAACACAGCGGACGGGCATATCCCTGCACACGCACCGCATTGCGTACAGGTGTCAGGATTGATCCTGACGCTCCCGGCTTCACGATACAGACTATGCATAATCGCCATATCAGACCTCCTCGTCTTTACTTGAAGAATTAGCTTATTTTTTGGGCTTAGCGGCAAACTCGTCTTCTACGACTTTCACCCAGCAACTGTTGCATTCGCATTTGACATGATTGCAAACGCCGTTGGCATCTGAGACCGCCAGAGGTTGCAACGATGCTTCCACGAACTTTTTCATTTCGATGAAGCCAGAATCGCCTAGCGATGTCCAGCCATTCGTGATCTGTCCCCAACCACCGGCCTCGATGGCCAATGGTGCTTTGAGAATGCGGCTCTCGGAAATCAAGCCGTTGTTCACCAGCGCTTCGAATGGTTGGCGAGCCAATTCAGGGCCGAACCGGGCGGCAATCGCAGCGCGCAACGATTTTTCGCCTTCCGGCGATGGCTGACGGTCTTCATCACGGTTGAACGAATAATTTCCGTAACACTGGCCGTTCAGGTCGAGCCAGTCGATGACGCATTGGAGACTCAACGCATCCACTTTGACTTTTTGGTGACCTTTCATCAGCAACTCTGGCAGCTTGCTCTTGGCGGCGAAAGCTTCGTACGGCGTGCTGAAGTTGGGCTGCTGATTGTTGTCCAGCTTCGCAAAGTAGCCAGGGCGTGTGACGAGCGAAACGTAAGATTCACTGAGCCGGGCTTCGCCGCCGGGCGGGCTGTTGACTTTGCAGGTCTTGTAGGTGCCGAGCAGATTTACGCCTCCGGCCTGCTTGTCTTTCAGACCGTGACACGAAATACAGTAGCGGTCCCAGACCGGCTGGACAGCCACAGCATAGTTGAAGCCGTCGGTGCGCGACGGATAGGCGGGTGGCATGATCTCGCGTGTTGGCGGCGGCGTGCGGAGGTTAATCCGGTACTGCAACGCTTGGCCGCGCGGTTCGTGGCAACCGACGCAACTGGCGTTTTCGCCGGGCTGCAAGTAGATAAATGTCCGCATGGTCATCACGGCCATTCCGTTGGCGTCGAGGGCCTGCAATTGCAGCCGCTTGCCGACCGGGGCGCGGAAAGTGACGGAGCCATCCGGTTCGACAGGGACCGTTCCGAGAATCTTTTTGGCAATCTCGTGCATGATCCAGCTGCGGTTCGGCGCGCGGGCGGTCGTCTGGTTTAGGATTTCGTTAACCCGCAAACTTTTGATGCTGCCTGCGGGAATCGGTTGCGTGCTTTCGTAAATGTTCCAAATCGAGTAGGTGCCGAATTGTGATTTCAATGATGTGTCCATTGCGGTGGAGAGCACGGGCGGACGTTTACGCTTTTTGACCGGAATGGGTTCGAAGCAAGAGATGTCCGGATCGCGATAGATGAGTTCCCGGTAGGCTTTGCCGTTGACGTGAAAGACCAAATAAATCCCGAAGGCGTTGTCCATAGCCTTTCGCATATGAATGTCGAGCACCGGGTTCGGACTCCAGGCGGCAAAAAACAGGTTTTCGCTGATTGGCTGTGGGTTGCAGTAGTTGCTTTCCGGAAAATCCAAGCCGGGATACTCCGGATAATGCACTTCGGGAGTCAAATGCGTCAGCGGTTCTTCCCCTTCATCGCCCTTGGCCACGTCAATCAACAGAATCGATCCCGCCGTGTAAGAATGATGGCCGGTAGCCGTCGCCATGATCTTGCTCGATCCCGGCACAACAACTGGCTCGGCCACCGACAACGGCTTGGGAGTCAGGTTGCCATAGTAATTGGCCACACTGGCGCCATCGGGCCGGGCCGTCCAGAGTTTATGGAACCGGCAATCGTGGCGGTTGATGTAGTCCCATCGGTTATAGACGACGCGCCCATCGTTCAAGACTGCAGGATCAATCTCGTTGGCCTCGCCATACGAGAACACCCGGATTCCACTACCATCCAACTCGCCACGGTAGAGGTAGAATGACGGTGCATACCGCCCGCCGTGGCAGCGCCCGAAACCCTGGCCACGTGTCGAGGTGAAAACAAATCCGCCGTCCGGCAAATAGCATGGATCGAAGTCCTCGATCATAACTGTGTATCGGCTTTCCTCACGTGTCATCGGATCGTTCTTCGTTCCGGTCACCTGCCGCACCCACGAACCGTCCACAGCCGCTTCGTAGATCAAAAACCGCCGATTCTGCGCCGTCGGTTCGGTGTGATCGCAAAACGAGAAGAGCACACGCGAAGCGTCATACGACAAATCCGGATGAAGGATGGAGCCTGCTGGCAGCTTGTCCTTGAGAATCAAGCGCGGCTTGGGATTGTCCGTTTTCCAATCCGTCAACGCCACCAATCCCGGACAAGGCCGCGTATGCCGTCCTAGATATTGATCGACATTGTGTGAGGCCGACGAAGGCGGCTGACGTTTGTTGAAAAGCAGCACATCAAAATCCAAGCCGGGATGTGAGAACAAAACCTTCCGACGCAAGCCGGTGACCTGCACCTGAAACGCCTTGATGACGGCCAAGTCTTGCGAGCGGACTTTCGTGCACTCTTGTTCAAATTCCGGCGGCGGGACCTTGTTCACTAACTGATAGGCCGCGCGGAGCGATTCCACGTCAACATCGAGTTCCTTCAGCCGTTCCTCGCGCAAGACTCGCTCCGTATAGAGTCGCATGTTGTCTTTCCAGTCCGCCACGTCCGTTTTGACCCAATCAGCCAGCGCTCCGCCAAAATCCCGATGGCACCGGGCATACCACGGGTCGCACGATCCAACACCGTACGGCCGGCAATCCACCTTGAAGACAATCGTGCCGTCTTTCCACGCGGGCCATTTCACTGCACCCCACGCTTCTAATGA
>JBAXCC010000047.1:0-17261 GCA_037141675.1 bacterium | reverse complement strand
AACTGCAATACTTCCGTGTAAATGGCCGACGTCAGTCCGCCCTTGAGCACGTACAAAAGCACAACGCCCGAGCAGATCCAGAGGCTCAGGTGATAGTCCCATCCGAGGAGCGATTGCAGAAGCTTGGCCAGGGCATTCATCGAGATACCGGAGGCGAAGACGGTCATCACGGCGAAGGTGATGGAGTTCAGACACCGGACCCGGCCGTCAAACCGCATGTTCAGGTATTCAGGTACCGAGCGCGCCTTGGACCCGTAGTAGAACGGCATCATGAATACCGCAAGGAAGGTTATCGCGAGGATGGCGCCAATCCAGTAGAAATGACAGGTCATCATTCCGTACTTGGCACCGCTGGCCGCCATACCGACCAGTTCCAGCGCACCCAAGTTAGCCGAGATAAAGGCCAACCCGGTGACCCAGGCTGGAATAGACCGGCCCGAGAGAAAGAAGTCGTTGCTCGACTTCATATATTTTCGGAGAGCCTGACCGATACCCAGTACCGCCCCGACATAAATCAACATGATGCTGTAATCCATCCACCCTAGCGTTACGTTCTGCATGCTCGTGTTTCCTTCCTTAACAACTTCCGTACTACTCGGCAACTAGTATGCTATGCACATCCCTTATTTTATTCCAAAGCGATATTCCGTGGTTGTCTTGTAGACTGCGCCGGGACGCAGAATCGTCGACGGGAAGTTCGGCTGATTCGGGGAGTCTGGCGAATGCTGGGTTTCCAGCGCGAGACCACCACGGTAGCAGATGTTCTTGCCTTTTGTCTTGCTGGGCATCTTGTCGGTCATGAAGTTGCCGCAATAGAACTGGATCGCCGGTTCCGTTGTCCAGACTTCCATATACCGTCCTGTGGTCTTTTCAAAGAGTGCCGCAGCCTTCAGCAGCTTGCCATTCGGATTGTCGAGAATCCAGTTATGGTCGTAGCCGCCGCCGAATTCGAGCTGTTCGTTCTTGGCGTTGATACGTTCGCCTATTACGTGCGGCGTGGTGAAATCAAAGGGCGTCCCCTTGACAGAGGCCAGCTTCCCGGTGGGAATGAGCCCCTTGTCCACAGGAGTGATCTTTTCAGAAAAGAGGGTCAGTTCATGATCCAGAATGTCGCCGCTCGCTTCGCCTTTAAAGTTGAAGTAGAGGTGCTGGGTGAGGTTGATCGGCGTCGCCTTATCCGTGGTGGCGTTGTATTCAATGCGCCAGACATTTTCAGGCGTCAGCCAGTAGGTGACTTGTATCTTGAGTGTTCCAGGATACCCCTGGTCGCCATCGGGGCTGGTCATCGAAAGCTTCAGCCCGACTGTCTTGCCCTCTGTCAAAGGCTCGGCTTGCCACACTACCGCATCAAAGCCCTTAGTCCCGCCATGGAGCGAACAAGGGATGCCGTTCGGGACATTGTTCGTCGGCAACGTATAGGTCTTACCGTCCAGCGTGAACTTGCCATTCGCAATGCGGTTGCCGTAACGTCCAATCAATGATCCAAAATAGGAGTCATAGGTCTCATAACCTGCCACATCATTAAATCCAGCCGTGATATCAATGGCTTTTCCGGTGCGGTCTAGCGTATACAGACGGACGATCTTGCCGCCGTAATCAATGACGTCCATGGCCACGCCACCGGCTCCTGTCAACGTATATTGATGAACGAGTTGGCCATCCTTGGTCTTGCCAAAGGGTTTAACCACAACTGAAGACTCTTTGCCATTCATGCCTTGCCCTTTCTTACACAACATACAACCCGTCAAACACACCGCCAACACACTGGCCGTGGCTATTGTCATTACCGCGTTTTTCATGGGATTCCACTCCTGTGCGCGACCGTAGGTCGCACACGTATTCTGTTTTACTTTGCACGAATATCAAATGCGGCGACACCTTTGCCGTGGCGCAGATACAGGATGCCGTCAGAGACAACCGGCGATGACCAATGCGGTCCATCACCGTAGTTGATCTTAAAGGAGGAAATGACCTTGCAAGGACAGGACTTGACATCCACCAGCATCACGTTCCCGCCATTTTCATCGTACGTAATCATGCCCACAGGTGTAATACAGAAGGAGGTTTTCTTGGCTCCCTCCACTTTGCACATTTCTGTTCCATCTTTGGGATTGAAACAGGAGAGCTTCCCGCCGCCGGAACTGAAAATGCGGCCTTCATACAGCGTAGCGCCTTGGAAATGATTGTCGCTGGACTTGTCTTTCCAGACAATCTTCGCATCGCCACCGCTGACCTCAATCATCTCGGAGCCGTGACCGTATCCGGAGGAGACAAATATCTTGTTTTCGCCTACTAATATGGGCGTATTCGGATGAACAGCGTATTTGTTGCGGTGGGCGACCTTCCACAGCGGCGTGCCCTTCTCTGCGCAAACACCGACAATGTTGTCTTCCAACATCGTGACGACCTGACGTTTACCGCCGATTGTCAGCAACGCCGGTGAACAATACGCGCTGCGCTCGCTCAAACCCTTGCTCTTCCAGATCAGTTTGCCTGTCTTTGCATCCAAAGCTACGACCGATGTATCCGGTCCGCCAGGTTGACAGATCACCTTGTTATCATACACCAAGGGGTTTTCAGCAATGCCCCACGTAATATTGCGACCACCGTATTCTTTAAAGGTGTCAACAAACCAGACCTTCTTCTTGAGGCTGATGTCAAAACAGGCGATTCCGCCCTCACCGCTCATCAGATAGAGAAGATTGCCCACCACGGTCGGCGATGTGCGAGCGCATTCGAAACTCTTATCCCATTCCGGTCCATACGGCTGCTTCCACAACGTAGCGCCTGTCTTTGGGTTGATCGCATAGAGGTACCCGGTCAGATCGCCCTTTTTTCCCTCATTGCCGGTGATATACATCACGCCCTTGACAAGGATTGGCTCGGAATACCCAACCCCCGGCAGATTGACTTGCCATAATTGCTTCGGTCCGCCTTCCGGCCAAGAGGGCAGAAGCCCCTTCTCTGTAATGATCAAATCGCGATTGCTACCACGCCATTGAGTCCAGTCAGCGCCCCAAACCTGCATGGAACAAATACCCGTAGCCAACAGTAGAAACATGCATGAACTCTTCATGTCGTATGACTCCTTTTGAATCTATTAGTACTCCTTTAAGCCTTCAAAAACAGCAAAAAGGTTTTAAGACTATATCGGATTCGCTTAAAAAATCCAAGCCAATCTTGTCTAAAAAACACAATCATGCTATATTTTCGAATCATGACAAACTCAAACACCATCGAAGTGATCGCACGCGGCGTCTGCGTGATGGACAATCAACTTCTACTCTGCTTTGGACGCAAATCCGGAATCTCCTACCTGCCGGGCGGACACATTGATTTTGGCGAAACCGGTCGCCAAGCTCTTGTGCGCGAGATTCAGGAGGAGCTCGGCCGCACCTCCCAAGCCGGACGCTTCCTTGGCTGTTGTGAGCATTCCTTCGTCCAAAAAGGCGAGGAGAAGTCAGAGATCAATCTGGTTTTCGAATTGACCGTTGACGGGGTCTCCCCTGACAAGCCCCTCTCCGCCACAGAGGACTGGATCGGCTTTAAATGGCAGCCACTCGACCTACTCGCGACCGCGCGCTTCGAACCCGCCAGCCTCGGTGCCGTCCTGCCCGACTGGCTCGCCCACCCCGGCCAGCATCTGGAATAACGAATTACATCACTTCCGTAATTAGATCGTCGAGATACGGTCTCCGTCTATGCACATAAACTCTTCGTTCATTTCGTCATCTTAAGCGCCTCCAGTTTTGCGGACAGCACGGAGTCGAGCGTTGCAAGATCAGAGGGATAAAGGGAGATGAGTTTCTTGGCAGCATGCATATAGAGATCTTGCTTGAGGTACATGCCAGCCTTGTAGCGAGGCGTATCCAGTCCCCAATACTCGATATAGACGTCGAGCTCCGGCAGATAGAAATCCGGGCGGATCTGGAAACCCTCAATAATGCGCAATCGTCCGTCGTAACGATACGGGATGCCCTTTCGTTCCAGCCATTCAGCCACCTGCTTTTCGCCAGCCGACTGTACGAGCGTACCCTTGAGCGTCTTGAGGGTCTTCTTGTCTTCGACTTTCGTCTCCCAGTTGCGCCGCTCTGTGGCGGTTTCGTCAAAACACGCATCACAGAAAATACGCTGGAAGAAACGCTGGCTGCGGGCATACTCATCGGGCTGCACGCGCACACCGCACCGCGAGCAGGTGTGCACAACCGCTTTATTGCGGGTGGCCTCCGCCTCCTTGATGATCACACCTGCACTCTTGACGCTTCGCTTCACATAATCTTTTTCAAACGGATTGCGGTACAGATCGCGCAAAACAGGAAGGGCCTCTCCCGCGTCTGCTCCAAAGGCACTCAATGCCTTGGCGGCATACTGCCTGACCTGCGGATGGCCATCTGTAAGCAATGGCATGAGCGTGGCCACAGCCTCTTTTGCCTTCACCACACCCGACATCTTGCCGATAGCCGATGCCGCGATACGCCGCACCAAAGGCGATTCCGAGGCGCAATATGTCTGGAGTTCTGCAAAGCCACCAGCAGATGCGCTCTCACCCAATGCCTTTGCACGCGAAGCGAGCTTCGCTTCGGTAGCATAGATCATGGCCGGCGCTCCTTTCTGTGCATAGACTCGCTACGTCCCATGGACTTCGCTTCGTCCATGAGCCCGTAGCAAGTCGTCAGACGAAGCGAAGGGCTCGTGCTGCCAACACGCTTACCGGTCGAACTGGCCGTCGAAGGCGATAGCGCTGGGCGCGAAGTCGACCTTCTTGACGAATTCGCAGGCTTCCTTGGCGCCGTGGCAGCGGTCCATGCGGGAGTCTTCCCACTCGACCGAGAGCGGCCCTGTGTAGCGAATGTCATTGAGCGCGACAATGATCTCTTCGAAATTGATATCTCCATGACCCAAGGAGCGGAAGTCCCAGAAGCGGCGCGGATCAGCAAATTCCGTATGTCCACCAAACACGCCAACCGTGCCGTCACCATGTCCCCACCATGCATCCTTCATATGGCAGTGGAAAATGCGATCCGGGAAGGTGCGGATGAACTTCACATAGTCCACGCCCTGATAACCAAAGTGCGACGGGTCGAAGTTGAAACCAAAGGCTGGATGACCGTCCAATGCTTCCAATGTGCGCTGCGCTGATGCGATGTCAAAGGCGATTTCCGTGGGATGCACTTCGAGCGCGAACTTGATGCCGTTGTCAGCATAGACATCCAGAATCGGCTTCCAGGTCTTTGCGAACTCTTTGTATCCGTTTGCAATCTGTCCAGGCGTGCAGGGAGGGAAGGAGTAGAGCAGGTGCCAGATCGGCGAGCCGGTGAAACCGTTCACGACCTTGATGCCCATGTTCTTCGCAGCCTTAGCGGCCTTCTTCTGCATCTCGATCGCCCACTTCTTGGCAGCCTTGGGATCGCCCTTGAGGGCCTTCGGAGCAAAGATGTAATGGCGTTCATCAATATTGTCAGAAACCAACTGCCCAGAGAGGTGGTTGGAGATCGCGAAACACTCTAAGCCGTTTTCTTTGAGGAGTCCGCGCTTGTCTTCACAATAGCCCTTGCTCTTCGAAGCAACATCCAAGTCCATGTGGTCGCCCCAGCAGGCGAGCTCCAGACCTTCATAGCCAAAGCCCTTTGCCATCTTGCACAACTCAGCCAAAGGCAAATCTGCCCACTGCCCGGTAAACAACGTTACTTTTCTAGCCATCTTTATTCCTCCTTGCGTTGGTCAAAACTATGGTTCAACCTTGAAACACGTTTTCCAAACAAATCATAGTCGAAAGAAGATACTCTACTTCTGCTCATCCTTCAAGCCTCTTTTTTCCTTAAAGAAGGCTTGGAACATCTCACGGCATTCGGTTTCCATCACACCCGGCAGAATCTCGGGCCGATGATTAAGTCCTTCATGATTGAGGATCGAAAAGACGGAGTGGCCGCCGCGCTTGGGATCTGAAAGCCCCCACACCACCAACGGAATCCGCGCCAGCACGATCGCGCCGGCGCACATGGCGCACGGCTCTTTGGTCACATACAAAATCGTATTCGTCAGCCGCCAGTCCCCTAATGCGGCAGCAGCCTGCGTGATGGCCAATATCTCCGCATGTGCGGTCGGATCTTTGAGCATCTCCGTCTGGTTATGCGCACGCGCAATGATTCTGCCGCTCACGATGCCTTCCTCGGCCTCCGACGGCATACGGATGATCACACAGCCGGTCGGCACTTCGCCTGCCTCGGCAGCGCGCTCAGCCTCATGCAGGGCTTGACGCATAAACTTTTTATGAAATTCGGGAGTCAACATGCGCCCCATTGTAACGAGCCGTTCCTGTGCTGTAAAGCGGATATTCGTTCTTCACTAATTCCCTTCGCTTTGTTATACTTTCGACTTTATTATTTTTGGAGTGAATGATGAGTAAAAAAGTACTGTTGTCTGCAAACGAAGCCGTTGCGTATGCAGCCGCAAAGGCTGGATGCACCGTGGCATCTGCCTACCCCGGCACGCCAAGCACCGAGATTCTTGAATATATCTCCAAATTCAAGGAGACGATCAATTGCGAGTGGGCTGTGAATGAGAAAGTCGCCATGGAGGTTGCCATTGGCGGCTCCATCGCCGGAGCGCGCTCCTTGACCGCCATGAAGCATGTCGGACTCAACGTCGCACTGGATCCGCTCATGACGTATTCGTATGTGGGAACCAATGGCGCGCTCGTCATCATCATTTGCGATGATCCAGGCATGCACAGCTCCCAGAACGAACAAGACTCCCGCAACCTCGTCAAGTTTGCACGTGCTGTACTCTTTGAGCCAGCAGATAGCCAGGAGACGTTTGACATGGTCCAGGAGGCCTTCGAGGTCTCGGAAAAATTCCTCGTACCCGTATTCGTTCGCCTGACAACCCGCACCTCACACACCTCGACCATCGTGGATATCGGGGATGACTTTGCACCTCGCAAGGCGGAGCGTAAGCCTTATGTCAAAGACATCAAGCATTATGTGCAAGTCCCCATGTTTGCCCGTCCAGCCCGCATTAAGGCAGAGGACCGTACACGCGCCTTACGCGCCTACGGATGCGAAACGCCCTTTAACCGGATCGAGCTGGCAGATACGCGCCTGGGGATCATCACCGCGGGCATCACGTATCAGTATGTGAAGGAGGTCTTCCCAGAGTTCAGTGTCCTGAAACTCGGCTTCTCCAACCCCTTGCCGTCTGAACTCATCAAGCAGTTCGCCGCAAAGGTCGAGAAGGTGCTGATCGTTGAGGAACTTGACCCTGTACTGGAAGAACAAATCCGCGCACTTGGCATCATGATCGTTGAACATCAGACGGAACTGAACATGATGGAGGTCAACCCAATGCGCTTGATGGCGCTCCGCAAGGAAGTGCTGGGCGACACCGAAATCTCCACGCCCAAACGCGGCGATGCCGAACTCCCCACGCGACCGCCTGTCCTCTGCTCAGGGTGCTCGCATCGTGGCGTCTTCTACATGCTTTCGAAGCTCGGCGCCACAGTCGCCGGCGATATCGGATGCTATACGCTGGGCGCGTTTCCTCCGCTTAACGCCATGGACACAACGATCTGCATGGGTGCGTGCATCGGCAACATCTTCGGCATGGAGAAGGCCGGACTGCCCGGACGCAAGTGCGCGGTCATCGGCGACTCGACCTTCTTCCACTCCGGCCTTACCGGCATCTTGAACGTCCTGTACAACGGCGGCAAGGTCCCCACCATCGTGCTCGACAACCGCATTACTGGCATGACCGGCCATCAGGAAAATCCCGGCTCCGGCAAGACGCTCACGGGCGACACTGCTCCAGTCACAGACATCGCGGAAGTGGCGAAGGGCATGGGCTTCAAGCACGTCGTGCGCGTCGATGCGTATGACCTGAAGGCTCTTGAACTGGTGCTGACCGAGGCGCTTGATGCCTCCGAACCCTCCGTCATCATTGCCTACGGTCCCTGCAGGCTCGCCGCCAAGCTGATGAACGCAGGCACCTTTGCTGCGGACAGCGCGAAATGCAAAGCGTGCGGCGCTTGCTTCAAGCTCGGCTGCCCCGCCATTGAGCGCGGCGAAGCCATTGCGGATGGCAAACGCTTCAAGGCGCATATCGATCCTGTGCAATGCTCAGGCTGCAACCTCTGCACACAAGTCTGTAAATTTGGCGCCATCTCTCAGATTCGATAAAGCAAAGGACTACCATTTATGAAGACAGTCAATGTATCATTAGTCGGTGTCGGCGGACAGGGCATCCTGCTCACCAGCGACATTCTTGCAAAGACAGCCGCGCTCGCCGGCCTGGATGTCAAGAAGAGCGAAGTCCATGGTATGGCGCAACGCGGCGGTAGCGTGATCAGCCAGGTGCGCTTTGGCGACAAGGTCTATTCGCCGATCATCTCTGACGGCACCAGCGATTTGCTGGTCTCGTTTGAACGGCTTGAGACGCTTCGGTGGCGTCATTTGCTGGCCCCGACCGGCAAGGTGCTTATCAATGACATGAACATGACTCCCGTCACTGTCTCGAGCGGACAGCAAGCCGCAGTTGCCGATCTTTCCGAGCGGCTCAAAGCCGAGTATCCGGGCGCGTTATACATCGATGCGCTCAGCGTTGCCAAGAACCTCGGCAATACGCGCGCCATGAATATGGTTGTCGCGGGCGCCATCTCCAGGCTGATGCCCTTTGAGCTGACATTATGGGAACAGGCCATGAAGGAGCGCATTCCTGCTAAGCTTCTCGACATGAACATCAAGGCCTTCGAGGCCGGACGTCAACTGCTTCCCGCGTCATGACGCGGTGTCCGGGTCTGATTGAGATGCCGGACAGCATCTTCGCCCAGCTTTGCCCGTAACGCATCCACTGCGCGGCAAAGCTTTTCTTTTTTTGCATGGCTCACGGTTTCATCGCCAAAGAGCGTCAACTGCTCGCGAGGATGCGAACTCAACCCCGTCACACCGAATCCAATCAAACGGACAGGCTGGATTAATTTTTCTGCTTCGAAGAGTTTGAGTGCCATGCCTCGAAAAGAAAAATCGTCGCACACCGGCACATCAAAGGGCGCCTGGCGCGAGATCGTCTTAAAGTCCGACCAGCGCATCTTCATGCGGCCCGTCGCCGCATAATACCCATGGCGCCGCACACGCTGGCCCACATCATCGACCAGCCCGCGGATCACATCGCGGATCTCTTCGCGATCCGAACAATCCGTCAGAAAGGTGTATTCACGCGAAATACTTTTTTCAACGTTGTCCGTCTCCACCGCTCGGCTATCTTCTCCAAAGGCGAGCGCCATGATGTGTTCCATAAAGCGCGCGCCAAAGAGCGCCTCAATTTTTTTCGGATCAGCCTTCTGAATATCCGAGACCGTATGGTATCCGGCGCGGGTCAGGGCTTCTCCTGTCACCTTTCCGACACCCCAGAGGTTGCCGACCTTCATGGCGCCTAGAAAACGGATGATCCCATCCCGTGTGTGCGGCACGACAAAAAGTCCATCCGGTTTGGCGCGTTCACTCCCCAGTTTGGCCAGGAATTTGTTATGCGCCACACCCACGGAGGCAGCCAGGCTGACCTCCTTATGAATCAGGGCTCGCAGTTGTTTGGCCATGGATTCGCCGGAGCCGAAGAGCGTATGCGCGCCAGTCACATCGATAAATGCCTCATCACACGAGACAGGCTCGATCAGCGGAGAGAAGCGCTCGAATATCTCGAAGACTTTTCGTGATGCCTCATCGTAACGGGCCATGTCTGGAGGAAGAAAGACCGCATGCGGACAGCGGCGATACGCCTCCCGGGATGGCATAGCCGAGTGAATGCCAAAGACACGCGCTTCATAAGAACAGGTTGAGACGACGCCCCGTTGATCAGGCGGAGAGCCGACAACCACAGGTTTACCGCGTAGTTCAGGCCGGTCACGCTGTTCCACAGATGCAAAGAAAGCATCCATGTCAATATGTAAGATACAACGGTCCATAGTTGAACCACCGCATAATGAACAGCGCAGACTGCTTCAGGGCTTAAATCTGGAGCGGATCAAAATCGGTACGCGCGGCCGCCTTCGGCGCTTGATGCTGGGGCTGCTCTGTCTTCTGAGCTGCCTGCGTCTGGTGTCCGCCGCCGCCTCCTCCTCCGCCTCCGCCGCTGCCTGCTTTGACCGGCTTCGGTGCGAGCATACATCCCAGCACACGGCCAATGAGTTTCGGCGATTGCTCGGTGATGGCGAAAGCCAAACAAGCTTCAACAACCTTGTTCACAAGCTCTACGCCAATCTCCTTATGCGCATTTTCACGTCCCCGATATTGCAAGGTAATCTTGACCTTGTCGCCCTCGTCGATGAAACTCTTAATCTGGCGCAACTTATGCTCAAGATCGCCAGTATCTGTCGTGGCATGGAATTTGACTTCCTTGATCTGAACAACCTTCTGGTTCTTGCGCGCCTGTTTACGCTTAATGCTCTCCTCATAACGGAACTTGCCATAGTCCATGATTTTGCAGACTGGCGGTTCTGCGTTAGGAGACACCTCTACGAGGTCAAGTCCCTGCGCATCGGCCAGGCGTTGCGCTTCGCGCGTTGCCATGACACCGAGCATCTGTCCT
The DNA here is from genome assembly GCA_037141675.1 of bacterium. Taxonomy (GTDB): domain Bacteria; phylum Verrucomicrobiota; class Kiritimatiellia; order RFP12; family UBA1067; genus CAIZQW01. The sequence goes on along the minus strand of JBAXCC010000047.1, from coordinate 6,683 downwards.
GCTGGATCCAGCAAACGGACGGTCTGGACTCGAATTTTGAAGTTTACACGAATGAATGAAGCGATAGCTCACCTCTGTACTAACGGCCGATTTCGCGGCCTTTTGTTTGTTTCTGTTAATGTGATCCGCCTGATCAGGCGGATCTGTCCAATCAGGCCTTCAAGGCCTCCTTGAAAAGTTCCTCAAAGGCTTCCATCGTCATGGCGCCCTTGTCGCCAGTCTCGCGGCTTCTGACGGAAACCACGCCGGCTTCGACATCACGACCGCCGATCACAAGCATGAAGGGCACCTTCTCCAACTGTGCACGACGAATCTTTGCGCCCAACTTCTCGTTGTCCGCATCGACGCCCACGCGCACATCCTTCTCACGCAACTTCGCAGCGAGTGCGTTCGCATGTTCGACCTGCCCAGATGTAATCGGCAGGATGCGCACTTGCTCCGGCGCAAGCCACAACGGGAACGCGCCGCCATAATGCTCAATCAAGATACCGAAGAAGCGTTCCAAGCTGCCCAGCAAAGCACGGTGCACCATGTAAGGCTGATGCTCCTTGCCGTCTTCGCCAACGTAGGTCATATCAAAGCGCTCGGGCAAGTTGAAGTCGAACTGAATCGTGCCCAACTGCCATGGACGTCCCAGCGCATCCTTGATCTTGAGGTCGATCTTCGGACCGTAGAACGCGCCACCGCCTTCGTCAACCTGATAGGCAATGTTTTCGGCTTCAAGCGCGCTGCGCAGGGAAGCAGTTGCCTGATCCCAGCGCTCTGGCAAGCCCACAGCCTTTTCCGGACGCGTCGATAGAAACGCCGTAATATCGTTAAAGCCGAAACGGCGCAAAATGCGCAAGGCGAACGTCACCGTCTGACGGACTTCGCCTTCGATCTGTTCAGGGGTACAGAAGATATGCGCATCGTCCTGCGTAAAGCCGCGCACGCGGAGCAGTCCATGACGCACGCCTTCCTTCTCGTAACGGTAGACCGTCCCGAGTTCGGCCCAGCGGAGCGGCAGATCGCGATACGAATACTTGCGGGTCTTGTAAATCTGGATGTGGAAGGGGCAGTTCATCGGCTTCACATAATACTGCTCGGTCGATGTATGCGATCCTTCGCCCTCCTGCACGTTCATGCAGGGGAACATGCCTTCGCGATAAAAACTCAGATGCCCGGAGGTCTCCCACAAATGGGCTCGCCCTACATGCGGCGTGAAAACCATTTCGTAACCGGAACGATAGTGCTCCTTGCGCCAGTAATCTTCAATAGCCACGCGTATGCGCGCGCCTTTCGGGTGCCAATGCGCCAAGCCAGGGCCCACATCTTCGCTGATACTAAAGAGCTCCAGCTCCTTGCCCAGCTTGCGATGGTCGCGCTTCTTCGCCTCTTCAATACGTGCGAGCGTGGCATCCAAAGCCTCCTGGGAGACATCGGCCATGCCGTACAGACGCTGCAACATCGGATTCTTTTCGTCGCCGCGATAATAGGAACCTGCGATCGACATGATCTTGACCGCGCCCACCTCTGAGGTCTTCGCCAGATGCGGACCGCGGCAGAGATCAACAAAATTGCCGCACTTATAAAGGGAAATTGTCTCGCCTTCAGGAATATCCGCCAGACGCTCCAGCTTATAGGTCTGTCCGGCAAATGCTTGGGCAGCCTCTTCGCGCGTGACTTCCAGGCGCTCAAAAGGAAGGCCCGCCTTGATAATCGACTTCATCTCCGCTTCAATCTTGGGGAAGTCTTCAGGAGCCAGGCGATGCTCCAAATCAAAATCATAATAGAAGCCATCTTCCGTTGACGGACCAATATCCAGCTTCACATTCGGAAACAGGCGGCAGACAGCAGCAGCCATCACATGCGCCGCACTATGACGCATTACTTCAAGTGTATCCAACTTAAACCTCCTAGCTGGAGAACGTACAAATGTCCGCCAGCAATCAATAATGAAAGGGATTAGTTTCCCCTATCCGCGCCTTTTTGTCAACGGCAAAGCCATTCCCGCTTGGTTTCTTTCCTCGTCATTGTTACGCCACGATGTTGATCAGGCGGCCAGGGACGCAGATGACTTTGCGGATGGGTTTGCCCGCGAGGGCGGTTTGAACCGCCTCTTGCTTGAGCGCGATTTCCTGCATCGCAGCTTCGTCAGCACCCACAGGCATCATCACGCGCGCCTTGGGCTTGCCCAAGACCTGCACGAGCACTTCAACCTCTGAAACTTTAATAAACTCTTCGTTGTAGGTTGGCCAAGTTTCGTACGCGAGTGTCTGCGTCTTGCCCAAAATCTCCCACAACTCTTCGCCAAGATGCGGCGCAAAGGGCGCGAGCAGGAGCACATACTTCTCTGCTGCTTCGCGCGGCAGGGGCTTGTTGCCGCTGAACTCGTTGATGAAAATCATCATCTGGCTGATCGCGGTGTTGAAGCTCATGGTGTCCAGATCTTCCGTGACCTTCTTGATGGTCGCGTGCAGCAGGCGCTTCTGATCGGCGTTCATGGGCTCATCTGTAATCGTCTGCTCCGCAATCATGCGGAAGGAGCGCTTCAGAAAACGGAAGACACCTTCGACACCCTGCGTGTTCCAGGGCTTGGTCGCCTCGAGCGGGCCCATGAACATTTCGTAGAGGCGCATGGAGTCGGCACCGTATTCGCCAATCACGTCCTCGGGATTGACCACGTTTTTTAGCGACTTCGACATCTTCGCGGCAAATTCAACCAGCTTCTCACCGGTCTCTTTGTGATGCGGCCCGTCCGGACGATGGTCCACCAGTTCCATAGGCACCAGCGCCCCACGGCTGTCCTTATGCGAGATTCCAAGAATCATGCCTTGGTTGACCAACTTCTGGAAGGGTTCCTTGGTCGAGACATATCCCAGATCAAAGAGCACCTTATGCCAGAAGCGCGCATAGAGCAGATGCAACACCGCATGCTCCGCACCGCCAACATAGAGATCGACCGGCATCCAATATTTTTCCTTGGCCGGATCAATCGCCATCTTGTCGTTGTCCGGATCAATATAGCGCAGATAATACCAGCAGGACCCTGCCCACTGCGGCATGGTGTTGGTTTCACGAACGCCCTTCATGCCTGTCTTGGGATCCACGTAGCTCAGCCACTCCTTGGCCTTGGCGAGCGGCGGTTCGCCTGTGCCTGTTGGCTTGAAATCTTCCATCGGCGGCAAGAGCACCGGCAGATCGTTCTCGTCGATCAGCTTCATGGTGCCATCTTCCATGTGAACCACAGGGAAGGGCTCGCCCCAGTAACGCTGACGGCTGAAGAGCCAGTCGCGCAGTTTGTATTTGACGGCGCTCTTGCCGACGCCGCGTGCTGCAAGCCAGTCAATGGTCGCGCGCTTGGAGTCCTTGACCTCCATGCCGTTGATATCGAGTCCCTGGTCATTTGCAGACCGGATCATCTTGCCGTTGCCTGTCCAGCAGGCCTTGCCTGCCAAGACATCCGCCACATTGACCTTCTCGGCAGCAGCCTCCTGCGCATCGGGTTCGATGATGCAGACGACGGGAATATTAAATTTCTGTGCAAACTCAAAGTCGCGCGTATCATGCGCCGGAACAGCCATGATGGCGCCCGTGCCGTAACTGATGAGCACGTAATCCGCAAGCCAGATCGGCAGTTTGTTGCCTGTGACTGGATTGATCGCATACGCGCCGGTGAAGACGCCCGTCTTCTCAGTCGCCAATTCCGTGCGGTCCATATCGCTCTTACGTGAAGACGCTTCCTGATACTGCTTCACCGCTTCGCGCTGAGCATCCGTAGTGATGGAGTCGACCAGCGGATGTTCCGGCGACAAAACCATGTAGGTCGCACCGAACAGCGTGTCCGGACGCGTCGTATAAACCGTGACCGTAGGGGCGACCGGCAGGTCGTCCGCAACCGTAAAGGTCACTTCCGCGCCTTCGGACTTGCCGATCCAGTTGCGCTGCATCTCCTTGATGCCTTCGGACCAGTCGAGCGTTTCAAGATCGGCCAGCAGACGCTCAGCATACTCAGTAATCTTGAGCATCCATTGGCGCATAGGCTTGCGGATGACCGGATGGTTGCCGCGCTCGCTCTTGCCGTCAATCACCTCTTCGTTCGCCAGCACCGTGCCCAGAGCAGGGCACCAGTTGACGGGCACTTCCGCGATGTAGGCTAGCCCCTTCTTGTAGAGCTGTTCAAAAATCCATTGCGTCCACCGATAGTATTTTTCATCCGTGGTGTTGACTTCGCGATCCCAGTCGTAACTAAATCCCAGCGCCTTGATCTGTTCACGGAAACGGTTGATATTCTTTCCTGTGGTGACAGAAGGATGCGTACCCGTCTCGACTGCATACTGTTCCGCAGGAAGGCCGAAGGCATCCCACCCCATCGGATGCAAGACATTAAAGCCTCTCATGCGTTTATACCGGCAGAGGATGTCCGTGGCGGTATACCCTTCGGGATGGCCGACATGCAAGCCTGCGCCGCTGGGATAGGGGAACATATCAAGGCAATAAAATTTCGGCTTGTGGGTATCGAAATCATTGACCTTGAAGGTCTTCTTCGTTTCCCAGAAGTTCTGCCATTTCTTCTCGATTGTCGTAAAATTGTAATCGCTCATAGTGAATTGCCTTATTGCCTGATTGCGTTATTGCCTTATTTTTACGCAACTCTCTCTAGGGTTGTTTTGGGTACAGATTCATATCCGAGGGGATCGCGAGAATCGTCGCGGTCATCAGGTCGATGGTCTTTTCAACATCTGAAAGACTGAGTGTTTCAATCGGGCTATGCATGTAGCGCAGCGGGATGCTGAATTGGGCAACTGCAGCGCCGGAGCGCGTCATGCGCATCGCATAAGCGCACGTGCCTGTGCCACGGCTGCGCACCTGAATCTGCGTCTCCATCTTCATCTTCTCAGCCTCAGCGATGATCAACTCTCGTACACCTTTGTGGTAGGTCGGCCCGCACCCCACCACAGGTCCATTGCCCAGCCGGATATCGCCGACGCTCTTCTTGTCGTCCTTCTGCGCATCTGACGCAAAGGTCACATCCACGCACAAGCCGATATGCGGATTGATGTCATACGCGGAGGTATACCCGCCGATGAGTCCGGTCTCTTCCTGAACGCTCGCGACCATGTGCAGGGCGACATTCAATTTCTTGTCCACCAGCCGCTTCATGATCTCTGTCACAATAAAGGCGCCGATGCGATTATCAAAACCGCGGCAAGCCACACGGTCATTGCCCAGCGGCCGCCACCCGGAATCAACCACCGCGCAATCGCCCAAGGAAACCAGCTTGAGCGCGTCTTCACGACTCGTCGCGCCGATATCGACAAAGATATCGGTCAACTCCTTGGGGGCGCAATTTTCGCGTTCCTTCGGGGACATCAAATGAATCGGCCGCCCGCCGAACACGCCATTCACGGGGCCCTTCTTGCCCTGAATGATAATGCGTTCGCTTAAGACTGTCGGGACGGTCACACCGCCCAGTGCTGAGACGTAAATAAATCCATCATCATCGATATGCTGGACAATGAAGCCGATCTCATCGCAATGGCCTTCGATCATCACACGCAGGGGAGCTTCCTTGTTGAGACACGCGCGCAGATTGCCATGGATATCAATCTCCATGTCCTTGACACCCGCCTGCTTCAGGGCTTCAGCCAGCACCTTCATGCCGTCATATTCAAAACCTGTCGGTGTCGGTGTCGCCACCAGTCGCTTCAGCAAATCACACGCTTGAGCTTCCATAATCTCGGGTTTCCTTAATTCAAATTTTTGATCACAGCTTTGATGCGGCGCACGCCCGCAGAAGAGGACTCTTCCTTCTGGATCTTGAATCCGCCCAGCTCGCTCGTGTTCGTTGCATGAGGTCCGCCGCAGACTTCCATTGAGAAGTCGCCCATGGAATACACCTTCACCTGTTCGCCATATTTGCCAGCGAAAAGAGCCGTGGCGCCCTTGGCTTTGGCTGCTTCAAACTCCATAGTCTCAACCGTAATAGGATGCGCCCGTTTAATCTGCTCGTTCACGATATCTTCGACCTTCTGGATCTGCTCAGGCGTCATCTTGTCGTGATGCGAGAAGTCAAAGCGCAAACGTTCGGGCGTAATATTCGACCCCTTCTGGAGTGCGTGTGGACCGAGCACAATCTGCAAGGCCTTGTGCATCAAGTGCGTGGCGGAATGCAGGCGCGTCGTGGCGACTGTATTGTCGGCCAAGCCGCCCTTGAAGGTCGCATCGCCCTGCTTGGAGGTCTCTTGGTGCTTCTTGAAGGCTTCGTCATACCCTTCACGGTCAACAGCCAGTCCCTGCTCAGCCGCAAGTTCTTCTGTAAACTCCAGCGGGAAACCATAGGTGTCATAGAGCTTAAATGCGGTACGCCCAGAGAGCGTGGTCTGTCCGTGCTGCTTGAGAGCCTCGGCCACCTTGTCAAATTCCTTCTGCCCGAACACGAGCGTCTTTTCAAAACGTTCTTCTTCTGCAACCAGTTCATGAATCACCGTCTGGCCATGCTTCTCGAGTTCCGGATAGACATGCTTGTAATTGTTGATGATGATCTCTGCAAGCGTGCGCGTATAACCCGGCGCGATGCCGAGCAACTTGGCGTAACGTACAGAGCGACGGATCAAGCGACGCAACACATAGTTTGCTCCCAGGTTTCCGGGTTTCACACCGCCCTTGGGATCGCCCAGGATGAAGACCGAAGTCCGCATGTG
>JBAXCC010000046.1:0-17658 GCA_037141675.1 bacterium | reverse complement strand
GGAGTAACTTCTTAAATTAAGAGTTAAAAGTTAAACGTTGAGAGTTAAAAGTTTGACCTGTCCGCCGTAGGCATCGCGAAGGTGGAACGCTTAACGTTCAACGCTTAACGCTTAAGTTATAGACAAGAGAGGGAGGGGATTATGGCAGCAAGACGATACGTGTATGCTCTTGCACTGGGCAGTCTCATGACGGTAGCCTCAGGAGCGCAGGTGTGTGCTGACCGTGATCCGAATTGGTCAGAGGCGCATGTCAAGGGGCCGATGAGCGCGCCCGAGACTCGGCAGTTCATGCGCGAGCTGGCCGAGTTTGTGGTCAGCAACCATCTGAAGCGGACGGAGGGTTCAGCCCAGAGGGGGATGATCTACGAGTATTTCCGTGTCTCGCGAAAGGGCCAGCACGACCAATTCATTCAAGGTGAAGCGCTAGATACGATGCATGACGGTACCTGGTTTGCTGTTGCGATGGTCAACGCCTATCGGGCTACGGGTGACGCCTTCTACAAGGAGGTGCTTGTCCGATGGCAGTTGCCGTTCTATCTCGCGATGCTCAATCAATCGGATCAGTTGTTCAGCTCCGAGCCGAATGACGGACGGCCCAACGATGACCGAGGCTGGCGGACCAGCAAAGAGTGGCTGCTCCAAGGACGTGAGAAAGGCTTTGTTCCCTACTGGTGGGATGATGGCGGATCAGTAAGTCTGGAGATGTTGGGACGCAAGGATGGCGACGAGCACGTCAACTTTGCGGGTCATAACGATCTCAAAGGAGCGCCGAATCCGCAGAAGCGCCTGAGCGGTTATTCTCACGGGTCGTCGAACCACATGGCCCAAGATTTGGCGGTGATGATCCAACAGGCATGGCTGCTGTTTCGTGGCTCGACAGATCCCGTCGAGCAGGCACTCGCCGAGCAGCTTGCCGAGGCGGCGAAAAATCTGCAGGCATGCCGCGCCCGCCACGGATCTCCCGGCATCCCTATGGTGCGCGCAGCACTGGCGCTATCGGCGGGCGATGAGCCTGCACGCGCAGCTTTGCCCGCTCAATCTTGGGCGAGCTTGAGGACGGCGCGCAGTGACTATCGCCGGGCAATCGTCCAATTCCCTGCTGATCAGCCTGTGTCGGTTCCTGCATTCGCAGACGACCAGCAGTACGGCTACTACATCGCCCTGGCACGAACAGGGACGCTCCATCACCCTGATGCGTTCCGTCTGGCTTACGACGCCTACACGCTGCCACAACTCTATCGGGCATACAGCGACGACGCCCCTGTGCCGCCAGGCATCAATGTGTTTGACCTGCATCCGTATCACTTCGTCAATGGAAAACCCAAGGACGTGCGGTCGCAGCGAAAAGGCCCTTCCGGTGGGCCGCGTCCGATCGGTTCGCGGTTCGGGCCACAAAACATTGCTGTGTGCGGTTGGGCGCTTCAGGCTCTGCGAGCCTACCCGGGTTTGTGGGCAGAGGGCAAGCGTGAGATTCAGGTTCCGAATTATTTTCCGGATGTGGATGAGGCACAGGTGAAGGCGTTTCTGGAACGCGAACTGGGCTGCGGTTTGCGCACCTGGGAGGCGATCTATCGCTTCAAAGGCTACATTCCAACTGGCCTCGGTGCTGGAGGTTGCGGTGCGGGTTTTGCGTGGGATGAGCTTTCGGACACCGGAGGCTACGCACATCTCATCAGCGCGGCCTCTCAGTGGATCTTGTACTTGGATGGCAAGAACGACTGGACGCAACATGGCGTTTCGCCTCGGGCAGCTAAATAGCTGGCGTCATGTAGAACGGCTCCGGCGACTTGATCCAGTGCAACGCCTTGACAGGTGTTTTACGGTCTCATAGATCCCGCCGTATCCGGAAGGGTTGTCTGCTTTCATATCCCACTGCGTATTCATCCTTTGAGTTGGTTTGTCTTCCAGTCTTTGCGACCTCAAGAGCGAAGAAAGGCCCAGCAGTGGGTTGACGAAGGACACCAAGACGGATAGGCGCCAAGACGCACAGGGGAGAGAATTGGCACAGCGGTTTTTGAAAATAACACTTTTGCACAGTGTTTGAAATCGTGATAGACGGGAAATGAAAGTTGTGCTTTACTGAAAATGAAGGGTCGCGAAATCGCAAAAAAACAACAGGAGGGGGAAACAACATGAACAGAACAAACGCGGCTGCGGTATTGAGCGCAGCCATGATGATGCTGGGGGCGGGAGGAGCCGCGCATATCGGAATGGCGGATGTGCAGTTCCGTGAAAAAGAGAACGGAATTATCCTCAGGAATGAACATGTGGCTTTGACCTTCGTTTTCCCGGGCAAACAATTTACCGTGGCGGACGGAAAGACCGGTGAGGTGATCCTTGAGAATGCGGGGTTCGCGGCCGACGGCTGGGGGGCGAGCGGTCGATCCGAGTGGAATGGATGGACGGAAAACCATACAAAGGGAGCTGTTGAAGACAGTTTCGGCAAGGGACTGCGTGTGGTGGTTACCATGGAACATCCCAAACGTTCGGCCGTGCCCGTTTACATGTTCAGTTACACCCTCTATGAGGGCAGAGGGGCGGTGGTCATGGGGTTCGGCGTCCGCAACAACCGTGACTATGCTCTGCGGGTGATGACGAGTGAACCGATGGTCACGGCGAGGATCTTTCCGGGCAAGACCATCGATCATCCGTTGACGCTCAACGGTTCAGCCGGTTCCGAGGCCGCGCGGGTGCGGCAGGGCCTGGCGCGGGAATCGGCCAACAGCATGATGCTCACCGGCCTGGTCGACGGCAGGCGCCGGACAGTGGTCTGGGGTGGCCTAGCAAACCAGGACTTTGGTAAATATACCGCCGTGTACGACTTGTCCAAGATCAAGAAACCCAAGACCAAAAAACCGGCGGACGCCAAACTGGACGAGGGATTCGGCCTGGCCTGCCGGGCCCAGGATCCGGTCGGCAGGCTCGTGGAACCCGGCCAGACCTATTGGTCGAAAGACACGTTCTACCTGGATGTCACGACCGCGGATCCCTTCGCCGCCCTTGAAGAGTATGGCCGGGCCATGCGCGCCGCCAACCAGGCGCATCCGAATGTCTACGATTTCCCGGTGCTGTGCGGATGGTCGGTAGGGGCCATGAGCAAACTGCCGGGGATCAACAATGCCAAGGCCCTGGTGGGCGAACTTGAATCCGCACAGAAATGCGGGCTGACCAAATACACCAAGGTAGGCATCCGCCTGGAACCGGATTCCTACTGCTACGGCGACGGCAACACCGAACAAGGCTGGTGGGACGATGCGCACTGGTCGAAATTCGGACACCTGAACGAGCCCTACACAACCTTTGCCGCCTGGTGCGCCGCCATCCGCGAACGGGACGGCATTCCCTACACCTATTTCCAGTGCGGTATGCCCTCCGACGACTATGCGCGGGCGAATCCGGGGCACATGCTCGCGAACGACATCAGCCGTCTGGCGGTTGCGCATGGGCATCACCAGCCGCTGGTTAGCTACGATTACACGGATCCGGATTTCCAGAAGCACATGAAAGAGGTGTGGGAACGCTTGCGCAAGGACGGCATCCGCGGCATCAAGTTCGACTATCCGGAGACCGCCTGGCGCCCGGAGGGTGGGTTCGAGGACCGCACCGCCACCACGGCATCCGCCTACCGCCAGTCTTTCCAGTTGTGCCGCGACGGCCTTGGCTCGGATGCGTTCCTGGACGAACGCAACCTGGGCGAGTCCGGCCGACCCTGCCTGGACGTCACGGCCGGCATCGTGGACACCCAGCGCAACTGGACGGATTCCAACGCCTATGTTCCGGCCATGATCACCATCAGTGGCCTGCGCTGGTACAAGAACCGCACGGTGTTCAATTATTTCCCCGACACCAAGACCGTGCACGATTGCACCCCGGCGATCCGCCAGTCCATGCTCACCATGGTATTCCTGACCAGTGGACGCATCGATCTGGCGACGTCATTCACTCTCTTCACGCCGGAAATCGTCCACGACTTCTCGCGCATCTATCCAGCCTACCGCGAACCGTTCACCGCCCGGCCGCTCGACGCGTTCACCGGGGCTGTGGATCCGCGCATCTACGATCTGGAACTGACCGCCGACTGGCATCAGGTCGCTCTGTTCAATACGGCCAAGGAACCAGCCACGGTTTCCGTTCGCCTGAGCGGCGACCGTGCGGAGACGGGCGCGATTGGCCTCGATGCAGGGGCGACTTACTATGTGTACGATTTCTGGGCCGACCAATTGGTCGGCAAGGTCCCCGGGACTGCGACCGTGGAACGCCAGCTTGGCCCGTCTCATTGCGCCATGCTCTCCGTGCGTCGCGTACAGGCGTACCCCCAGGTTCTGTCTACCGACCGACACGTCCTGCAGGGGTGGGTCGACCTGTCCAATGTCGCCTGGGATGCATCTGCGAAACGCCTGGGCGGGGTGGCCAAGGTGATCGGTGGCGAACCCTTCCGGATCGTTCTGGCTCGTAACGGGCTGAAGGCGATCCGCGTGCATGCCGAAAACACCACGGCGAAGTTAGAGCCGCATGCAGCGGGTGCAGACTACACCGTGCTGGTCCTGGAACGCCCGGAAAACGGCACGATCACCTGGTCGGTGGATTTCGGGAACTGAGGAAGGTTGCAGAATCGCAAAAACAAACCAACAGGAGTTGAAATCATGAGACTACTCGTCGTCGCCGCCCTTATGTTGACGCTCACCATACGCACTGCCGCGGAAACGAATGCGCCAGCCTTCGCCGTCAAAACTGGAGGCGCAAGCAATGCCGGCAATTTCGTCGTCGGTTACCGGTTCACGCTCGACACACCCATGACGGTCACGGCTCTCGGTATGACCGACCAGAACAAAGACGGCAAACTCAACGAACCCGAGCCAGTCAAGATTGCCATCTGGGAGGCCACGGGCAAGGAGCGTGTCACTGCCGAAGTGCCATTGACCGCGACCGTCGAAAACGGTGCCTTTTATGTCGCCATTGAGCCGTTGAAACTGGAAGCCGGCAGCTATGTCATCGGTGCGCTGACCCACGCGGGCGGCGAGCGTTTTTTCTTTGACTCGCCGATTGACTCGCTACCCGGGGTTCGATGGGAAGAGGGCCGTTTTACGGTGGGGACTGCGCTCGTGCTGCCGGAGAAGAAGCGCATACCGGCCAGTTCTTACTTCGGACCGGTGTTCAAGGTGCTCTCCAGTGCCACGATGGCGGTCGCCGTATCTGCGTCGCTCAAGGTCACTCAACCGACGGAGCGCGCCGTGTTCCAACGCGATGCGTATGGCGTGGCTGAGGTGCCGTTGGCCGTTACGTATTCAGAAGAACAAGCGGACACGGTGGAAGTGTGTGTCCTTGACTGCAAGACACAGGCGCCTGTTAAGGACTGGACAACGGTCACCGCTGGTATGAAGTTGAAACTGAAGGCGGGTTGGTATCAGCTCGATTTTCGCGCCAAGAAGGCGGGCAACGTGGTGACAACCAGGTGCGTCAAACACGTGGGCGTTGGCGAAGTGTTTGTGACCTGCGGCCAATCCAACTCCGCCAATTACGGGAAACCTCCCCAGAAGGCGCAAGACGACCGGGTGTCGTCCTGTAACTTCCAAACGGGGCTTTGGCAGCACGGAGACGATCCGCAGCCTGGCGCGGGCGGAGGAGGCGGCTCCCCGTGGGCGCTCCTCGGCGACCTGCTCGTCAAAAAGTACGACGTACCAGTGGGGTTCATCTGCATCGGCGTTGGCAGCACGGCGGTGAGTTTCTGGACACCGACGGGGAAAGGCTATGCGAGGCTGAAACAAGCCCTGCAGCTGGTTGGCAAACAAGGTGTGCGTGCCGTGCTTTGGCATCAGGGCGAGTCGGACTCTATTCCTGGCACGTCAGCTGAGAATTATGCAAAGATGTTGAGTGATACCATCGTGCAGTCGCGCAAGGATGCCGGATGGGACGTGCCCTGGGGTGTGGCACTGGCGTCGTTCCACCCCAAACCTGAAGCTACCGCTGAACGACAAGCCAATGTCGTGAGCGGGCAACGAAAAGTTATTGCGACAGTGCCAGGCGTATTTAAAGGGCCGGAGACGGACAGCTTTCACACGCGCGGCTTGCTCAGTGACAGTGTTCATTTCAACGCGCAGGGTCTCGCCGCGCACGCGCAAGGCTGGGCAGAGGCACTTAAACCAGCGATGGACAAGAAGTCTGAATAAATTCTGCTACGCGAGCGCTTTGCTGAGGAATGCTGCAGCGACTGTGGCGATGCCGCAAATCACGCCGCCCCAGGCGATGTCGAGGAGGACAAGTTTGAGAGGCCAGTGACGCAACGTGGCGCGGTTGGTCAGGTCGTAAACGCTGTAGACCGTCACCCCGAAAAGCGCGCCCCAGAGGAGGGCTGTGGCGAGCAGGTTCGCAGGGTCCACATGCGGCAGCGCGAAGAGCACCACGCCACCCGGCAGGGCGAGGTAGACGCCAAGGGCTGAACCGAGACGCGGCTGGATGGAACGTCCGTCTGGAGCGGTGCGCGCCATGTCGCCCATCTCTCGCACGTAGAAAGATTTCATCAGCACCACAATCCAGAGATAGTCCATGGCGATGAAGAGCGGCAGGATCGCCGCAAAGATTTTGAGTCCGTGTATCATGAGTTAACCTCCGTGGGAGATGGAATAATGGAATACGGGAATGTTGGAATGCTGGGTCTGGAGGGCCACGCTCTGTCGCGTCCGTAGGGAGGGACGGCGGCCTCGCCGTTCAAGCACTTCTTCCCAATATTCCAGTATTCCATCATTCCAATACTCCAGTTGTTCTGTACCCCGGTTTCGCATAGAGAAGCTGCGTGACAGTCGTATACTGCTCGGTGAAGGCTCCTTCGCAATAGCAGAGGTAGTAGAGCCACATGCGGCAGAAATGTTCGTCGTAGCCCAGCGCCTGTATGGCGTCTTGATTCGCAAGAAAAGTCTTCCGCCACTCTTGAAGCGTCCGCACATAATGAGGGGTGAGGTCCTGGAGATGGACGAGGCGCAGATCCGTGTGGCCAGCGACAGCGCGCGACATCGCGCCCATGGAGGGACAGCACCCGCCGGGAAAGATGTAGGTGTTGATGAACTCGGGGCACTTCAGATAGTCGGCGTAATCGCGGTCCGGCATGCTGATCGCCTGGATGAGCGCGAGGCCGTCCGGTTTGAGAATCCGGGAGCAGGTGCTGAAGTAGTCCGGCAGGAAACGGTCTCCGACCGCCTCGATCATCTCGATGGAGACCAGCCGGTCATATTGGCCTTTCAACTCACGATAGTCCTGCTTGAGCAGGGTGATCCGGTCTTCAAGGCCGGCTTCGCGTATGCGCTCGGCTGCCAGGTCATGCTGCCGCGTGGAAATTGTGGTGGTTGTTACTCGGCAGCCGTAGTGGCGGACCGCATGGAGGGCGAACCCGCCCCAGCCTGTGCCGATCTCCATGACATGGGTCTCAGGCGTAAGCTGGAGCTTCTTGCAGATCAGGTCGAACTTGGCAGTCGAGGCCTCCTCCATGGTGCTTTCGGGTGAGACGAAAAAGCCACTGGAGTAGGCCAGGGTCGGATCCAGAAAGAGCTGGTACATCTCATTGCCCAAGTCGTAATGCGCGGCAATGTTGCGCCGGCTGCCGCGGCGGGTGTTATCGTGAAGGCGATACGCGAGTCGCTGGAGGAGATGGGCCAAACGGGCCGCGCCCTTGTCAAGGTTGTCGCGGGCTGAGCGGTTGAGTACCATGATGCGGAAGAGCGATACGAGGTCGTCGCACTCCCAGAGCTTCTCCATGTAGGCTTCAGCAGCGCCAATGCTTCCACCAAAGGCGGCCCTCTTGTAAAAAAGAGGATCGCAGATCCGCAGTTCGGTGCGCAGAACAGCCTCTTGTTCTCCGAAGGTCATGCGGGTTTCCCCTTCGACGAGGGTGAGGCGTCCTTTGCAAAACAAGGAAAGTTTTTTCAGCAGGGCTTTGCGGGCGAAGGCGGTCAACAGTCCATGCCTTTCTGTTTGAGGGTTTGTAGGATCTTGTTTCCTCTTCATGGATGATACAGTCCCTTCTTGACCGTAGGGCGTGACGGGTGCGAAAAGAAGGGCACCCCTTTACACGTCAGGCGCAAGGCCTGTCCATAAATGGCGGCGACGATGCGGCCCGTCATGCAGGGCCAGCGCAACAGCGCGTGTGACATGGTCTTGCTGTCGAGTGGACGGCACTCCAACTCTAAATTGACATTGAACACAGGGTCGCCCTCTCGAAAGATATCCATGCGCACACCCAGCTTCTCTTCAGGGGGTGAAAAACTCCATATGTAGTGGAGATCGAGCGGCATGAAGGGGGAGACATGGAACTCCTTGTCGAGTTCAAAGCGGTAGAAGGGTCCGTCATTCGGTCCCTGCCGTGCATCCAGCGCGCGCACATACTCCTCGCCCCACGGCGTATTGTGAACCTCGGCGACGATCGCTTCAAGTGTTGTGCCATCCAGCGCATAGCAGTAGTAGATGCTGATCGGGTTGAAGCAATAGCCGCAATAGCGCAACTGGGTGAGGACGCGGATTGCTCCTTTCGGCGTAAAGCCGAGTTGCTCCATCACCGTGTCCCGGACCGCTTCAGCCAGGGGGCCTGGCCTGCGCAGGTGGTCGCGTCGCCAGAAGGTGGCCCAGTTGAATTGCTCGACCGACCAGAGCCAGCGGCCATAGAAGACGTGCTCCAACTCGTCAAGGTCGAGATAGACCATAAAGAGGTTGTAGATGAAGGCGTTGTGAACTGGTTTCAGGCGCCGGTGCGCAAGCGTTCCGAAGTAGAGGCCGCTCTTCATCATAACTCCTTGCCAAACTGTTTACAGACTGCCAGGGCGCTGTTGACGCCATCTTCATGGAAACCGTAGCCCCAATAGGCGCCACAGTACCAGGTGCGGTTCACGCCGCTGATCTCGCTGCGACATTTCTGCGCCTCGAAGGCGGCTGTGGAGTAGGAGGGGTGGTGGTAGACGAAGGACTGAATGACGCACTCCGGGCGGATGGCCGAAGGGCTGTTGAGTGTCACGCACAGGGGTTCGTCCGTCTCCAGGGACTGCAGCAGATTCATCCAGTAGGTCAGGCAGACCCCTTGCTGTTCCTGCTTCGGGACCAGGCAGTTCCAGCTCGCCCACGC
This sequence comes from bacterium, assembly GCA_037141675.1. GTDB lineage: Bacteria > Verrucomicrobiota > Kiritimatiellia > RFP12 > UBA1067 > CAIZQW01. The sequence goes on along the minus strand of JBAXCC010000046.1, from coordinate 8,555 downwards.
GCGAGGCCGCGACGGAAGCAACGTACTGTCTGTATGCAGAACCGTGTCGTTTCGCAGGTAGGGGATTGCCCCGAGCAGTTCCTTCTCGGTGGGCGAGGGGTCAGCCAACATGGCGAGCGCCTGATCGCAGTGACACGCCAGCACCACTTGGTCGAAACGTTCGGTCGCGCCGCCTCGCGGGGTGACTTCGACGCCCTCGGGAGAGCGACGCACACGTTCCACGGGCGTGGAGAGACGGACACGGTCTCGGAACGAGGCGCAAAGCGGCGCCACATATTCGCGGGAGCCGCCACGGATCACCCGCCACTTGGGCTGGTCGACTACGCTCAGGATGCCGTGATTGGTAAAGAAGGTGACAAAGGCCACAATAGGGAACTGGAGAAACTGCGTCGGGTCTGCGGACCAGATGGCGCTTCCCATCGGCACGATAAACTCGTCGATGAACATCCGTGAATAATGGTTGGCTGTGAGGTACTCCCCCAGTGTCATCGAGAAGTCGCTGTTGCCATACAAGGGCAAGGTCTCCTTACGGAAACGGAAGATCTCCTGAAGCATGCGCCAGAACGGGATGTTGAAAAGATTGCTTCGCTGGGCAAAGAGGGTGACGAGGTTTGAAGCGCGATACTCCAGTCCGATCCGCTTGTCGTTCACCGAGAAGCTCATATCGCTGAGCTGCGAGGCGACGCCCAGGCGGGTCAGCAGCGCGATGAAATTAGGATAGGTCCGCTCGTTGAAGACAATAAAACCAGTATCCACGGCTAAGTTCTTCTCCTTCCGCGTCACATCCACCGTATGCGTGTGACCCCCGAGATAATCATTCGCTTCAAAGAGCGTGATTTCGTGATCGCCAGAAAGTAGGTAGGCTGTGACCAGGCCCGAAACACCCCCGCCAATAATCGCAATCTTCATGGTTCACTCCTTTCGCGCGGTGGCAGCGGCAGAAAGACGCTGGTGCGGCGCTTGTAGGCTTCATAATCTGCTCGTCCGGCGTAGTGTCGTTCGAGCATCGGGATACCGGAAACTTTTAGGATGAGCACGGTGATGGTCAAGGGGCCAAGCAGGGTCATCCAGCCGTTCGGAAGGGCGCAGGCGATCAGCCACACGCCCCACCAGAGAGTGACCTCCCCGAAATAATTCGGATGACGCGAAAAGCGCCAGAGTCCGGTGCTCATGAGCTTCCCCTTGTTCGCGGGATTGCGCATGAAGCTCAGCAGTTGCCAGTCACCCACAGCTTCAAAGAGGAATCCTGTCAGCCAGATTGCGAGGCCCAGGAAATCGACAGCGCCCAAAGATGTGGCTGACGAAGCGTTTGCAAAGACGATAGGGGAGGCCACGATGACGAGCAGCGTGCCTTGCAGGAGATAGATCTGCAGGAACGAGCGCAGGAGAAACCAGCCGCCCCACGCCTCTCGCCACTGCCGATAGCGAGGGTCCTCGCCTCTGCCCGAGTTGCGTGCGTGAATATGCAGGGCCAGGCGCAAGCCCCACAGGAGAACCAGTCCGGAGACCAGCAGTCCCCGGGTGGAATAGGTGCTGCCCGCCACCAGCGATACACCGGTCACTACGACAAATCCGAGCCCCCAGGCAACATCGGCAACGTCATTCCGCCCCTTCGCCCAGGCAAAGAGGAACCAGCAGGCTTCGTATACCCATATAACAACTAAACAGATCAAATAGATCTTCATCATTTACTTTCTTGCTAGCCAGATCATCAGCGGCATGGCGAGCGCCCACACCACTGCCAGCAGGGCTACGCTGTAAAGCGTGGTTCCATGCAGGGTCACCGCCCCCAGGCGAGCTCCAGCGCAATAATTAGGTGCGGCGAAGAGCGCCCCTAAGAGCGAGCTCAGCCAATAGCGTCCGGACAGCCACTTCAGCGGTCCCCTCAGCAGGGTCGCAAACAACGTCCACAAGAGCACTAGCCATACAGGGCAAAGCCAAGGGAAAGTCGAGGGCACGGCCAACATAAAGACCCCTGTCGAGAGGTTGATGGTCTCCACGACGAACCCGACCAAGGTGACCCAGACGATCAGCCGAAGTTCTTGCATCACGTCCTTCCGCGCGAGCCAGAGATTGCATACGAGCACTGCGCTAGCGGCAAGCAGTGCGGTAAGCAACTGCCCCTTTGCGCCGCTCAGGACGCAGGCGAACCAACCGAGCTGAAAAGCTATGACCATTGCAATGTTACGCATGAGAATCTCTTGAGACAAAGGCATTCATTTCGTGAAGGAGAGCGTGACCTCGCCCACTGTGAAGCCCCACTTGCTCATCACTGCGCGATTGAGCATGATCTTGTTATCCACCAAAAACATCCAATCGTCAAACTGCACATGATACACCTTCTTGTCGACAGGAAGCGCGAGTGTATACCGCCAGTTCAGCGCGTTTCCATACGCCACGCCCTTGGCAGTGCCGATGACATCGTCGGCGGTTCCGGTATAGGTATGTTCGTCGAGCTTGGTGATCGTCCAGACCCGGCGCTGTTTAGTGCCATCGGAGTAGGTGAAGTCCTCCTCCAGACGTCCGACCGTGTTGCTCCACGTTCCAACCATCTTGACGTGGAAGCGTTTGACCACTTCGCCCTTTCTGTTCTGGAAGATGCCGTTGGCCTCAAGGGGTCCGTTGAAATACTGTTTCAAATCGAGCGTGGGTAGCTCTTTTGCGTAGAACTTCGGATCCACCGACGAACAGCCCGAACAGAATAGAAATCCAACCCCCAGCAGACATAGTAACCGTTTCATGTGATGATATCCTCTCTTTTTCTTGGCCATCTTGTTTGAGAATTGATGTGGTCAAAAGGTCCAACCCAAATGTGTACAGATCACAAACGGTGGTGTACAGTCGTCTATCGAATACTGTGATTATACTGCGAAAAGAAAGAAGAATCAATCCCCTTTTTTGCGAAGCGGTCAATTCATGTGGCAGGTTCATGCAAATCAATTGACAGTGAATAGGAGGACGTGTTACTTTTTAACGCATACTTATGAAAACTATTTACTGCTCACATATTGCTTTGTTGCTAATGACCCTGCTATGGACGCACGGCGCCTCGGCGCAGAAATCTTCAGAGATGGTCTGCTTGACGGCATCACCGCAGTCGAATGATCAGCTGCTCTACTTCACCTCCACCAGTCTGCTGTCCGATGATCAACACCTAGTCTTTTTAAGTGATCGGACCGGATGTCCAAATATTTTTATCCGCGACCTGGCAACCGGCATTGAGCGGCAACTGACGCGAAACGCAGAGGGATTCCTCAAGTCATACGTCTATTTCGACGGCGTGCCGTATCGCGGATTGGGCCGGGCCAGCGTGAGCGTGGATCCGCAGCGCGGGATGATCTATTACCTTCAGGGCCGTCAGGTTTGCGCTGTGGATACTAACGGAACCCTGCGCGTGCTGGCTGAATTGCCAGCGGATCAGATGACGGCCTTCACGCATGTCTCCGGCGATGGCACGCGTTTATGCGTGCCGACCACTGACGCGCGCGCCTTGGATGGCGACACGCTCCTCAAGGGCAAGCCGAAGTACAACATTGATGAACGTGTGCAACAGGAGAATCTCTCGTCGTATCTGCGCGTGTATGACACGGCAACCGGCAAAGAGCTTTTATGTGAGCGTGTACCGAAAGCATGGATCACCCACGTGCAGTTCTCGCCGCGCGATCCGAATCTGATTCTCTACAATCATGAATGGCCTGGCGATTGCGGTATCCGCCGGATGTGGCTCTGGGACGGCCAGCGGCATATCCGTCTGCGCACCGAAGGGGATGGCCGCAAACGCGAAGACTGGACCTGCCATGAAATGTGGGAGCGCGATGGCTCGGCCATCATCTACCACGGCGGCTATGCGAAGGGGCCTAGTTACCTCGGGCGCGTGAACCCGGACGGCTCAGGGCTTGTCGAGATTGCGCTGCCAAAAGAGTGGAATCGTTACGGGCACTTTACGGTCGGGCGTCCAGGTTGGTTGGTGACGGATGGGTGCTACACGCAAGCTGGCGACCCGAAGGGAAGCGGCGCGTGGATCAGCGCATTGAATGTGGACTGGGCGACCAAGAAGTACGAATGGCAACCCCTATGCCTCCACGGTTCGAGTTGGAAATCACAGGACGTCCATCCACATCCGATTTTCAATCATGCGGCAAATGCGGCCCTCTTCACCTCCGACAAAGACGGCAAACGCGCAGTCTACAAGATTGCTGTACCTGAGAAGTTAGAGAAACCAGTTTCGCGATAAGGGGTATCCTGTCCGTTCCTTGACTTTTTGAGGAGGAGACTCTATAGTGAAATTAAAGGCAATCTTATGAACGAAACTAATGCTTCTGCAAGAGGGATCACGGTGGTTATATTTGGCGCGTCCGGGGATCTGACCCAGCGAAAGCTGATCCCGGCGCTTTTTAGTAATTATAAAAAGAATCGCCTCCCTGAGGGATTCCGAATTGTAGGCGTCGCGCGTCGGGACTGGAGTGATGATCAGTTCCGTGACCGTCTGCGTGACGGTGTCAAGGAACACGGGGGCAAGACCTTTGATGAAGGGGCCTGGAACGCCTTCGAGACGAGCATCAGCTATTTCCGGGGAAACTTGGAGGTTGCCTCAGATTACGGACTTCTCAGAGCCTATCTCGCCGGTGTCGAAAAGGGACCTTCGGATCGTTTGTATTATTTGGCCACGGCGCCGAATTTTTATGGTCCTGCCTGCGACTATCTGGCTGCCGCTGGCATGAACAGCGAGAAGGAGGGCAAGCGGCGCATTGTGATTGAAAAGCCCTTTGGGACGGATCTGGGCTCTGCTCAGGCCCTGAATGATCAGGTGCATAATGCGTTTCGTGAAGAGCAGGTGTATCGCATCGATCATTACCTGGGCAAGGATACGGCCCAGAATATTCTCTTTCTTCGTTTCGCCAATACGCTTTTCGAGCCGCTCTGGAATAGGCGCTACGTGTCCAATGTCCAGATCACCGTGGCGGAGAAGGTCGATGTGGGTAGTCGCGCGGGCTACTACGATCGGGCAGGGGTGTTGCGGGACATGTTCCAGAATCATCTGTTCCAGTTGCTGACCCTCGCGACTATGGAACCGCCGGCCTCCCTCGATGCCGATGCGATCCGCAATGAAAAGGCGAAAGTGCTCGGGACGGTGCGGCCCATTCTGCTGAGCGACACGGTGCGGGCCCAGTATGAGGGGTACACCTCCAGTGCGGGTGTCGCGCCCGACTCACAGACACCCACGTTCGCCGCGCTTAAGCTCTACATTGATAACTGGCGCTGGAAGGGCGTGCCCTTTTATCTGCGTTCCGGCAAGGCGATGACCGTGAAGAGCAGCAACATCATCGTTCAGTTCCAGCCGCCTCCTGATGTGATGTTCAACCTTGCAAAAAATGAGAATTTCCGTCCCAACATGCTGTCCATCTGCCTCCAGCCCGATGAGGGCATCCATCTCCGCTTTGAGACCAAAGTGCCGGACACGATCAATGAGTCTCATTCGGTCAATATGGACTTCGACTATCCCAAGGCCTTTGGTAACATCGCATTGCCGGAAGCGTACGAACGGTTACTTCTGGACGCGATCAAGGGAGATGCGTCCCTCTTCACCCGCAGTGACAATATCGAAGGCGCTTGGCGTTTGATCGATCCGATCCTGACGGCTTGGGAGTCCTCAGCAGACGCTCAACCCATGGCCACTTATCCGCGTGGGAGCTGGGGTCCTGCCTCGTCCGACGAGCTCTTGGCTCGCGAACATCACACCTGGCAGATGGGGTGTCTGTGCTGTAACTAAAACAGGATCCATAATACTGTTAGCCAATGAAAAACATGAAGGACGAACTTCTTTATCGGGTACCCATGGATGAGATTCGGCCCTGGCCTGCATTTCGTCGTCGATTCTACGCCGTGGCTTGTATTGGCGGAGTACTGCTGGTGTTTCCGTATATGCTAATAGGGGCAACCACCACAATTGCCGGCATGGGCATGGCATCTGGAATTATCCTGTGCTTCGTTGGGTTACCGCTGGTGTGCCTCCGACTCAGATGTCCCAAGTGCGGGGGAAAGATGGACAGAAAAGACTACGTGAGTGATTCAAACGGGATTGTATTTCCATGCCGAGCCTGTCGTGTAGGATGGAGCACAAAGATGTTACCATCCGTTGGAAGCGACATTTGAAAAACATTCAAAAATTAAGAGTGAGGAACAAATCCCAATGTCCATAAATACGAATACACTATCGATTGCACAGAAAGTAGCGACCAGAAAGCACATTGCATGGAGCGCCATCTTTGCATCACTGATCACGCTGCAGTCTCTCGCGATCGAGAAGGCAAAATGGATACCCATGAGTGGTACAGCTCTGGCAGTGGCGACGAATGTTGAAGCGCAAGCCATGTGGCGGTTGCCCTGCAATTTTGCAGGGACGACGATTGAGCGGGCCTCGTGGGATCAAGCCGTCAAACTTGACTTGTCGGCCTGCCGCGGGGTGCAGTTCAAAGTCTTCTGCCGGAACACGGACCCGATCTCGCAATGCAGTCTCTATTTGCAAAGTGGCAACGGCTGGTATCACACGTCGTTTTATCCAGAAGCGACCAATGCGTGGAACCATATCAGTCTTGATAAGTCAGCGATGACCACGGAAGGCGCGCCAGCAGGATGGGGTCAGATCAAGACGATCCGTGTGTCTGCTTGGCGCGGACGGGACACGGATACGGAAATCGTGCTGAGCGATATTACGCTCATAGGTGCGCTGGGAGGCGATGCCGTGGTGGCGATTGTGCGTGCTGAGTCGATTGCACAGCGCAATCCTGAAGAGGCGAAAGGCGCAATGCAGTATGCCGAGGCAGTGGCGCAGGCGTTACAGGCTCTGGATATTGGAACTGCCATGATCAGTGATCTGGATGTGACAGCCGAGCAATTGAAGTCGGCGAAGCTCGTCGTGTTGCCGCATAACCCATCCATGCCAGACCGCGTGCAAAACGAACTCGTGAAGTATGCCGAGGCAGGCGGTAAGCTGCTCGCGTTCTATTCAATTCCTGACAAGCTGAGGAAGGTGTTGAGGGTTGAAGGTGGACAGCATGTGCGCGAGTCGTATCCCGGATATTTTTCATCGATGCGATTTGGCGGTGGCGATCTGCCTGGCGCGCCTGCGCTCGTGAAACAGCAATCGTGGAATATCAATGCCATCAAACCTGTGCCGGGTGAAAGCCATGTGTTTGCGGAGTGGTTTGATGATAAGGGCAAAGCAACGGGACACGCTGCCATTGTCGGTTCAACGAATGGATTGGTGATGACTCACGTGCTGCTGCCGGATGACGCAACGAACAAACAACGGATGATGTTGGCGATGGTGGGTTACCTTGTGCCACAAGTCTGGCAGCGCGCCGTGGATGCCAGCATTGCACGTATCGGGTCCTTCTCAGGGTACAAGAATTTTGACGATGCGTCCACGAAGATCACAGCATTGAGGCGTGGCAATCCGCAGGTAACGCAATCGATTGGCGCGGCTAAACAAATGTGCGCATCAGCACTCAAGCTGGCAGCAGAGAGGAAATACTCCGAAGCGCTTGATCAGGCTGTGGTTGCGAGTCAGCGGATGAAAGAGGCGTTTTGCTTGGCGCAACAACCCGAGGCTGGTGAGTTTCGGGCCTTCTGGTGTCACAACGCAATGGGTGTCGCGGGCATGGAGTGGGACGAAGCGATCAAACGGTTGGCGGACAATGGATTCACCGCGATCCTGCCGAACATGCTCTGGGGAGGCGTGGCGTTCTATGACAGTCAGGTGTTGCCTGTGGCTTCGGCAGAGAAGGGTGACCAGATCGCCGCCTGCCTTGCCGCGTGCAAGAAATATAACATCGAGATGCACGTGTGGAAGGTGAACTGGAATCTCGGACATGCCGTGCCGGCTGCGTTTCTCGAAAAGATGCGGAGCGCGGGTCGATTGCAGATGAGTTCGCAGGGCAAGGAGGAGCCATGGTTGTGTCCGTCACATCCTGATAATCAAAAGCTGGAGATCGATGCGATGGTCGAGGTTGCGCGAAAATACGATGTCGCCGGCATCCACTTCGATTACATCCGGTATCCGGATAACGATCATTGTTTCTGCGCAGGGTGCAAGGAGCGGTTCCAGCGCGACGTGAACGTGACGATTCAGAACTGGCCAGCGGAGGCGCGTGGCAAAGGGCCACTCCGTCAGCAATGGCTTGAATGGCGTAGGGGGAATATCACCGCTGTGGTCAAGGCTGTGAGCGAGCAGGCAAGGGCCATTAAGCCGAAGATCAAGATCTCTGCGGCAGTCTTCCGGAACTGGACCTCTGACCGCGACAGCGTCGGACAGGACTGGAAAGTGTGGTGTGACAAGGGGTGGCTTGATTTTGTCTGTCCGATGGATTATACGGAGAGCAACCGCAACTTCGAGAACATGGTCTCCCAGCAGGTGCCGTGGGCAGGAAAGGCCCGCTGCTATCCCGGCATCGGCGTCAGCGCCTCATCCTCACAATTCGGCATCGATCAGTTGATTGAACAGATCACGATTACCCGCCAGCACCAGACGCACGGCTTCACCATCTTCAATTACG
>JBAXCC010000045.1:0-17751 GCA_037141675.1 bacterium | reverse complement strand
GGCATCCTGTTCCGGACTCCCCGTAAACGCCCGCAGCAACATCAGACAGCACCCACATTACCAACACTGAACTGCGCCCATATTGAAACTGGAGGCTCGAAACTTCATACTGCTGACTGGTACTGCTAACTGTCCTTCCTCATCGTTCTGCGGACCCGGCGATGAATTCGAGAAAATGCCCCCACTCGCGCGGGCTGAGCGGTGCCTTACCCTGGCGGGCTTCCTCAGATACCAGTAGCGCGATTGCATGCAGAGCGTCTTTGGACAGCGTATCCCGCAAAAAAGTCTCGTCATCTTTGAACACGTGATTCACCAGCAGCAGTGCTTCGATGGCTTTGTCTTTGTTCATCACGCCTTTGACCAGCATTTCGGTATTGCGTGCTTTGAGGCCGAGGGCGAGGGCGTTTATAACCTCCGCGCGATGGATATGATCTTTTGGCAGTACAGCGGCTAGCTGGGCGAGAGCACGCAGTATGATGTAGTGGTAGGCTGGTCGCGCGTTGTGGGGATCGATCCAGCGGCCAGTGTATGGACCGTCTGTGAGCTGGCCGGGTATCACCCCGAGGCGTGCCTTGCGGATCGCGGAATCGAGATATCTGGGATCGTTGGTAATGGAATATGCCTTTGCCAGCAGATAGACACTAAAACTGTTGTAATTCCAATTTGGGCATAGGGGCCGCGACGCGGCCCAGTCGGCGGCCTTGCGCGCAGAGGCGAGTACGCGCTCGTCATGCGTCAATTCATAAAGCTCGAACATGGCGACGCCGCATTCGGCGTTGTCAAATTGCAAGCCGCCACCACCCAGATCATCATAGGCCCAGCCGTTCCGAACAACGCTGTCGAGGTTGCCAAACTTCTCGGCTTTGGCAAGGAACGCAGCGGCCACCGCCATCGCCTTGTCATCGGTCTTCCCTCGTGCTGCAGGGAACGGATAGAGCCCAGTGCCTGCCTGCTCCTGCGCCCACATCAAAAACTCCGCCGCCTCCTTCGCTACGGCGATGCTTCGCTCTGCGCCGTCGAGTTTCGCACGCACCGCCGCCGCATTGCCGGCGATCATCGAAGCTGGCGCGCGCAACGGAGCCGTCAGCGTGGTCGGATCGACGCCCACCTTCCACCAGCGCATCTTTTCGAGTCTGGCAAAGTAAGGTGTGAATCCCTGTAAAGCCTCCGCGCGAGTCAGGAGCGTGGCGCCTTTGGGCACGATGAGAAATGTGTCGGCTACTTCCGGCTCGCCAGCCCTGTTGCCGAGTGCTGTACGCCCGGCAGTTACCGCTGCTCGTATGGCAGGAATATCCTCGCTGGCGAGTGCCCGGGCGAGAGCGGTAGTTGACGGCGGTTTCTCCGCCAGCGCAACCAGGGGAACGAGCAATAATGACAGTAAGCATTTGCGCATGGTCGCGTATTCTATTTCGTTGTTCCTGGCGTTTCCGGAAGTGCTTCGTAAACACCGAATTCATATACCGTATAACCGCCCCAGTCTGTGCCGGGCTTGATGCAGACCAGCCGGACATGACGCGCCTTGACCGCAGGGAATCGAATCACATCGGTGTTGCCGCTGAATCCCGACTTCTTCGGTTCGTGAAATACTTCCTTCCACGTCTGATTATCGCTGGAAACTTCAATCCGGTAATCACGGGCATAGGCTTTCCACCAGGAAACTGCAACACCGCCAACGTTTTGTTCAACACCGAGGTCAACGGCAAGCCACTGGTCCTGCGGCGGTTCGGCCTTGGCATCTGACTTCTTCGCGCCTTTCTTGCCGCCGGGACGTTCACCGTTCCATGAGGTGAATAGATTTCCGTCTACTGCCTTTGCCGCTGTCTCGGGCTTTGAGGATGCAGTGGCTGACTTGCCGAGTGCGAGGTTAGTCAGACCGACGCTGATGCGCGCCACATTGGATTCGGCTGTGGCGCCCTGTTTGTCTGTGACGCGGGCGATGATATTGTAGAAACCGGGGGGGGCCTTTTTCCAATCGAACACATAGGGTGCGGTGGCCACTTCGCCGATAAGGGTACTGTCAGCCCGTTGTGCCTTTTTTTCGAGGAACCAGTTTTTCCAGTTGCCAGAAATTCGACGGAACTCGACCTTGGCGATTGTGCTGTCCCGGCTTGACGCTTCGGCACGCAATTGCACGGCGTTGGCGGAACTATTGACTGGAGCCATGAGGCGGGCTATCGGTGGTGCGTGGTGTGTGGTGAGGACAGGAAGTTCGTCAAACGTGACAATGTAGTCATGGCTGTAAACCTTCTGATCCCAGTCGATGTCGCCCTCGAACCATTGGAGGTTGTAGAGCCATTTCGGTCCGTCCTTCTGCATGAGATCAGGGTTGAGCGGGGTGCCTGACTCGCACATCGCCAGCATTTTGCCGGGGGCAACCTGTTGCATGATCTGGAATGCTTTCGGGTAAACATCCTCGTTCGGCTGGCCGTAACCGGAGCCAGGATAGATGTCGATGCCAGCGATGTCCACGTAACTGTCGCCAGGGTAGTAGCGTTTGCGAAAGGCGATTTCCTCTTCGCGTGTCGGTTCGCGTTTTTCACCGGCTTTTTTTATGGATTGCTTGAGGCCTCCTGCGTGCACGCCTGCGCTGTATACCCAGATCAGGTTGTGAAGTTTGCGCTCCTTGACGAGGTAATCGTACATCTGCCGCCAGAGTTTGGCGGTGTTTTCAGGCTGATCTTTATCTGTCCACCAGAACCAGCCGCCGTCAATTTCGTGAAAAGGCCGCCACAGGACCGGAATCTTCGCATCTGCAAGTTTCTGCAAATAGTCGGCATTTATTTTCAGATCGGCCATTAATGCGTTGTATACAGGTGTGCCGGGAGTGACCGCGGCACTCATGTCCACCGGTCCTGTTCCGCGTGCAGGAGGCACTCCTGACCAAGCGGAGCCGTCGGGCCTCGTTGGATTCTTCCAGTGGAACTGCATGGTGACAATTCCGCCCTTCTTCCACCATTCCTGGACGTAGCCCATGGTGTCCTCCACGACCGGCGTGTAGGACTTGCCCCACGTCGGACTGTTCCAACCGGATAAGTCGAATGCCTTGATGGCAGGCTCGCGGCCAGTGACCTCGGTCACAAAGGGCGATACACCGCTGACACTGGCGCTGAGTGTTTTCTTGCCGTAAACCGACTCCAGGTATTTCAATACCGTACGAGCTTCGGGAATAAGGTCTTTGTCAACAGGTTCTGCTGCTGGCGCAGTAGTGGCCAATCCCAGCGATAAAACCATTGTGGAATGTTTCAACCATTTCATTTTAATTTACTCTCCTTTGTCGTCTTCGTTGTTTCCCATGCTTGTTTTTGAATCAGCGGTGCCAACTTGGCATCGACGTTGCCGTAAGGTGCAGTTGTCAGACCTTCCGGATTCTGGTGGAGCAAGTGTGCGAAATAAACACAGCCTACAAGGTAGCTCCCTGTTTCGTTTAAATGAATACCATCCTTGTAAAGTTGCCAGACGGTGGTGTAGCCGGGCACTTCGCCCGCTTTCATCTTCGCGTCGAGCGCGGCCATTGCGTGACCTACCCTTACGAGTTCGGCAGGTTTCTTGAGGAATTTCGTGTTCTCCACGACTGCCGCATGAAGTTTCTCGAAATACTCGCGCGCTTCGTTCGAACCCTTGCGCGTCGCGGGATCATAGCCCGCTTCCCAGCACGATGCCCACGGATCGAGTTTGGCGAGGTCATAGCCGTTGCCTGGTTTCGCAGGATCGTAAGCATTCTTGTCGAAACTGAACGGCTTGCCGCCGCTGCGCATGCGCGGCCACCGTGCATAGACAAGGATCCGTACGTCAGGATTCTTGCCGGCTGCCATGCGGGACAACTCCGTTATAAGGTCGAGATCTCCGATAGCCTGTCCGGCCGTGTTTGTTCCGTGAAAACTCCTGTCAAAAGGCTGGAATGAAACTGCATCCCAGGCGAAGTTGTTCAGTGCCACGCGCCAGCCGCCATAAGGTTTTTCCCGGAACCCATCATTCTCGTGGGTGTAGAGCCATTCAAGAGGCGCACCCGGAATCATGTGGCGACCCCAGTCGATCTTCACCCCGCGCGTCGCTGCCAAGTCGGCAAGCGGCTTGTAACGGATCGTGTCGGTGACGCTGTTCCCGATGTAATAGACGCGCAACGTTGATTCCGTAGCGCCCGCCGTCAACGACAGCAGGAGCAACGCGGTCAGCAGTTCTGTTCTCATAGGCAACCTTTCATTTTAAATAGCGTATGCAGGCATGTCCCCCGCCGTTCACTTGTTATTGTTCTTGGCCCACTCTACCAGTGCGCGATATTTATGCGCCTCGGCAAGTGGATCACCCGTGTGCTCGATACAGCCCCACGCGCCACCGTCGCCCGCCTGGCCGACATGCGCATAGTGGCAGAAGTGACTGATGTGCTGGCTCATCGCGCGCAGATATTCCTGATAGAGCATGAACATCGCAGGGTCGCGATTGATCACCGTGGCTTTCTTGAGCACATGTTGTCCGCCTTCGTAAGCGATGAGTTTCAGCCCGGCGCTGTCGGCGAGCTTGCGATGCTTCTCCGCCTGCACCGTCGAGCTCTGGATTTCCTTGCGAAGCTGCTCGACGGCATCCGGGGCATCTCCTTGAACCTTGTGACCGAAGTACGGGGCGATGGCAATGGCGCTAGCTTTGATTTTCCGCGGATTGAGTTTTGCATCGTTCATGACCTGCAGATGTTGTCCCGCGATCCAACTGTTGCCCGACTGTGTCGCCAAGACCTTCACCAGTCGTGGCGAGTCAATGCCAAACACCATCTCGGCAGCGTGGAAAAGGCGAATGGCTGCCCACGCGTGGTAGCGAAAACCTGCGGTCCATTTGTTCTTCGCATCAAGCTGGAGCGCTTCACCTTCGTCGCAGCAGTAGTGTGCCTGCTTGAACTGGCCATTCCAAGTCTCGTTGGAATACTCGACGTAGAGCTTGCGGTCAGAGCGGAGCGGTTCACAACTCCTCACACCACCCGCAGCAATGAAGTCGGCGGCTGTCAACGTGTGAAGCTTCGTTGTCAGCGGCTTGAGATTCGTGTCGCGCATATCCACGCCAGTCTTGACGAGGATGCAAAGCCGCAAGGCGTAATCGCATGGTTCGTCCCCCGTGGCGCGCGGGATCGTGCGGTGCGGGATCGTGACCCACATGTCTGAGTTGTTGCGGTTGCACAGATCAATCATCCACTCGTAAGCGACTGGATTTTGTTTCGCTGTGTTCTTGGCGGGACGTTCGCTCCATTTCTCGCGGGTGGAGCCGTTGGTGTTGTCCCAGTCCATGAACCGCAGCGAGCGATAGATCGCAATCTCCTTGAGGAACTGTGGATTCCACGGGTTGTCACCGCTGACGTTCTTGCAGTCCTGGAAACAATCGCTGGACTTGTGCCAGCCGAGATTCCAGAAGTTGCCGCCGAGTTCCATCGCCTGTGTTGCAGTTAGCGACAATGCCACCAACATCGTGATCAGTGTTTGCTTCATCTGTTTTCTCCCTTATAACTTGAGCGTTAAGAGTTGGGCGTTAAGCGTTTTAAACTTTTACCTGTCCGCCGTAGCCGTATTCGCGGAGGTGGAACTCTCAACGTTTAACTTTTAACTCTTAATTTAAGAAGTTACTCCTTCGTTTATTCCCGGTACCCCCGGGCGGCGGGCTTAAATTCGGTAAATTCCAATCCAGTCAGGGGCCTGGAGATGCGGACCGGTCATGTAACTCTTGGGAACCTCGCCGCCCCAGACGAACTCGCCCAGCGGCATGATCTTTTCGTCGTACGCCATGGCCAGATGCGCGTGCGGCGCCCAGTCCCAGTGCAGGTTGATGACCAGCGGCGGATGCGCCTTTGCATATTCAAGCATCCGCAGGCAATTGGTGACGCCGGAGTGGATGTAGGCGTCGGTCGAACATTGCGTAATCGCGCCGGCTTCGACCCAGCGTTTCATGTCGTCGAAACTGGTTGCGTCGCCGATGGGCGATCCCGGACCTTCGGCCTGGATGCGTTGTTTCGTGCCCGTCTTCACCAGCTCGACGTACTTCGGAATCTGCGTCTCGTACGGCACAGGCAGAAGCGGACCTTCGATCCAGCTGTAGTCTAGCTCATCCATTAACGTGAGGATTTGTTTTGCTTCGTCCACCGAGGTCGTCGCAGATTCCGCAGAGTTGGGATACGGATCCCATGCGAGGATTATGTCTTTACCGACCGCCTTGCGCACCGCCTGCAAGGTTTCGAGAATCACTGGGAACGAAATGCTCTGCGGTGTCCCCATATTGCCGGGAAAATGCAGCTTCGTAGCCTGCAACTTCTCACGTTCGAGGTAGCGGGCAGTGTTGTCAGCATATTTCTGCGGCGAAAAATCCGGCTGCTGGCCACGCACGTCGCCGTAGCGCATAATCTTTGTCCGTTTGGTGCCGAGCAATGCATGCAATGGCTTCTGCACCATCCGCGCATGCAAATCCCAGCACGCGATGTCCATTGTGGCGATCTGTGACTTCGGCACATTCTTCGCCATCATCACGTCGTAGAGTTTGTCATGATCCAGCAGATTGGCATCCTTCACGACCGCAGCTGCGCTAGCGAGGTCTTTCGCCACAGGCTTCGAATAACCGACCGCGCCGTTGGTCGCGGTGAGTTTCATCATCGGGTTGAGTTTCTTCGGCAGCGCTGGGATCTCCACCAGTTCCCACGACTTCAGCCGAACGTCCTCGGCGGCTTCCAGTCTTGGCATCAGAGTTGCCGTTGCGAGGGCACAAGCGGAAGTTTTCACAAATTTACGTCGACTTAGATTCATAGTTTTATCCTTTCGTTGGTTGCCAGATTACTCCATGTAGCCCGCGTCGGAAGGAAACAGGCAATGTGTCAGATTGAGTCGGTCGTTCATGGTTGCCGCCCCGGTTCGTAACCGATTACCCACGTATCCAGTCCCGACCCCATCTCGTGGCCGGTGCGAACCACTTTGCCGTTATGGAGCTGAATCTCGATCGAGGCCTCGTTCAAGCCGGCGAGTTTGGCGATCACCTTCTTCGTGTCGGTATCGATGACTTTGTTCGAGGCGTAGGCGTACTTGCCATCAATGCTGAAGTTGACCCACGAAAAATCGTAAATCGGCTGCTTGATGTCTTCGAACACTGGCACGGCCGCGACATATTTCGGCGGCATCGTCGAGACATCCCAGACATGCAGTAGCCCCCACGCATCGTCGGTCATCCACACCTCGTGACTATTCGGGCGGACGGCAATGCCGTGGTTGCGTTTGCTGTGTAGCTGGTTGGCTTTGGCGGCCGGGATTGCGTAACGCTGCGCGGCCAGCGATCCGGGTGCCGGCTCGGGCATGGGCCAGTGACCGAGAAACTTGCCGCTCGCCACCTCGATGACTCCGATGCCAAACGCGCGTACCGGCTCAACATAGACGTACCGTTCTTCCGGGTCCACGGAAAAATGCTGGATGCTCTGGCTGCCGTGGGCGATCTCGGTGCCGCGACGCTCGCCATCGGATTGCGCAGCGCCCGCAGGCAGGGTTTCCTGATTTAACACGACCGGCCCGAGGCGGCGCACGACTTCCAGCCGCTGTGGATCAATACAATAGACATGGCCGTCATTCCATTGCGACGCGTAGATGTACCGGCTCATCACATGGACGCTGTGGGGCGAACCTTCACCCTTCGACTTGTCCGCCGCCTGCGGGTCCACGAGCGGGATATTCTTGACCCACTTGCCTGTCGTTGCCTCCAGCACGCGAACTACCGGCACGCCGAGACCCTTCTCGACGCCTTTGTCGCGCTTGGCCGAATCGCGATCCGGTAGCAACACGTACTTGCCGTCCTTTGTCACGCCGAACCGGCGGTCGATATAAGAGATGCCCTGTTCGAATTGCTGGTGCCGTTTCTCGGGATCCGTTTCCTTCAGCACGTTGCCAGTGTTCATCTGGAATGTTTCCCAAAGCAGCTTCTCGCCGACGATGTCGTACGCGCGAACAGCACCGCCGTCCTGCACCTGGAAGAGCACGCCACTGCCCGCGTGGGCGGCGAGGCCCGCCCAGCCGCCACTCCAAGATTTCCAGCTTTTCGCTGGAAACGACTTTACCAGCTTGTGGCCCGCGTTGATGTCGTAAACGAACATTCCCTGCTCCAACGGATCAGGGAATGTCTCGCCCTTTTTCTTGTGGAAATCGCCCAGCGTGTGCACGCTGGCAAACAGGTACCTCTGCACCCCGGCTTCCGCTTCGGCCAGCACCGCCGCCGCTTGAATCGCTCCGGCGAACAACATGGCCATCAACAATACTGCCAACAGTCTATATGGTTTCATTGCTTTGTTCCTGTGCTTGTAATTGGTTTCTGCGTCTTATCGTTCTTTTCACGTTGCTCTACCGGCGCTCGCAGATCGTTTGCGTGCTCGCCGCGCTCGAAGGCGATGTCTTGCAACTCGGCCAGATGTTTCTGGTAAACGCCGCGCGGGGTCGTGTTGTGTTTCTTGCACAGAAATGCGGCGGCAGCCGTCGCGACGCCGAACTGGCCGCCGTTGAGCATCGTCTTGGTGCTCGAACCGGCGACATGGCTGACACTGATGCTCTTGCAGGCCATCAGCAGGTTCTCGATGTTGCGTGAATACAGGCAGCGGAATGGCACGCTGTAGGGCTTCACGGGAATCCACTTCCAGTCGCCCAGCCGGAAATCATACTTGGTGCCGGGGTAGTGCAGACAGAAGTGGCCGCTGCACATGGCCACCGCGTCGGGAAAGTTTGTGGCCGACCGGATATCGTTTTCGGTCAGGATGTAATCGCCCATCAACCGCAGCGCCTCGCCGGTGGCAGCGATGTGGCCGACCCAGGCGAGTTCGAGGTTCGCATTCTTGACCGGGGCGCATTGTTTGGCGGTCGCGAACGTACCGTACACCGCGCACAATAGATGATCGCGAATGCGTTCGGCGTCTTTGATCGGATCGAGATACTGGCCATACTCCCAATAGTGCGTTAGGCCGCCGACGTTGTCGTGGCAAGGACTGGTGATCTGGCCGCCCAAGTTGGCATAGTCCTTCGAGACCGCCGTGGCCCAAGGCACATCGGGAAACGGCTTCGGTTCCGCCGCCATCCGCGTGCGAAACGCCGGCGAGTTGCCGTGGTGCATCTGGTCCGCCTCGGCCGGTGCCAAGCTCTCGTTAAATTCGGCCTTGGCCTCGCGGCCCAAGCGGTACTCCGCCCCAGCCCAGAGTCCCAACGTGCCCAGCCCCGTGCTGTCAATGAACACCGGCGCGTGGAACCGCTGCTCCTCGATGCCGCACGTATTCCGCGCATCCACACTCTCGATCCGGTTGCCAGTCTTCTGCACGCGAAAGGCGCGCCAGCCCAGGAACAGCTTGAGCGTCTTCTCCGCTCGCAAGACCTTCTCGCGATTGCCACCCGCGACCTCGCGGACAACCGACCGGTTCTGCCCGCGCGGCGTCAACCCGATCTCGTCGCTGCCGTTGCCGCCGAGCACAGGCCGATCCTGAATCAACGCCACGGAAAGGCCCAGCCGCGCCGCAGCCAGCGCCGCGGAGCAACCGGGTATTCCGCCACCCACGACGACGAGATCGAAAGTGCCCGCCGTTGGCGACGCCTCCAACAAGCGCAACAGTTTTCTGCGCCACGCCGCCATCGCCGCGTCCGGAACGGCTGGCGGCGTGAAGTTCTGGTCCGTGGTGAAGAACAGCGCATCGCACCGGCCATCGAAGCCGGTCAGGTCGTGCAACTCGATCGCCGCAGTCTTCTCGTTGATCTCGACGATGCCGCCATCCTGCCACACCCAACCGTCGCCTTGTTCGCCAAACGTGGCTGCGACTTCCGTTCCGGCAACGACAACCTTGAATCGCCCGGGATGGTGAGACGGCACCCAGTCCAACGTGCGCACCCACAGCCGGTAGGAACCCGGTGCAGGAAACTCCACTTCGGTCTTGGCGTTGGCGACCAGCTTGCCCAATCCGTGGGCTAGCAAATACGGCGATCCCATGATGTCCATGAATTGCGGATCAACCACCCACCCACCGCATTCTGCGAATCCCTCGGCCTCGACCAGCACCTCCGCCGCACGCGATGAGAGTGTGCTCAAACACGCGCCGGCCGACAGCAACAGTGTAAGGATGATTTTCATTGGCTGGCCCCTTCAACCGGCTGGCCCCATTTCTTGGCAGTCTCCAGCGTCGCGGCGAGTTTTGGATAGTCGGCTGGTTTGCTGTCGTAGTATTCCGCCAGGCCCCAGGCCCCGTGGTTGCTGAAAGTTCCAATGCTGGAGAAGACGGCAAACATATCGCCGCCGATTTTAGCCCACTCGTCATAATAGCGCCGATACATCTCGCCCATGCGCGGATGGCGGTTGCAGGCGTGCATTGTGGCGCTGATCTTCTTCACCAGCTCCTGGTCCTTCACGAACGCCACCATGTGTTGGCCGCCTTCGTAGGCGATGAGCTTGACGCCATACTTGTCGGCTACAGCCTTGTCTTTCGCCATGCGCTTGAGGCTGTCTTCGAAAGCCGTCTTTTCAAAGTGATCGAGCATTTGCGTGACGGTCCAGTCTTTCATCTGTTCGCCAAGTTCGGCGGTCTTGCCGCGGCCGATGCTGTACGGCATGTATGGCGCCACGGCCAATGCGTCGGCGTGCTTGGCGCAGTCGCGAAAACTGAGGACGCCGTGTGAGACGCCGGTGTTGCCGGCCTGCGACGGCAGCACCCGTACGAACCGGTCGTGACCACCAAAAACTTCCTCCCAGATCTTGAAGATCTCCATTGAGCGCACGGCGGTGTAATGCCAGCCGGCTTCCCACGGCTTATCCTTCGGGCCAAGACCGAGTTTCACTCCCTGCTCACCGGCGTAATGGCTCTGGACGAACTGGCCATTCCAGACTTCGTTGGAGTACTCGATATAGATCTTCAGCTTAGGATCAATCCTTCCCTTGACCATTTTGGCGAAGTTACGGACATAATCGTCGTCGGCCAGGTGTGGCATGCAGAACCAGGGCGCGGCCTGCTGCCGGTTGCACAGATCAATCATCGTTTCCAACGCAACGCCACGTTTCGAAAACGTCGCATGTTGTAGCGTCGGCCGGTCGCTCCACTTGCTGACCGTTGAACCGTTCGTGTGCATCCAGTCCATGAACCTGAAACAGGCAAAGCCCTTCCATTGTTTCAGGAACATCGGATGAAACGGTTCCTTCTCCCACGTTTTCTCAAACCCCGGCATGATGACACGGATGTTGCGGATGTAGTTCTGCTGATTTATCTCCTTGATCTGCACCGAGAATCCGCCTTTTGACGAATCCACATCAATCAGGATACGTCCAGTTTTAGCCTCGACGACCCTGGCGTTTTTTCCGAACTCGATTTTTCCCTCGCCCTCATACAGCACCGTGTAGATTCCAGCCGGGTAATGTCCGCCGCTGATCGTACACAGCATCGACTCGGCGAAACATCCAGGTTCCAATTTTTTCACCCAGCCAAACTCATCCATCGCCAGTTCCGGTCCCTGTCCCCATCCGGCACCCTTTTTCTGGCTGATCCACACCCGCGACGTGCGGAACACATCCACAAACGGCAACTCCGTCATCCAGTCCGCCGGCCCTGCGAGGTTCATACCGAGCCGCAACTCGGCGCTGACGTTGGATGCGACAAGCAGTACTGCAATGGCAAAGAGGAAGTGTTTCATCATGTCTCCTTTTATTCGGCGAGGTAATACGGCGTCTTGTCGCGGGCGCCGTCAATCGTGAATGTGGCGTTGACGATGGGTAACGTCTTGGCGGTGCGTTTGCCGTCGTGGTCGAGCAACACGACGCGCGCTTTGCCGGGAATGGTGAGCGTGGCTTTGACGGGTTCGAGCAGGACCGGGGCGGTGCCCTTCGCGAGCAGGCGGTCGCCGGCATCGTTGAACTGCATCCCGGTGTTGCGGGCGCGGGCGATGGCCACGATGAGCAAGGCTTTCGCTTGGGCGATCGTTTCGTGCAGGCCCGGTGCGGTCACGTAGATGGCACTGAACCGGCTCTCCGGCTTGATCGTGATGCCGGTGAGCGCGCAGGTCTGGCCGTTGGCAAAACCGACGACGGCTTTCGTGGCGGCGGTGTCCATCGTGAAGAAACCTTCCCGGCCTTCGTTCCAGCGCAATTGGCCGGTGGCGGAGACAAGTTGGCCAGCCTTTTCGAACGGGCGCAGATCGAACGCGGGCGTCTCCTGGTACGTCGGCGTGAACGCCACCACGCTGCGCGCGACGGCCAGCGCGCGGGCCGGGACTTTGGTGCTGTCGAGTTCCTTGTCGTCGTAGCCCTGCTTGATCTTGTCGTCGAAACTGATCTTGCCCGCGAACAGCGACGGGACGTGGACGTTGCGGACGGCGAGCGGCGCCGTTTCCTTCACGTCGCCACGCAGGACCTGCCGGGCGACGGCCGGGAACACGCAAAGAATCTGCGGTGCCATCACGTCCCAGGTGGTGCCGCCCAGCGCGCGGCTGAACCCGCCGCTGTCGCCGTTCTGGAACATGTAGCTCACGTCCCAGCCTTGCAGGCCGAAACCGTACGCGCCGATGATGGCCGGGCCTTCGACGCCCCACTCGTTCGGAAAACAGTGGATCCATTCGGACAGCATGAACGGCCGGTCGGCGACTTGTTGCAGACCCGAACTGAACAAGCCGCTGCCGGCGCGCGTGAGCATCGAGGCGTTGTTGACGGCGTCCTTGTCGCCTTTTTTGCCGCCGCCGAAATAATTGTGCCGATCAATCGTGCCGACTTCGTAATCGGTGTGGAGATTGGCGAAATGGCTGAACGCGCGCCCGGCCTGCCAGTTCGAACCGAGCAACTCGCCCGTGTAGCCGGTGGCGCGGACGGCCTTGACATAGCGCGCGTAGAACTCACGTTGCAACTCCGTCAGAAACTCCAGCGTGTCGAGCAGGCGTTGCTTGCGGTACGCTTGTGCGCCGCGCAACTGCTCCGGCTCCCAGTACCACGGATTGCCCACCGGCAAGATCGTTCCCTGTTCCAACGACTCGGCCTCTGGAAATCCTTCACTCTTAAAACTGTCGAGCGCCTTGTTGCCCCACGCCTTCACGAGGCCGTCGGGGCTGCCGTACTTCTTCTTCAGCCACGCACAGAACCGCGCGCCGACCTGCCGGCGCAACGTCGCGCTGGCCTTGAGCGGCGCCGTCGAGGTGAAGAACAGGATGCTCTGCTCGTTGACAATCTCGACGACCGCGATGACCGGGTCGGCGGCGTAAGTCAGCCCCGTGTGCGGGTTTTTATGTGCCAGCAGGTTCACCATCTGCCGGATGTGGAGCGCCTGTATTTCCGGCGAATAGAAAATCGCGCTGTGCGGCACGGCAATCCGATCCTTTTTGCCGTCGAACTTGCCGAACTCCTCGATGAACGGGATGTCACGTTTGTCCGCCGGTCCGGCCGTGATCGTGCCGAAGTGCGCTGAGAGGTTCACATAGATGCCGGCCGCCTTGAACTTCGCGACCTGGTAATCCATCCGTTCCAACCCCGCCGGGTCGTACTCGGCCGCGCTGGCCTTCGATTGAATGCCGCTCCAGCCGGAACCATCGGCAAACTTGTGGAGGCGAACCGTGTTGATGCCGAACTTCGGATAGAACGCCGCCCGTTTGTCGGCGAGCGCCTTGTCCGGCGCGCAAGTGCCGTAACACAGATTAAGTCCCCAGAGCTTGATCGGTTGCCCGTTGTAAATGAGTTTGTCGTCCTTGCGGACGATGCGTCCGTGTTTGCCGGCCGGTTTCTCCAGCCAGTCTTCCATGCCAATGGCGCTCGGCCCGGCATCGTTGGCCGGTTCAAACACGAACCAGCCGCCCGTGTCCGCGCCGGCAACCGAGACCAGCATCACTGCGGCACCAAGTATCAAAAATCGTTTCATCTCTTTTTCTCCTCACTCGGCAACACGACCGTGCCAAAACCGCTCGGGTCGGTGTCGTCGTTCTTCGTGCCACGCCAGACGAGCCGGCAGGCGCGCGTCTTGCCGTCGGCGGAATCGTTGACTGCGACATCGAAACCGAGGGCGCGGGTGTTGAGGCGGGCGCCGAGACCGTAGTTGTGGGCGGAGATTTCGACCGTGTAACCGTCGGCGGTCTTCTGCGTGGCGAACTTGATGCCCCACTTCTCGCCGACGATGTACGTCTTCTTCCCCGACGGACCGCACACGAGCCGGCGATGCTGGAAGTTGTACACGGTCTCGCGGCTGTTGAGCATGTCGAGATAAACTTCCACCGAGTTACCGTTCCAAAGTTCCTGCGGATTCTCAGTAAGTTTTCCACCTTTGACTTGAATCGCGACGTAGAGATTTTCGCCGTCGGTCACAACATCGAACGCCGCTTCGACGCCAGTCTTCTGGCCTTCGACGAGCTTGGCGATCTTGTTGTCGAGTTTCCAGAACGGTTCGTCAAGTTTGCCGTCAACAGTCACCGACTTCGGCTCGACCGGCCGGACAAACAGCACGTCCTTGTCGGCCTCGCTCGCTGTAAACGTCAGCTTGGCGGAGCCGGTGTCCGGTGCGCCGAAGTCGGAGTCGAACGCCTCGACCGGGAACATGAACTCGCCGGGCTTAACCGGCGTGCCGACCAGTTCGCCGCCAATCGTGAGTTCCATGCCGGACGGCAACGATTCTTTCTTGGTCGGACGCCACGTGACCGGGCCGTTGCCGCCTTTGGAGGTGAGTTGGTGCCGGTAAAACTTGCCGACTTGGCCGGACGGCAAGGCGCGATCCGTGATTTCCGGTTTCGTGTCGGCCACGACTTTTAACGTCAGTTCGCGTTTCGCGTCGCCGACTTGGAACGTGAGCTTCGATTCGCCGACTGTCTGCGTGGTGCCACTGATGACGCCGTCGGCGCTGAGCGTCAAGCCGGCCGGGAGTTGACCGGCGGCAAGCGACCATTTGTACGGCGCGCGACCGAACGCCGGCAGCAGCGTCATCTCGTAGCGTTTACCCTGGACGGCGTCGGCGAGGATTGGGCTGGCGATCTTGACCGGGTCTTTGCTCGTGATGCCGGTCAGCGGATGCGTGGCGACGATTTCCCAGACGGTTTCCTGGATGATCCGGGCGAGTTCGGGTGTGATCTTGGTGCCGCGATGGCCGGGTTGCGGCTGATACGGCTCGGCCGGCAGACCGACCGGGCATTCACCGTAGATCGTCGCGAAGAACGAGCACCCGGCAATGTACGATCCTACGTTGTTGAGGTGGATACCGTCGTTATAGACTTCGCGGATGTCGCGGAAGCCGGGCACCTGACCGGCTTTGATTTTCTGGTTGAGCAAGTACATCGCGTGCCCGGCGGGGATCAGGCGGAACGGTTTCATGTTCGGGCAGGCTTTGCGCATGTCGATCACGAATTGCTCGTAGTAATTGCGCGTGCCGGTTGCGGTGCTGCCCGGCTGGGTCCAGTACACGTCGAAGTCGCCCTTGTCGCGCGTCATCCACTGGGCGTAGATGAACACTTGCGCGCTGGCGTTCGTTTTCTCGATCACCCCGATAAAGTTCGTCGCGGCGTCGAGTTCGTTTTTGTAAGTCGAGAACGGCTGGAACGTGATGGCGTCCCACTGGTATTCATTGAGCGCTTTCTTCCACGCGCCGAACGGACCTTGTGTGAACGCCGGGTCGTGCGTCCAATGCCAGAAGATCGGCGCGCCCGGCGTCATGGAGCGGCCCCAGGTGTGGGTGTAACCGCGGCTCTCGGCGAGCTTCTTGAAGCCGTCGTAGTTGACGTTATCGGTCAGGCTGTTGCCGATCATGTACACGCGCAGTTCCTTCGCCTGTGCGGTTGCCAACGCCAGCGCCAAGATTAGTATGATTGCCGATTTCAGTTTCATGGTTTTGTTACCTCGATGGAGTTAATGACAAGTGTGGAGCCGGTATTCCGCAGGCGGATGCCGTGGGCACCTTTGGTGAGATACGCTTTGCCGGTGACGGGTTTGCCGTCGGCTTCGAGGATGTAATTGCCGGTGGCGGTGACTTTGAATTGGTAGTCGCCCGTGGAAGGACAGATGATAATCCAGCTCAGCCAGTCGCCACGCGCGGCCAGCTTCGAATCCGATTTGCCCCAGTGCCACTGGAGCGCATTCGTCGCGCAAAGCGATGCGGGAATCGCGAGGCCGTTGTCCGGCTCCGCGGGCAGGCGGTTGCTTGCGGCGATGATGCTTTTCATGATCGGGAAGTCACATCCATTGGTGAAATCGTCGGGCGGCCAGTAGATGTACACGCCCCAGACCGGCAGGGTGCAGCCGCTGCGTTCAAGCAGTTCAGCGGACTTGTCATTGATCTTCGCTGCACGCGGGTCCTTGAACTTGGCGTAGTTGTGGATTGGTTTCTGGTAGAAATCACCGCCGAGTGACCAGCCGGTCTCGTAGCTGACGCGCGGCAGGCCGAACGCCAGCGCAAACTGCGAGTCAGTCATCTGCCGGTCGGACCATTTCGCCTCGGCCGGCTGGCCTAGCGCCGAGCCGGCGCCGAATCCGCTCTCCATGATCGCGTCCACACTGGCGAGGCGCAGGTTGTCGAACACCGTCCAGCGCTTCTCCTCCTTGCCCACGCCGACGAAACGCACCGTGTGCGGACCGGGCGTGGCGATGCGGAAGACGGCGCTGCCCCATTCTTCCTTGAACCCGTTCTGACGGCCCCAGCCACCGATGCTGCAGGTGCCTCCGCCGTCGCGGTAATCGCTTTGCCCCATCGCGTTGGCGTTCTGGCCGTCCACGAAAACTGCGAAAGGCGCATGGCCGGGCCAGCTTTTTCCGTCGCCGGTGGCGTTGAAGACGAGCGCATAGTCGCCGGGTTTGGTGAAGTTTACGACTTGCGAAATCTCTCCGGTGCCGCGGATGAACGCGGCTTGCTGACCGTTGGGCGGCTGCGGGAACGTCGTCTGTATGTCGGGCCGGGTTGAGTACAACAACGTGACGGGGCCGAGCACGCGACTGGCTTGGGCGTCTTCGAATTTCCAGCTCGCAGGCTTGTCGGGATCAGTGACGGTGGCACGGGCGGCGCCAAGCATTGTGATGCCGGCACCCGCCGTGGCCGTGGCTTCATCGCCACCTTCGTCGTTGGCGAACACATAATAAACAGTGTTCGGTTCGAGCCGTACAGGCTTGTTGGTGGCGGACGTAAAATAATAGCCGAACATCTTCGTCAGGAACCCTCCGGCTTTCTCGGTGGTGGCCTGCATGACGAGTTGTTTCGTGTCATCGCGCACAACGCACATCCGTGCGCCGTCGCTGCCGCGCGTGAAGACGCGTCCGAGCCGGTAAACGTAGAGAGGCTGGTTGCCGACGCGGAACTTGAAGCCGATGACGGCATTCTTGCGCGCGTTGAATTTCTTGTCCGACTCATAACCGGCGACGGCTGAGGTGAGGTTTCTGAACACGCCGGCGTCGCCCTTGAACTGCCAGGCGCTGCCGGCGACGGCGGACTGTGTGGCGCCGTCGGCGATGACGACCTTCTCGAAGCTGCCGTCGCGGAATACAGTATGGGTCTGCTCGCCGTCGGGGTTGCCGACGCCGTAGTAGGCCGCGCCGCCGCCGCCCCAGAGGTAATGATTGATAGGATGAGGCTCTTTCACATGGTCGCCGTCGCCGTTGTTGAAGTAGGCATCGAGGAACCGAAACGATTGCCAGGCCGTCTCCTGCGCGTTAGCATACTGGTACTCGCAGAGCATCCGCACGCGCGCACCCATCCCGGCGTCGCCGAACACGGAGCGGAAGATGTCGCTGCAGCGCACGGTGCGTAGCGCGTGCCAGGTCCGGTAGTTGCCCTTGCCGTTGTAATTG
>JBAXCC010000044.1:0-17794 GCA_037141675.1 bacterium | reverse complement strand
GCCTTAAGTCCAGCTTCGAGGGCCTCCTTGTCGCTGACCTCCGCGGCAGCCTGCACACGCTCGTAATCTTCCTTGGGGAACTTGGCGTCGATCGGCAGCCAGACCGGGGCCGTATCGTTACGCCCAGGCAGGCGGATCGCATATTCCACAACCTCTGAAGACTTCGGGTTCACCCGGACATTCATCGCATACTGGTCCGGCGTGAAAATCTGCTCCAGGATCGCACCAAGTTGATATTCCCCCCAGGTGCCACGGCTCTTGACGTTGGTCAGCAAACTCTTTAAGTCGCCGACGCCCGTGGCCAACTGCTGCATTTCCCCGAGTCCACGCGCCACATCTTCCAGGCGCTTGCTCACAATTTCAAAACGCTCGCCCAAGCGCTTTTCAAGGGTCTCGTGCAATTTTTCATCCACGGTCTTGCGCATCTCTTCGAGCTGCGCAGCATTGTCCGTACGTACTTTTTCGAGTTCGCCTGTCACGGATTGGCGAATGCTCTCCAGCCGCGCATGCACGGTTTCGAGGAGACGATTATGGTTATCTGTTTGCTCCTGACGCTGTAAGACCGAGGTCTCTGTGATAGAGCGGCGCAAGGCGTCCATGCGGGTGCCGACCTCATCACGCAGGCCGCGTGATTCCGTTGCGGATTGGTTGCGGCTGCGCTCAAACTCATCACGTATCTGGCTTTCCGCCTGAGGCGTCCCGGGCCGCTTAAAAAACAGCTGCCAAACGAATAGCACAAGAAGTGCGGTTGCCAGCAGGGCGCTATAAACAATGATTATTTCAAAAGGGCTCATACGTAGTGGGGATGGATTATCTCACAGTTGTGCAGAATAATTCAATGCAAATTTCTGATTGCGGAATAGGGCCATTTTCGATATTCTTATGACTTTTCTTTTCAGAAGAAAAGAGGTCGGCTTCGCGATAATGGATCAAAAAGGACGACACAGAAAGGCAACATGAAGCACTATAAAGTTGGTCTCGTTGGTATTGGCGCCGTCGGAACAGAGATGGTCAAGGTCTTGCGTCAGCGCAACTTCCCGGCAAGTGAAATCCGTATTCTTGCGACACGTGAACGCGATGAAGAAGTCGCGGGCGAAACCTTTCATGTGCTTGAGACGAAGGCCGAATCCTTTGATGGCCTTGACTTTGTCCTGTTCGCAGGGACGGAAGGCTCGAAGGGCGCGTCGAAGATGTGGGGCTGGGAAGCTGTCAAGCGTGGCGCTATTGTCATTGATAATGGCGACGATTATCGCATGGATGACCGCGTGCCGCTCGTGATCCCTGAAATCAACCCGGAAGCACTCGACAAGCATCAGGGCTTTATTGCCAATCCGAATTGCTCAACCATCATTACTCTCATGGGCATTGCTCCCTTACACCGCGCCAACCCCCTGAAGCACATGACGGCTGTCACCTTCCAGTCTGTCAGCGGAACCGGCCGTTCAGCCATCGATGAGCTCGACGCGCAGGTGCGGGCATACGCCGCCAGCGGGAATACCCCTGCGGATGCTCGCATGGCGAACGTGCAGAAATCAGCTTATCCTCACCAAATCGCATTCAACGTCCTGCCGCAAATCGGCAGTGCGAAGAAGGAGATGCCCGGCTTCACAACGGAAGAAGCGAAGATGACTTTTGAGTCTCGCAAGATTCTTGGCGTGCCGGATCTGCAGATCGGATGCACCTGCGTGCGCGTGCCTGTTTTCTACGCACACAGCGTGGCGATCCATGCCCAATTCACAAATCCCTTCACTCCAGACGAGGTTCGCGAAATCATCAGGAAGGCGCCTGGCGTCAAGCTCACGGACGACCTGGCCGCTAGTCAGTATCCACTGCCTCTCGACATCCAGCACGGCGATGACGTGGGCGTAGGCCGTATCCGCATTGACTCCAGCCGCGAGAACGGCATGGCCTTGTGGTGCTGCGGGGACAACATCCGCAAGGGCGCTGCGCAGAACGCAGTCCAGATTGCGGAGGAGATGATCAAGCGCGGCCTGATTTAAGGCGATTCCATAGAACGGGCGACCCGCGAGTCGCCCCTGAGCAGCTCAGGGCAAATCGCCTTGAGCTGTTTGCTTTTCCACTGGGATGGGAAGCCTTTGCATTGAGCAGGCTTTACAGGCTGGATGCGACACGTGTTGTCGTCTTGAATAAAAATGCAGCCGCCATCGGGGCGCTCAATCAGCGAAAGATTATTGCGATTGACCGTGATGGTCGCATAGTGCGCGGTAAACGCATAAATATCAAGGCCCAGAAAGTCGGCAATCGTTTCCGCCTCGCCTGACTCAAGCGCGACATACCCCGGCACGCGACAACAGGAGCCGCAGCATTGACACTTAAAAGATGTTAGGGTTGTGCGCATGGCAATGGTGCTAGAAAGGGTTTCGCCTCTCCCTACTGGCTACTAATAATTCCAGCTACCACATCCTTACTGGCCGGCACGACATCGACGCGCGCAGGCAACTGCATGATCGCGTCAAGGATTGGATGATGAGCAAGGTCTTGGCCTGTCGCACGAATAATGGCCTCGCTGAATTTTGCAGGATGCGCAGTCGCCAGACAGATCATGGGGACGCCCGCCGCCCTTTTCTCTTCGGCCACAGCAACGCCGACAGCGGTATGGGGGTCAAGCAGATACTGATACTGTTCCCAGTATTTCTTGATGGTCGCGAGCGTCATGGCTGTATCCCCGCGCCCTGCAGCGAAGCACGCATGGTCTTTCACGCCCGTCTTGAGCGCTCCGATCTGCTTGAATTCGGACATCCACTCTTTCAGAATAGTTGCCGCGCTTTTCGACTGGCCGGAGGGCCCCTGGGCCTTGTCGGCAGCGAGGTAATAGAGATAGCGCTCAAAATTGCTGGCGACCTGAATATCCATCGATGGGCTTAAGGTCGGAGAGACATCGCCGAGGCTGTAGACACCCGTATTGAAATAGCGCGCCAGAATATCGTTTTCATTTGTCGCCAACACTAGTTTGGCTATGGGCAGGCCCATACGACAGGCGACATACCCTGCAAAAATATCGCCGAAATTGCCCGTCGGAACCGAGAAGCTGACCTGCTGTGCACCTGTTTTTTCCTGCACACGAAACGCCGCATAGAAATAGTAGACGACTTGCGCAAGCACGCGCGCCCAGTTGATGGAATTGACGGCACCAAGCTTATTCGCATCACGGAAGGCCAGATCATTGAAAAGTTCCTTCACGATGTTCTGTGCATCATCGAATGTTCCCTCTATCGCCAGATTGCGCACATTCATATCAAGCACCGTGGTCATCTGCTTTTCCTGGACAGGACTCACACGTCCATGCGGATGCATGACAAAAATGCGGATACGTTCACGGCCGCGCACACCATAAATTGCAGCGCTGCCGGTATCCCCGCTTGTTGCGGCCACAATGTTCATCTCGCCCTGTGTTTTCGCGAGGATATATTCAAACAAATTCCCTAAAAATTGAAGGGCGACATCTTTGAACGCCAAGGTGGGGCCATGAAAGAGCTCCATCACATGGATATCACCGACCTTGACGACAGGCGTGACCTCTGGATGCCGGAATGCGGAATAACTCTTGCGAATCAGTTCTCGTAGCGTATCTTTCGGAATATCAGTCGCAAAGAGCGACATGATTTCAAATGCCAAATCCTGATAGGGAAGCTTACGCCAAGAAGCCAGCTTCGCCGAGACATCCGGAATTGTCTCCGGCAAAAAGAGTCCTCCATCGCGTGCTAGGCCTGTAAGGATAGTCTCTGTAAACAGAAGCGGGGCGCAACCGCCCCGTGTGGAAACATAGTTCATAGCTCTAAATAAATCCGTATCCAATAATTCTTATTCGATCATCCCGGGTATAAGTTGCTTAGTGAGCTCGACGTCTGCAGGAAAATCCTGCGATGCCTTGATAACGATCTGCTTGGCACGTTCAACCGCTGTCGCGACATCACGATAGTAAACCCACAAGCAAATGGCTGTGCCGACTTCCAGGCGCGTCCGCTCCCGAACACGCATATCCTTTGTCATTTCAGGGTCCAAAACAAGCGCATTAAACAGTTCGTTAACAACCTCCATGCGGATATTGAAGACATCAGCCCACGCAATTTTTTTGCTGCTCACCGTCAGCGTCTTCGTATCAACCGCCTCAATAACCCAGCCCTTCGGCGACTTATATCCTTGCGCCTTGTTCAAGACATACTTAATAGCCTCTTCGATACGACGGATGCGTTCCTTCGCAATTTCCATTGCATCCGTTCCGCCTTTTGTCGTCACTTCGCCTGCCATCGCATTCAGATTGCGCATCGCCTCGTGGAATTGCAACGCCTTCAGCATGGGAATATTGGAGGCTTCCGCTATAGCAATTTTATCACATTCCACTTTTGCCCTGGCAACAATCTCCTCCGCTTCCTTGCGCTTTGCCGCCTCTTCCGCTTCACGTTTTTGAATTTTTGCTTTCTCAATCTCTTCCCGGCGCTTGGCCGCCACCAGAGAGGAGATTCCTGCCCGGACACTGTCTAACGTCTTCTTCAATCCGCCGACATTGCGCGCGACTTCTGTCAATTCCTGGGTGTACCCCATGGTCTTGACTTTTTCAGCGATCGTGTTCGCCAACGTCCTTAATTCACCTGCCTTCTCCGGAGCTGTTAATTTATCCGCACGAACCGACAGCTTCTCGATCTCGGCTAACATTGCATTTGCCAGCAACATCGCATACTTCACCCGGTACGCCTCCATATACATCCCACGCACCGTCTTTACAACAGGATATTTGGTTTTGAGCTCCTCGTTTCCTTCATCCACGAACTGAGGTGGCTGCGATTTTTTTGGTGTAACAGCTTCTTTTTTTTCTATCTTATTGGTCGCAACATCGACAGCCTTGTTAGCATTCGTAGTCGCTGCCGGTGCTCCCACAGTTGGCAGACGCACCTCTGCGTCCTCTCCAAATGCAGGCACATTATACTCGGGCTCTTTCGGAACCACGATGGATCGCACCTCTTCCCCGACAGCAGAGACGAGCGCCTCTTTTGCATCTTTAGCATACTTGAGCGCCTGGGGTTCACTCTCCTTGATATAGTTGACAAACTTACGGGCTTCAGTCATCGCCTTCACAATGGTAGCACGGGATGATTCCTGAATCTTTTCAATAGCAACCTTTTCGCGTTGCTTTTTGTTGCTCTCTATATGGGCAACCACAAGCAAGGTACTGACCACTATTAAAGCAAGGGCCACAAAGCTGGCACTGACAATGATGACGATCATTTTCTGGGCCTTCTTCTTCTGTGCGGCGATCTCTGGGGACTCCTCTTCCTGCTTTTCCACGGTCGGAGTTATTTCTTGCTTATCCTGCTTCGAGATGGTGAGTTTGGGCCTCCCCTTGCCTTCAGGAACAACCGTGGATGCTGCTTGATCCGTATCGATTGTCGGGGCTTTAGGACGCTTACCCTTAATCATGATTTTTTTGCTAGGTGGCGCCATATTGACAGGCCCAGCCTTAGACAAAAAGCGACGCATATCGCTCAACAAGGAACCATACGTCGGGAAGCGCTTGCTGGGCTCCTTGGCCATCATACGCAAGATAATCGCATCAACCTCTTCCGGAACGACACTGCCCCGCAAACTGCGCAACGGGTTCGGATCGGATAAAAAACGCGCCTTGACAACAGCCGTGACATCCGTGCCATCAAACGGAGGAACGCCTGCGATCGCGTGGTACAAGGTCGCGCCAAGGCTGTAAATGTCCGAACGAAAATCCGTAGGCTGCTTCTTGACTTTCTCTGGCGGAATATAAAACGGCGTTCCCCAAATTTCAGCAGTGGGGGATTTGTTCATCGCCGCCAAACCGAAATCGAGCAACTTCGCATTCTTGTCGTTATCAAACAATATGTTTTCAGGCTTCACATCGCCGTGCACGAGGCCAGCTTCTGCAGCTTCACGAAGGCCTTCAGCAATCTGCTGGCCAATATGCATCACAATAGCCGGATCGAGCGGACCCTGATCAGCCATCAGCCGGTCAAGGCTGCCGCCCGAGAGCAGCTCCATCACGATATAGGGCTGACCTAATGCTTGACCAAAAGAATAGATCTGCGCAATGTTGGGGTGGTTCAACTTTGCGGCGGACTGGGCTTCGCGCTGGAAATTTTCAACGAATGCCGGATCGTCGCCCAACCGCTTCTGCATCACCTTAATAGCGACCTCTCGGTTTAACGCTTCATCACGAGCACGATAAACGGCGCCCATACCACCCATGCCCAGAACTTGCAGGAGAATGAAGTTTCCAAAACGCGCCGGTACCTCAAACTCAAAACGACAGGCCGCACACTTGATATCTTCAAACGCTTTCCGGCCGGTTATATCTAAGATTGCTCCACATTTGGGACATGCTGTCGATGAGATAGGTTCGGTGTCTATATGAATTTCTCTGTTCACTTCCATAACATTATCCTACTGCGATTGGTCAACACACACATTACGTTTTTATAATTATGTATTACTTTATCATAAAATCCGATGCTGATGCAAGCGCGATCATTCGCAATTCCACGGTGCTTTGGCCACAGAAGTCATTGCGCTGCAATTCAAATAGCAACTTGCAGTGCCCAGAAATTTTCTTCAGCTTTTCCGCCAGATGTCCGTGTCTGAACCAAACACCACGGACCAATTGACCATCCGGCAACCGGATCAACGCTTGAAGGTGCTCCTTCTCTTGTCCCATTGTAGAAATCGTCTCGAGAGCCACATTCCTCAATCCCCAACGAGGGGTAGGGTTGCCTTCGCCAAAAGGTGAGAGCTGTTGCTGAAAAGCATAGAAGGATATCGATAGATCCTCGGGAGATAGCCACCCGTCACATGTCAAAGCGCGCTGCGCATCTGACATGCCTTTGCGCTGTTCGTCACAAGCAGCCTTAAACCGTTCGCGGAAGGCATCCAGACAGCCATTCCGCAAGGTCAATCCGGCCGCACGGGCATGGCCTCCAAATCCCTCCAGTAAATCCTGCACGGTTTGCAACGCCCCTACCGCATGATAACCCGCGCCGGCGCGGATTGAACCACGGCCCGTCCCCTCTTCATCCACCGCAATCACCACCGCCGGAAGCCCCGTCATCTCGCTTAGCCGGGCCGCCACAATGCCGATAACGCCAGGATGCCATCCGTCTGAGACTGCGCCAGAGGCAATAACCGCTCCTGCAACCGTCGCGGTGGAGCCCTCCAAGCCGCATTGCAAGCGAGCAGCCATTATGATCCGTTTTTCAACACTCAGTCTCTCAGCATTCAGCGCATTAAGTTCCGCGGCTAACTGCGCCGCGCGGTCTTTATCCGATGTTGTGAGCAGTTCATAAGCGGCCATCGCAGAGCCCATGCGTCCGGCGGCATTGATGCGCGGCCCCAGCAAAAAAGCGAAGGTGAAGACTGAAACCTCTTCTCGCCCATGTTGCGCTGCCCGACTGAACAACGCCGTCAATCCGACGCCCGCGCGCTTCCAGTTCCGGATTGCGCCAGATACCAGCGCGCGATTTTCTCCTGTCAGCGACACGACATCCGCGACGGTCGCCAGTCCAACCGCCGGAAGTAAGTCGCCCCCCATGGGCGCACCCGTATACCACCCCTCCGCACGGCCTTTTTCGACCAAGGCATGAACCAGCTTAAAGGCGATACCTGAACCGCACAAGGCTTCAGCTCCCGGCGAATGCGCCAAACGCGGATTCACGATAACCGAGGCCGGCGGCAGTGTCGCGCCAGGCTCGTGGTGATCGGTGATAATGACCTCAATGCCGCGCTGCGTCAGCCAGGCCACTTCCAGGACGGAGGTGATACCGCAATCAACGGTGATGAGGAGCGTTGGCGCACAGGCGGGGCAGGGCTCTCCTAGCCCGCCGTCCGATGCATTCCTCGACGCATTCGGAGAACGTCGCCCTACCTCGCTTGGCTCGCTGGCTTGACCCTCCAGGCAACGCTTCAAGCCCTTCATCGTCAGGCCATAGCCTTCGGGCTCACGCAACGGGAGAAAGGGGATCACCTCTGCGCCCAACCGTTGTAGCGCCGTCACCAGCGTCGCTGTGGCGACAACGCCATCCACATCGAAATCGCCATAGACAATAATACGTTTTTTCGCATGGATAGCAGACCAGATATGGTCCGCCGCCTGCCGGATGCGCGGAAAATCAAAGGGGTTCCCGATACTGGTCACCAAGTCTGGATTCAAGAAGAGTCGAGCTTGTCCAGGAGTCGTGTGTCCGCGCGAGACCAAGAGGCGCGCGATGGCCGAGGGCAGGAAAAGTTCCCG
Source organism: bacterium (assembly GCA_037141675.1). GTDB lineage: Bacteria > Verrucomicrobiota > Kiritimatiellia > RFP12 > UBA1067 > CAIZQW01. Next base: position 9,528 of record JBAXCC010000044.1, on the reverse strand, counting down.
CATCAATGTCTGCACGGCTTCTTCGTCGCATTCAGTCTCTAACCAGTGATCATGCATAAAGAGTTACGATTTTTCGCCGCGCCGGCGCTCCTCTGTCCTTTCGCGCTCATCTGCCAGCGGGTCCGTAAACTTGCTCTTGTCAATGTGGTCCATGCCCGGCAAGGGGCGTATCTTCTCGACTTTCCTGGACTCCCATGCGATTCTCGCAAATGTCGCCACAACAAATACGACGCAGATACCACCCAGCCAGAAGCCCGAAGTGATCAACCGATTTCGGATATTCTCCTTGGACGTCAGCTCGTTTTTGATCTCGTCCAGTTCCGACCGCGCAAAACATTTCGGGTTCTTTATCAGATAGTCTTCGATTTCACGGATTGCCACCACGCGACTTTCAGACGTTGCAGCCTGACGAAAGTCGCGCATGCGCTCAACCGCTGCCTCCTCTTTTTCGCGCTTGTCCTGTTCCCGCTTCCTGGCCAAGGTCACATCGCGAATTTTCTTTGCCTCCTCCAAACTCTTTTTGACGAGCCCCATATCCGTACGTTTTGAAAAATCGGCCTGCAACGTTTCAAGCAACGCAATTCGCTTGTCATTGTCCTTTTCCGCAAGCGCTAAAGCCGACTGTTTTTCAAAACGCTGGGTTTCCCGAGAGAACGCCAGCATTTCCGCAAGCAAACGGTTATAGTTCTCCAGCACGGATGGATTCAATTTAAATTGCTTCCCTGCGCCCATACAGGCAGAACAGGTGGTTTGAATGCTACGCGTACCGTTACAGCGCGGACAGGTACTTCCTTTGCAAGCCGGGCAACCCACCGCACGTTTCCCCTTCCCCTCGCAAGCGGGACAGGTTATATACTGTTCTGCCACGGTGACGGTCACGAGTCCTTTTTCTGCTGAATACATTGACTCAAGTATCTGTACAGCGCGAACGAACTGATTAGTGTTCCCTTGCTTAATCAACGACAGCGCGCAAATAGCCATTGCGCGGCTGCGCAATGCGGCCGGCTCACGTTCGTTACGCATGACCGATTGCATCACCAGCATGGCTTTGTCATCCCAGGGGGACTTCTGAAGCGTCGCACATAACTCCTCCTGGTCAACGCCGACCGCCCTCGCCTGCCAAGAACTTGCCCATAGAAGGCCTACTAACATGATTATTCTTTTCATACGGTTGCCCTTATTTTGCACCCCACCCATTCACAATTTCATCAAAGGTCGGTATCTTCTGAGGTGACCTCACAACGCGGGGAAGTCGTTCATAAAGTGACCGAGCAAGCCCGGGTTGCTCCTTTTTTACGGCCAGCCGGATGGCTGTTGCAAGATACCGCACCACAATAATTGCCTGATGAGGAGAAGGCTCCTTTTCCCACGACGCAATCAATCCGTCCGCCGCCTTGTTAGCCAAAGCCAGATTCGGGGCCGCCTGCCATTGCTTCGTAATACCCGAACCTGCAAAGCTCCCTCTAAACACGCTCACCATCAACGCCTGATTCACCGCGCGTTCGCACAGGTCCAACTCTGTCCCGCGTGCATAGTCGAGTCCCTGTGAAGACCAATAGAGCGCATGGGTCGCAGCCATGCGCCAGTCCACGGGCCCGAACCGCTTCTCGATCGCAACCATCCGCTCCATGTTCAGACTCATTGCTGTAAGCGCAACCCGGCTCTCTTCTGAAAAACGAACCGTTCCATTGCTGTTCACGCAGGGGGACAGGCTTTCCAGCAAGCGGACCTTGTAATAGACATGTGCGGAATCCAGGTCTTCGCCGATCTTATGTTGATACATCCAGGACAATTCACGATAGAGTCTGGCATCGTGCGGATTAAACCTTAAGGCTTCATCGCGTAACAAGGCGATACCGTTCTGAACCCAGCGCCAGCGATCTTCCGGACGGTTCATCATCACGCTGATATTGTACGCCAAATTCCACGCATTAAACACCCATCCCTCGGAAGCCTTCGGGTCGAGCATCGTGATCCAGTTCGCCAGTTGCACAAGTTCCAGATAACGGCCTTCCATTTGCAGTCGGCTGACACGAAACCAGAGCGCCTCCGCAACAAGTCCGCGAAATCCGCCCAATCCGACCATGACTACATTCAAGCCCGGCGGCACCTGGGCGCTGGCGGTCACGTTGGCTCCCGGGATCTGCGCACGACGACGCTGCGTAAGTTGGTGGCTTTGCCAGGAACAGGCTAGGCAGAGTGCTAGCAGGAGAAGCCAGAGAGAATGTTGTGCCTTGCGCATACCCAAAAATTGCCTTATTGCGTTAATGCCTTATTTCTCTTCCACGCACCAGAGGGTTGACTTCGAGCGAATATACATACGCTTTCCAACAAACGCGGGCGTGGCATTCACTGCTTCGCCCATCGGAATAACCGCAAGCGCTTTGCCTTCCCGGTCAGCCGTATAGATGCGGAACACGCCCTTTTCGCGGTCTGCCACATAGAGTTTTCCGCCCACCACAACGGGCGACATGTAAAAGCCATCTGCATTTTCCTTAGCCCAGACACGCTTTCCATTTGCCAGGTCGTGACAGGCGACATCGCCGGCATCTGTCACAAAAAAGACGAGACCATTGAACATCACGGGGCTTGCCACATCCGGCAAGGAACCGTCGTCCCATAACCAGAGTTGTTTGGGAGCGCCATCCGGCTGCATTTTAAAGGCAATCATGCGCGAAAAGGCATTGGCCGCGACCCAGGTGTCGCCATCGCACGTGAGTGACGGCGCAACTTCACCACCCACAGCATCCACACCCCAGAGTTTTTTGCCTGTGGCCATTTCAAGCCCCCACGTCTGATGCGCTGCATGCACAATCGCCTGCGGCTTGTCGCACACCATCATCACGAGCGGGGTAGCCCAGGCCATCCCCACATTCGGGCGGGCCGTCTCCCACAGGGTCTTGCCGGTCTGCTTGTCAATCGACAGGATCTTCGAATTTTTGTCATGATCCCACTGGACCAGCAACATCTGGCCGCAGTAGACAAGCGAGGAGCCGTGTCCATACGAGTTGTCCGGCCTGCCCAAGTAGACACTCCAAACAATTTTTCCCGAGTGATCCAGCGCAACAAGATCGCCGGTTCCGAATATGGCATAGACCTTCGTTTCATCGCAGGCTGGCGAGGATGATGCAAAACCTGTATCGTCGTTCGGCTCTGGCAGGGGCGCGCCCTTTGTTTCGCCATCAGGGATCGTAACATCCCACAGGCGCTCGCCTGTCTCGGCGTTGAAGGCCATCACGCGGCGCGCGGTCGCATTGCCCGTAGTCAGAAAGATGCGCTCGCCCCAAACCGCCGGACTGCTCGAGCCCTTAAAATCCAACTTCTGTTTCCATTTGACGTTCGCGCCTGATTCAACATTCCATGTGGCAGGCGGTGTTGCCAAGGCGCCGACACCATTCATCAGCGGACCCCGCAGGAAGGGCCATTGCTTGTCCATGGCCTGCTGTTTTGTCCCTTTGCGGCAGGGACAGACATTCTCCTCGCCCGGTTTAAGCGCTGGATTTTTTAACCGTTGTCGCAAGGCCGTATCGGCGGCTGGCGGTCGCCGCTTTGCGCCTCGCATTTCCATAACCGTGGCCACCAGCAACAACACAATGCTCGAAGCGATTACCAAGATGACTGTGCGACGGTCTGTACGCGTCGGGTCGCTCTCCACCAGACCGCGCGGATCAGGAATCAGCAGGCTCATCCGCCAAGCAAGGCCAAAACAGCCAGCCGTGATCAGTAAGCCGATCACCAGCAGGAGCATACCGCCCTGGCGGAAAGTGAAGCCGCTAAAATACGCGCGCCGAGCCAGCAGATCCATCTGCCGCGCAAAGGCGATCGTCTGTTCATCCTGCGCGGCTGCGCGGCCCTTGGCAAGCGCTTGCGCAAGCACATCTGAGCGAACCGTATCAATGACATCGGTACGCATCCAGTCGGTCGCCAACAATGCAGCCACCGTCAGACTGAAAACCAGCGCTACAAAGCCGATCCCTCGCGCGCACTGGCGCAAGGTCCAATAGTTTTTTTCGTTGTCTTTCGTTATCATAACGTGGTGTCAGGGTTCAGTCGAACGTTGCAAGTTTTCACTTTTAACTTTTCATTTCTCACTTTTCACTTCACCGCGGCGCGGCAAAAGGCTCGCGCGAGTTTTTTCCATTCGTCGTTGGTCAACTTCTCCGGACGGGTCTGCGCATCAACACCAGCCTGCGAAAAGAGCAGGGCCAACACCTCGTCCGAGTGGATCATGGGCGGAGGTGCTTTCCTGAAAATGGCACCCATCTGCTTCCTGCGATGCATAAATGCTTCGCGCGTCAGCATTTCAAACCAATGCTGCTCGGCAACTGTCAACGTACAGGAGTGCCAATCCAGCCGGACAACAGTCGAACCGACTTCCGGCCGCGGCCAGAAGCAGGAGGACTTTACATCCCGTACGCGGGTGACCTGATAATTAAGTTGCAACCAGACGCCTGCCTGCCCGCGCTCATCATCATTCGGACCTGCCACAAAGCGATCAGCCACTTCGGCTTGGACAAGAACTGTAAAACGTTTTGGGGCCAATGCATGCCGAGTATAATCCAAGAGAATACGAGTCCCGACAGAATAGGGCAGGTTGGAGACGCAGGCGTCAAAGCCAGCATCATCGCTATCCCTGTCACGCAGCAATTCATCCAGATCCATTTCAAGGGCATCCGCCTGAATGACATTTAGCCTGTCTGGATTCCCCAGCGATTCAGCAAGCCGAGAGGCGAGGCGCGAATCCTTTTCAATGGCTAAGACCGAGGCGCCTGTCGAAAGCATTGCCTCTGTCAGCACGCCTAGCCCAGGGCCGATTTCAAGTATGCGTTGCCCCTCGCAAACGCCTGCAGCAGCAATAATGGCATCCAATGCATTACGGTCAATGAGAAAATTCTGCCCCAATGTACGGTTTGGATGAAAACCGTTCTCGATGCACCATGATTTGACCTGTGATGGCGATGTGAGATTCACAGCCCCTCACATTTATTTTTGAGCCGAGGGCAGTTCAAAGACGCGAATATACGCATCTTTGCGCAGACGCGTAACCCACTCTTTATACAGCTTCTCCGCCTTGACAATTTTGAGACGGTTTTCCGCATACTGCTGAGCCTCTTCAAAGGTCAGCAAGCGTACATCCTGCTGGTCGTCCTTGCGCAAGATATAACCCAGCCCGCCAAACTCGACCAACGACGATACCTCGCCTGCTTTGAGTTTAGCAAGCGCCTCCACCACAGCTTTACAGAAGACGTCTTCAGGATTCACCTTGCCCCACGATCCACCTGCCGCAGCCTTATCGTCCTTGGAATACTGCTTCGCCAATTCAGCAAAAGACTTGCCCTCTTTTAACGCGGCCAGAATCTTCGTTGCGCGCGCTACAATCGATTCGCCAGCGTCACCTTCTGGGGGCGCGAGCACAATCATGCTCACAGCGACTGCCGCCTCGGTACGATAACGCTCCTTGTTAGCTTCATATTCTGCGCGCACTTCCGTGGGTGTGACATTGACACGCTTCTCAACATTCTGGAACCGCATAGCGCTCAGGAGCATATCTTCTTCCAAGCCCTGACGCCACTCTTCCTTCGTGATCTTGCCATCTGCCAAAACGACACCCAGCTTGGTTTCGTCTCCATCGAAATTGCTGGCAATGATTTCACGTGCGCGAGCATCAATGGCCCAAGTCTGAAGCTGGACTTTTGATTTTTTCGCAGCATCCAGAATCAAGCGACTATCGATCATGGCGATCAACGAAATCTGATACATCTCACGTATCCGCTGTTCGCGCTCGTTGACCGGAACATGGTCAAGCTTCGAGCGCCTCACCTGGCTCATCACCTCCGCAATAGTGATTTTTGATTCATTGACGTACGCTGCAACTCCGTCCAGCAACATCCGTGGATGTTTTGCGCTCTCCTGAGCGAAAGAGGTCAAGCAAGAAAACTGAAAAACGGATAATGAAATAATCCCGATCGCCAGTCGCCGACGATTTCGTGTGTATTGAATGCTCATACGTTTCCTTTTTTAAGAAATGGAAGTAATATATTACTGCTTTCACATAGGATATTCAACTGTGAAAGGCGCTGCGAAAGACATTTCTTCGAACGAAGTCGCTCGATGTCTTCCGCCCTCTTCCGATTTCTCCCGCGAGCCCCTTAGTTGTCGAGCTGCTTGAAGAAGAGAATCTTTTGTTCGTGGTAACCCTTCGTGCCACCCGATGCCGAATTGTCATACCAGGAACCCGTCAGGCCAGGAGGAGTATCGATCGTGGACCCCTTTGGATAGGGATCACGCCAGACCAAGGCAACTGCGCGACCGCCTGCGAGCGAGCGCATTTCCGCAAAGGAGATGGGCGCAACCGCTTCAGCCTGGAAGACATAGAGGAACAACTGTTGACGGTCAGACATCGAATCAAGCGAGAAGGCATACAGCATCTTGCGATCGATCTCATACACGGGCGCCTGGGCGGCAAACCCGCCTGTGAAAATCGCTGTGCGGGCCTCTTTTTCGCTTGAATACCATCCCATACGAGCTTCGTCTCCATAAAAATCTGATATCGTTTTTTGTAAGGACGTTTTCATGCCAACAGTCCGAACTTCGTTGGTGAAGATGTTAGCCCATTTTTCCACAAAGGGAATCCAGCCATTCTTGAATGTTCCTTCGGTAAAGTTTTGTTTTTGCACTCCGCTTCCAGCATTCTCAATACCAAAATTGTACGGGATGCGGTCCAGCGCGCATTCGATGATCGGGCCAACCGTTGTCAGCGGGTTGATACGCACGTTCGCGTTGAGGGGCAAATTGCCCTCCACATCCGGCGACATGTAAAAGTTTTCATAAACTTTGTCCCGCGTCTTGCCTGCCTGGTCATACAGGCGTATCGTGCGGAAGAAAGCATCGCTGTCGTCGACAGTCGGATCTACCCCTTTCTTGTCGCGAAAATTGATCGATGCCGTAGCCTTGCTCGGATCGAAATTGTAAGGGCGGACCAGAAAGCCGAGTTCGCCGATGGACTGAAGTTTTTCAGCCCCGGAAGAGGACAGGAAAATGTCCGCGTCGCGTCCTTCCTTACCCAGCAAATCCTTGGTAATCTTATGAATCACAAATTCATCATTCTTGTCAGGCTCGGCGGAGTTGTTCAACCAGTTGACAACATAGTGGTTGAATCTGGGATCGGGGCATTCAAGACTGTCCCACAGGTATCCAAAATTTCCCACAGTGCGGATATCTGTTTCTTTTGTTTGAAAATAGAGCTTCGACTTTGGAAGCACATCTTCTGGCAAAGGAGATTCCGAAACCGAATCATAAACAATAGTGCCTCTGTGAATTTTAATCGACGTGATGACCAACGCCAGATTAATCTTTTTACTAAGATCAAAACCATTAAACACCTGCCCGTCACTGTCTGCCATCTTGATAGGTGTTGTAGGAATATTGATAACCGGACGAATCCACTGATAACACTTGCCTTGGACGGTCTGTGCATCGCCCGCACCATCGATGATAGGCGGGTTGATGGTTGCCATCCCTGTAAATGGCGTATCTACAGGAGGAGGACCCTGTAAGATCCGGCAGGTTAAATTGGGCTCCCGGGCCTCCTTGTCAACACGGATGAACCCCTCGATGCTCAAACTATAGGGTTTGATGCGTTCTTCCACATTCTTAAAAGGGAAGCAGACCCGAACCTGAAGCCCTACTAATAAAGCATTGGGGTCTCCGATCATATTTAAGTTGTAGACGGTGATTTCATTTGGCGGAGCACCTTGTATTTCAGTGGTAATGGTCGGAGACACAATATCATCAATCCTGACCTGGCAAATCATGGGTGCCAATTTGGAGGAAGGCGCGTCAAGGCGGCTGACGCCGACATTGTCGGACGAAAGATAGTCGACCAACGTCGTCTCGAAGATTTTCTGTTGGCTATTGACGTTCCCCTTTTCCTCGGGAAAAATCTCCATGATTTTATTATAAAAAACAGTGTTAATGGATTTTGAATTCTTCGTATAGGGCGGATTAAGCGTCACGTTACAGGCCATGCTTCGGGCAGGAGGAACTTTAGCAAAGCCATCGGCCACCAACAGATGATTATACGAATCATTAAAGCTTAAGTTTTTTCCATCCTTCAAAAACTGGATGTACGGACTGTCCGAGGGGCCTCCAAAGAAATTCTGGTTTGCAACAGCCATGCAGGCATAAAAATCCTGCATCGTAGCATAGTGCACATCATTGCTGCACTGCTGTGAAAAACGACTGGCCAACATGGGATCCGTTGTCGCTGAAAAGAGGCTGGCGACGCTCACTAGATTAGAAATGCCTCGACCACCGACTGTGCACCCATTGATATTGAGCATGTCCGACAGGTTCACGCAAATATAGGCATAACGTCCGACAAAGCTCTTGTTGCCAGAACTCCGTGCGCTATTATTCTCAATATCCACAAGCCCTTCGATCGGCATACTCATCCGACGCCACTCCACGGAACTTGCCGAGACAACACGCGCATCATTGACCAGGGATGCTGGCAGACAACTGAGCGCTTCCAGCGACAGCACACGTGCCTTCTCCTGCTCTGGCGTATTGGACTTGGAGGCGAAGATACGCCCGTTCGCCCAGTGATCCGGGAACTTCGTTAGAGGGGCATCGGCAACAGGAGGGGTTTCCCCGGGATACTTATACCGCGCACCACGCAAGTCCGCATCTACTTCGTCCATGGCCCGATACAGGGCTGACTCGAGCAAATGACGGGCTGTAATCGAATGTTTGTAATTCGATGACGCCTGGCGTTCGATCCGCATATACATGGAGAACGACACAGCACTGATGATCATAAAGGTCAGAAAACCCAACACCACCAACAGGGCTGACCCCTTTTGTTCTGTCTTAATAAAGAAATTCATGTTCTTTTACCTTGTCTCATAACTTAAACGTTAAGCGTTGGGCGTTAAGCGTTCAAACTTTTAACTCTCAACGTTTAACCTTTAACTCTCAATTTTAAAAGTTACTTCTCCGTATATTCCCGCTCTGCTGGCGTGGGCTTGCCTATAACTGCCTTGCTACTACTGCTGCGGCCGGCCGCGATTCGGAAAAGCAATCGCTACTGAAAATTTGTCCTCTAATTTCGCCTGCGGACGTGGGGAAAAACGGATTTTGTAGGGCATGCCCCACGGGTCCCGAAAGGCGCCGTTTATCATCTGGGCATTCAGGAAGACGACCTTGTTCTGGCCTTCGCCCAGTAATTCCTTCAAGGTCGATTGCGTCGCGTCAATCTCGCCCCCGCCAGCAGGCAAATCTGCGGGCCAGTCGTCATACGCCGCCTCATACGCCAGCCAGGCGCCGATCAGTTGACGTATCTCGGTGTTCGCCTTTGCTATGCGCGCCTGCCCCTTTGCCCTCGATATGCCAGTCGCGGCAGTGGCCATCAAGATGCCCAACATGCCCACAACGATCAACATCTCAACCAGGGTAAAGCCCCTATTTGATCTCTTCATCATAAAATCCCTTTCAATCCTGCCATCTCAAGCGAAATTTCAAACAATA
>JBAXCC010000043.1:0-17997 GCA_037141675.1 bacterium | reverse complement strand
AGTCCTGCGCATGGGCTCTCGCCTGTGTCTCCAGCAGGAAGTCCGAACCACTGCGCGGAACCTCATCCTTGTCCCACCAGCTATGCGGAAAGCCCGCGCCGAGATTGACCACCCAGCCTTTGGGCGTCCAATGACTCAAGGCAGCATGCGCGTGCTGGGTCACGCCCCAGGTCGGGATGCCGAAGCTCCGAAGGATAAACCGTCCAAAGAATGCGCGCCGTCCGCACACGCCTCCGTCCTTGATAATATTCTGATATTGCTGCAGCGAAGGGAGATCGTCCTTCACGTTTTGCGACCCGTACGGAACTTCCGTTCTGACGGTTGCTGAATAGCGCCAACCATAGTCCGGGTTATAGATATGGTCGGGCCGGTAGTTCCGGAGCATCTCGCGTCCCCACGCCAGAATGTGATCCGGCGCGTCGCAGGCCACGACCAGCCGGTATTCCCACACGGCAAAGTTCTTGAACGCCGCGTCCAGCTCGCCATCGAGGTAGGCCTTCTCATAATGCAGGTAACGCTTCACGGGGTCGATAGTCGCCGGCGCTGTGGTCTCGCTCTGGGGGTTGCTCTGCGGCACTGGCATCGCAAACTCTAAGCTGGTCGCCAGTGCCAAGCGTTGCAGAACACCCTCTTTGGTCTTTGGGCTGGCTTTCTGGATGGCTGTGTAAATCTGCATTGCCTGGCCGTACTTGCCGAACTTAGCTCCGCCAGCTTCGAGCATCTGCTTCATCAACGGGGTGTCGGCCAGAAGCTTCTCCACAAGAGCCTCCTGCTCCTTGCCCTGCTGGGCGAACTCCGCCAAGCCATGCGGCGTCGCACCCGCCAGCACCGCACAGGGGACGAGCTTCGCGTCCATTTTGTCGCTCACCAGACAAGTCTCCGCCTTCGTCATGAGAGCCTTAGCAGCCAGGGCCTCATTGGCTTGCGCCTGAACCAGTGCTGCCTGGGCTGCCTGATTAGCCTGGGTCAATTTCGGCAGATCACTCGTTGCTCTGTCCAACGCTTCCTGACGCTCCTTAAGCGCTTTGAGCCCGTCTTCCTTGTTCGCCTGCCACTTAGCCAGGTCTTTCTTCGCCGCTTCTCGTTGGGCCTCTGTGGTCGCCTTCTTCAACGCCGCCTCCGCCTGTGCAATGCCCTTCTCAGCCCCACCGATCCACTTGCCCTTCGCATGCTCCACCAATCCTTTTGCACTTTGACTTTTACCCAGGGCGTCTTGCGTCGTCTTTGCCGCTGCCTCCGCCGCCTTGACCGCGTCACGAGCCTTCTGGAAGGTGGCGCTCTTCTGCTCATCCTTCACCGGGAGACTCTTGATGATCTCCGCCGCCAGAGTCTTAAGCTGACTGTCATAACGCGCTTCGAGCTTCTGCCCTGCATCGGTGAGCGCTGCTTCGGTCGAGGGTTTTGCAGTGGCCGCCGACACGTTTGAGGAGACGCCAAGGAGGGCCATTGCGATGAATATGCGGCCTGTTACCAACATCTTTTTGCTTCGCATGATTTTTTCCTAGTATTCTTCTTTTACTTCTGGTTCTTCAACAGGTCCACCATGGCCTGGCCCATGGCTTCGCCGACGTCCATATAGACCTTGGCGTTGCCTCCATAGTGGCCGTTACCGCTTCCGCCGCGGGCCATGTCGTGGGTATAGACAGTAGCTACATTGCCCTTGAATTCCGGATACTTGCTGGCCTTACCGTCAACCGCCATCATGGCGTTCATGACGATCTCGGTGTTGCCGCCGCCACCCTTCACTGCCTCGCCCAGCGTTGCGATGACGAATTTCGCTTGAGGGGCATTGAAATCCTTGCGCAGCGCTTTGATCACATTGACGAGATTCTCCTCGTAGTGCTTGGAGAGCGCCTCGCTTCCGCAATCCCGCTCGCCCTGCCACCACAGGAATCCAGCCACTTCATAGCCCTTGGCACCTGGGTAGTACTTGTCGAGTTCCGAGAGGATCTTCTTCGCATTGGCCACGTCGTCGTCGTACTGCTTGCCCGCATACCAGCCGATGGGCTGCGGCTGGGTTCCTTTTTCCCAGCGATCAGGCGACTCTTTGTAACCGGCATAGACGTGCGTCGTCTCCTTACCCGACTTGTCTTTGCTCGTGAACTCGAAACTCTTGCTTCCCGGAGGCAGGAGATCCCAGCCCAGGGCGCGGTTGCCGATGCAGCTCTTGAGGATCATGACCGGCTCGTTGATGAAATCTCCGACCTTATGGCCAAACCCATACTCCACGCCGATCTTGCCCTTGCCAACCTTCAGAGGCTCATTGTGCATGACGTTCATGCCCCCTCCCCTGCCCACCATGACCTGGACATACCGGACATCCTGTCGCTCCGCCCAATTGCCTGCGCTATCCACCATATAAGGGTAAAGCTTCTCGGTCTTGACGGCATTCTCCAACGTATCACCCTTGTTGCCTGTGACATTTCCCATGCCCACCATGTTGGACTGGCCCAGCAGGATGAAGACTTTGACTGGCTTGGTCATGTCCGCCGGCTTGTCCGCCGCTGACACAACACCTGTTCCCAAGACTGCGGCCAGCAGGCAAATGGAACCGAATACGTTCACGCTGTTCATAACTATATCCCCTTTTCTCGTTTAATTTACAGTGACTCACGAATCAGTCTTTGCCCTGCAGTTCTTCGGTCAGCGATGTAGCACCATACACCTTTTTCAGCGACTCAAGAATAGCTCGCGAATGAACCGACACTGCACGCGCCTGCGTCTCCGTGTAAATGAAATCAAGAACCAGCGACTGGATGTTGCCGTCAAAAATAATACCCACAAACTCGCCACGTTTATTGACCACCGGACTGCCTGAGTTGCCGCCGATGATATCTGCGGTCGCAACAAAATTAAACGGCGTGTCCATGTCCAGTTTGGACTTCCGCTTGATCCAGCGTTCGGGAAGATCAAACGGTGGCTGGTTCTGATGCGCCTTGGACCGCTCATAGAGTCCGGCGAAGGTCGTTTGAAACGGAATCTGTTGGCCCTCTTGCTCGTAACCCTTCACCACGCCGTACGCCAGCCGCAAGGTAAAGGTGGCATCAGGATACAGGCCTGTGCCTTCAAGCGCAAAACGCGCGCTGGCAATTTTGGCATAAGCTTGCTGCTTCACCTCATCCTGCGTTTCCATGATCTTTCGCACCGCACGCGACTCGGGATCCAGAAGCCGCGCCAGTTCAATCATGGGATCATGCGCAGTTGTGACATCCTGTGGCGTGCCAGCATATAATGTGCGCCGCAGCCCCACATTTTTAAGGCCGGACTTGAGCACCAGTTCCGCAGCGCGGTCGCGCGGCGATTTCCCAGCCAGCACCTGTTGCACGAGCGGATGGGCAAAGCCCAGATTCCCCGCCAGCCACGTCAGCGACTGCCCCAGCTTGAGTTGCTCGAAATCGTCATACAGCGGTTCATCGGAAAACAGCTCCAGCTCTAGCGACTCCCGGTTGGAATCTCGGAATTCACGCAGGCGGTCACCGTTGGGTTTGGACTTTTCTTCTGCGGACCTCAACAACGTTCGCGCAATCGCAAACAACGTGCTGTCGAAGCCTTGGCCTCTTTCCAACAGGCTGTGGAGAAGAGCCTTTTCAGCGATTACTTTTTTCGCGGCAGCCACCGCATCCCAGGCGGACAGCGTTTCTTTCAATTCCGGCTTCGCAGCCACAGCCTGACGCAGGCGCGTCTCATCCGCCTGCTTCAGCGCCATCAGTTGGGGATCCAACATGCCGGCCAGTTTGCCTTCAACGGCCTTGCGACTGTTTTGCACACCGAACAGCATTTCCCTTGCGCGACGGGCATTCTCCTCGCTGCGCCCACTGTACGAAATCAACATCACCTCAAGCTGATGCGCCAGGTTCAGATAATACGGATACCGCTGATCCCGCAGATAAGACAGCTCATCCATCGTCAGCGACCTGGACGTATTTCCCGGGTGACCCGAGACGAACACCAGCTCGTTCTCAGCGGCCCCTGCCGCGCTGAACTTCAAGTAGTGCTGAACCTTGACCGGACGATCGTTTTCATAAACACGGAAGAAACAGATGTCCAGATCAAACCTCGGATACTCAAAATTATCAGGGTCCCCTCCGAAAAAGGCGATCTGCTGTTCGGGGGCGAACACCAGACGAACATCGGTGTATTTCTTGAACCGATAGAGGTGGAAGCGACCGCCCTGGTAGAGTGTGACCACGTCGCTACGCAGGCCGGTCTTTTCAAGCGACGCTTTTTCAATAGCGGCCTTCGCTGAACGGCGAGCCGCAAAGGCCTGTTCTGGCGTCTGCCCAGGCTGCACGGCCGCTTTCACACGATCCGTGACATCCTCAATCTCCATCAGCACATTGAGTTCAAGATCCAGGCACTTCTTTTCCTCTTTGCGGGTCTTGGCTATAAACCCATCGCGCAGATAATTGTGCGTCGCGTCTCCAAACTTATGCAGATTGTCGGAACCCACATGATGGTTGGAAAGAACCAGTCCGTCTTCAGACACAAACGAACCAGATCCACCACTGTTGAAGCGCACCGAGGCTTTTCGCACGTGCTCAAGCCAGGCGTCATCTGGCTCGAACCCGTACTTGGCCTTGAGCTGCGCACGCGGGGCGTCGGTATACAGCCACATCCCTTCATCGGCATGAAGGCTTGTGGCGCAAGCCCCCAAAGCCAACACAATAATCAGAACACCGGGGGATCTTGTCACCTTCATACGTTAACTCCACTTAGCCGCAACAGGACGAGCGTCCTACACATACCCGAATTCCCAGCCCTTGCGCGTCTCGCGCTTCAGCATTGCATTAGCCTTGTCGTTATTGGTGAATTTTCCAGTACGAAAATCATAAGAGAGTTTTTCGCGCACCCGCGTGGCGATGTTGCCGATGAGCATGATCTCCGTGAGCCGCGCTGAATAATCGAAATCAGCCGACGAGCGTCCACCCGTTCGAATGGCGTTCAGAAAATCCTTTTCGTGTCCACCTTTCACCCGCGGAATGATCTCCTTGGGCTTGCCCACTTCCTTCATGAATGCCTCAGGGAAAAGCCTAGTGCCATCCATCCACCAACCTGAAACTGCGATGCCCTTGGTGCCGTAGTAGGCGCTCGGGGACGCTGCGGTCGCCGCGACGAGCTTCGGATCAATCGTCGTTGGCATCGGCTTGACCGCATAGTCATTGTAAATCCCCGAACTCCAGCGCATCACGCAAGGAACCATATTGCCGCGCTTTGGAAACGACCATGACACGCGGCACTCGTGTGCCCAGTTGGTTGCGCTGGTCTCCTCGCCTTCGCAATCCACCTCGCACGTCTCCGCCTCGTAGAGTTTAAGACCCCAGACCGCACCGTCAGCGTTGTGACAGAACCAGTCCCCGAGCAAGCCGGTGCCATAGTCAAGCCAGCCACGCCACTTGGACGGGTGAATGCCGCTGCGGAACTCCCGCTCCTTGACAAGCCCCTGCCAGAGATCCCAGTCGAGGCTCGCCGGCGGCTGTGCTGGCTGACCCGCATCGCGGGAACCATAATCCATCTGCTTGTAAGGAGGCCGGATGTGCGCTTCCGTAACATCGCCCAGCGAGCCCTGCCAGATCCACTCGCATAGCAGCCGGATATGCTCGCCGGAATGGCCCTGATGACCCATCTGGGTAACCACCTTCTTTGACTTGGCCAGTTCGCGGAGTTTTCGAACCTCATACACATCGTGACAGAGCGGTTTTTCGCAGTAGACATTCAGTCCGGCCTCCAAAGCGCGGACTGTGGCCGGGAAATGATGATGATCCGGCGTCGCCACCCACACGGCATCGAGCTGCTTCTGCTCGTCAAAAAGCTTTCTGTAATCCGTATAAAACTTTGCGTCCGGGCAACCGGTCTTGATTCTCTCGACCGACTTGGCCGCATGTCTCATGTCCACATCGGCTGCCGCCATAATCTGTTCCCCCAAGGCAACGCCAACGCCCTTGCTGCCCATGCCTCCGATACCGATGAGCGCGAATCGGATCTTCTCATTGGCGGTATAGGTGAATGCTGTCTTGGGCGAACAGATCAGCAACGATCCTGCTGCCCCGGCCTTAATGAACTGTCGACGTGAAAAATTTGTTTTCATACTCTTCATCCCCTCTTTCTAATTTTTTTCTACCGTGTATATATCATCGCATATTTTACCCAAAGGTGCTACATCATTTCAGGCTAAATAATCGCCATTTTAGGCGCCCCGTTGCAAGCTCCATCACCCTTCTCAAAGCAGCAAGCACCCCACCCCGGGCCCGGAAATAAACAAAGAGATAACACAAGCAATAATGGAATATTGAAATACTGGAAGAAAACCCCCGCTGAGCAACTGCCTTTCCCCATCATTCCAACATTCCCATATTCCAACATTCCAGCTTGAAGTTATAGACAAGCCCACAGACCCCTGGCCTGGGACAAATCGAGGGAGTAATTTCTTAAATTGATAGTTTAACGTTAATTTAAGAATTTAAGTACGCGACTTCCGTTGTCAGCTTCGATCACCGTTGCACCGTGGCCAGCGAGACGTTTGCAAAGATAGCGGCGCTTGGGCAACTTGTAGTCAACGATCCGGGCAGGACCCGAGAGGATCGGGGTCTTAGACTTCGTCGGCTACTGAAGTCACGTCCCCATTGCCCTGCCAGCGAGCCAGCCGTTCGATTAAGTGACGACATCGCTCAAAGTCGCCTCGTTTGGCCAATATGCTCAGTTCCTCGCCGACTACAGAGATTTCGGGAAACCCCACGGTTCCGCCTATACCATGTAAAGAATGCGCTTGTCGGCGAATGCGGTCGGCATCGTTCTCTTCGACGGCTCCATGCAATGCGCGAATGATCAACCGCATCTGCTCGGCGAACACACTCAAAATCTCCTCATCCGCGACATCCCAAGAAGTCCGAAATTTTTGGGCGCGCAAGTCCACATCGGGGATAAGATCCAAAAAACAGGACATACCGAGGTTTTGTCCAGAAATAATAGATATAGGCGGTTGTGGATGATGGGTCATGATTGTTGTTCACCCAGAATCCTTTCCCCTTCAGTCTGGTCATTGTTATTCGGCAGCCACTTGGCGATCGTCTGTGACAGAATCGTAAACTCCACAGGTTTGGAGACATAGTCGTCCATGCCCGCCGCAAGGCATTTCTCACGATCACTTTGCATGGCATGGGCGGTCATGGCAATGATGGGGACAGATGGATTGTGTCTTTTGTCGGTTGAATTTCGGATTTTACGAGTCGTTTCATAGCCGTCCATGCCCTCCATTTGCACATCCATGAACACCAGATCATACTTAACCTGCGACAGGGCTTCAATCGCGGCGAAACCATTTTCAACTGCATCCACAGTCAGCCCCAGCTTGACCAGATACTTTTTTGCCACCAGCGTGTTGACCGGATTATCCTCGACCAACAACACCCGCGCAGACAAGAAGGGCTCGATTGGAACCTGTTCTTCAGGGTTACGCTCTGTTGAGGAAACCTCTTCCGCTGCCAACACCGATTGCCCCATCAGGACATCACTGAGAGTATTATAGAGCTCGGAGGGCCGAACAGGCTTCGTCAGCCAGGCGGAGAATCCCGCCTTCTTGATTTGAACGGTTCCGCCTGGATTGTCGAGTGAGGTCAGCAATACCAACCGCATCCCTGCGTAGGCCGGTTCGCGTCGGATGGCATTCGCCAAGGCGATCCCATCCATGCGGGGCATTTGCATATCCAACAGTGCCGCATGGAAGCAGCTCTTCTTGTCTTGCACCTGCTGTAAGATTTGCAACGCCTGCGGACCATCCGAAGCCACCTCCGCATGAACTCCCCAAGCTTTCAGTTGTGCGACCAGCACCTGACGGTTTGTTTCATTGTCGTCCACCACCAAGACATACTTACCACGGATGTCTGCAACTGGAAGAGTAACAACAAGGGGGTCTGTGTCTCCTGGCGCGCTTGGACTAAAGCATGCTGTGAACCAGAATAGGGTGCCCCTCCCCTCTGTCGATTCCACCCCGATCTCTCCACCCATCATCTCTGCAAGCTGTTTCGCGATCGTCAGCCCCAACCCCGTGCCGCCAAAGCGCCGCGTCGTGGTTGCATCGCCCTGACTGAATTTTTTGAACAATCTGCCAAAAGCGTCTTTAGCAATTCCAATGCCTGTATCGCGCACTGTAAAACGGAGGCACAGACACTCAGACCGTGCATCCTCCAGGTGTTCAGGCATATCGAATCTATCGGAAGAGGCTGACATCTTCTTTTTGTCTACTGCCACCCGTATCACAATCTCACCTCGATCTGTAAACTTGACCGCATTGCCCGCTAAATTCATCAATATCTGCCTCAGACGGATCGGATCGCCAATCAGGAAATTCGGCACATCCGGTTCAACCGAACAGATAAACTCGACTCCTTTTTGCTGGGCGTGTAGCGCCAACGGCGTGATCACCTCTTCCAAGACATTACGCAAACCAAACTTTAGTTTTTCGAGGTTCATTTTTCCAGATTCGATCTTTGAAATGTCCAGGATATCATTTAAAAGCGAGAGCAGGTTGTTCGCGCTACTCATGGCAAGCTTGGCGAATTCCCGTTGTTCATCGTTCAATCGGCTGTCTAACAACAGGCTCGTCATACCAATCACGCCGTTCAAGGGGGTTCGGATTTCATGGCTCATATTGGCTAAGAAATCACTCTTGGCCCTATTGGCGGCTTCCGCCTGTTTGCGACTGATGTTCAGCGCATTTTCATCCATGTGCCGATGGCGAATATTCACCAGCGTCTGCGCAAACACCATCAGTAATTGCTTTTCAGCCTCTGTATAGACATGGTCCGTACGCACCGCATCAAAACCGACAAAACCAATACAAATCGCCTCGTCCATCATCGGGACGGTGAGCAAATTCTTAATGCCCTGTTCCTCGAGAATTTGCCGTGTATGGTTTTCAGGCTGTAGTGCATAGATGTCCGAAATACGTATTCTTTTGCCTCGGCGCTGAGTTTCAAGCCTGTATGGTATCATGGTCAACGGAACCGACTGCAGGTCATCTTTCTGTGATTCAATTCCCTCTGCGCACCATTCATGGGTATTCCGACACGTCTGCTGATCCTCCATATACTCAAATACATAAGCCCGATCCGCACTGACAAAGGCACCCAGTTCGCCCAGCGCGGTATTAATAGCCGCATCGACTTTCTCGAGCGGTAGATTGATGAACGCGGAAGAGAGCTTGATCAGCATCTTTTGCATCCGAATCTGCAATTCCAACTTATCCTCCGCCTGCTTGAGTTGCGTAATATCAATAAAGGTCTCTAGCAGTTTTTCCTGGCCATCGATCTGGATCCGTCGGATCGATTTCATGATGTCCATTGAACTTCGATCCGCTCGCAGTAGAATGCATTCGCCGGTGTCAACCTCTTGTCCAAGATCGGTGACAGGGCAACGACCTTTTTCGGCAGAGCAAAGGAACTTGTAACAGACATTTCCGATGATTTCGTCAACACTTGCGCCGAACATCTCGCCAGCCTTTACATTACTCCGCTCGATGCGATGGGTCGTTGGCTCGATAACCACAACGCCTGCATCGATATTGTCGAGCAGTACGCGCTGCAATGCGTCGCTCTGGGCTAGTGCCTCTTCTGCCTGTTTACGCGCGGTGATATCGGAATCACTACCCCGATACCCTGTGAGGTTGCCATGCTCATCAATGAGTGGAATCCCGTTGGTGCTAACCCAGAGGGTTGCGCCTGTTTTGGTCTGCATACGATTTATTAAATTCAGGAAGGGTTGCTTGTTTGCAAACACTTCCAAGGCTGCAGTCTTGAATGCCGCACGCAGGTCGGTCTGATGCTGGTCATAGAAGTGTTTTTTGCCCACGAGGTCTTCCGGCCGGTAACCCAAGACCTGTTCCACTACTGGACTGACGAACGTATACAGCCCTTGGGCATCGACTTCCCAGGTGATGGTACGCGCCTGTTCTGCAAGCTGTTCAAAACGTACCTTACTCGCCTGCAGTTCCGACTGTTGGGAAAGAAGGCTGATATCCGCACGTCGCAATATAACAAAGATAAATCCCAGCACTACGGCCAGCAGGATACTCACCCCCGCAATCGTTACAGTCAGCAGTCGGGATAGCCCAGCATTGATCGCGGTGATATCGTCCAACAGAAGCAATTCGCCGACCTTTTTGCCGGTTGCATCGTTCATGGAACGCACAGTCAACCACCAGCTTTTGTTATCGATCCGGAGTTCCCCATTATGATTGCTATGCGATTGCAGGGCGGCTGCGATCAGCCGGTTGACGTCCTGTGTGAAGGGTATGGACGAGTAACTGATCACATGATCAGGCAGGCAGTCCCAGTTCGGCGTGCGTTCCATCATTCGCATGCCTGCCTCCCACTGTGCCCGATCAAGGACATTCTTGCCGATGATCATCACTCTTTGAACACCCTCAACATTGGTACCGTATTTTAGGAACTCTTCAATCTCTTTGCCGAGTTCGAGATACCCGATCAGCCTGTCCGAATCAAAAACAGGACGGACCACGCGTAAGGTCAAAGTTCCCAGCGGCCCGAGTTCGAGCCCCGAGGTAATTTTTCCCGTGCGCTCAGCCTCCCGCATCGTAAAACGATCAATACGATCGCCGAATTTCTCTGGCTGGTGAACCCGTAACACGCAGACACGGTTCGTGTCGGAAAAATAGAAGTGCGTCACGCCAAAATCGGCCTTGAGGTGGTCTAGAAGAGAACGATAGTCGGCCAGCAAACGATCCCGATCGCCTGCCTTGAGTGCGCCCAAGAGGCCCGCATCCCGCACGATCATTTCCTGAATCGCCGTCAGTGCTCTCGTATGTTCCTTCAGAAGCTGTTCTAAATCGCCGGCCGTTTCCCGCTCAACTACCCGATATCTACCGGTTAATCGTGTCTGCTGCATTTGAATCAGTACCCCGCCAAATCCGCCCACCAACAGCAGAAGTAAAATCGTTAAAACAGGGAACATCCGATGTAGCACCGGTTTGGGCGCGTCAGGGACTCGACGGGTCGCGAATAGCGCGGTGATCACGCCAATTATGAGCACAAACATGAGCCCGAGCGGCAGGGCGGCCTGAGCGACCACATCCCATTTCCAGTCGCACGAAGCCACATCCATGCCCATCACCGCGACAACTACACCTGTTTGCGGATCGATCAGAGGAAACAGAGCCGACATCCAAGTGCCCCGGCGATCCGTCACCGGACCTTCTGTAATAGCGATACGGGTATCAAATATCTTTCTGCATTCAGCCGAGGGTTCATCGAAGGGCTGCCCGGGCGGAGAGTAATCGCTTGATTCGACCGGTTCGCTGTCCGCGTAGAAAAACATCGTGCCGGCAGGCTTGCGTCCTATGAGATGGACAAACCGAAAGCGCGGGGTGGCCGAGCGGATCATGGTGAGTTGTTTCTTGAGTTGTTGATATCCCGGATCGGCCAGATCGGATTCCGTTCCCGAGAGGGTATGGATGCGATTGATATCCAGCGTCTGCGCCACCAGGCGCGCCTCTTCTAACAACTCCCTGCGCATGTCCAAGTCTGCCTGCTTCGTTATCCACCCACCAAGCCCGAGTGCAAGGATTAGTGCCGTCAGTATGAACGGCCAAATGCTCGATCGGCGCGGGTGCAAAGCCTGATAAGACGCATCCCCCGTGCGACGCATAATCAATGCCGCGCCCCCTACAAACAAGATCAACAACATCGCCGCCGACGGCAATGCAACCCTTTTCAGAATCGTCAAAACCCATTTATCCGCCATCACATCCATGCCAATCACGGTTCCCGACGGGCTGTTCCCCCTATCAGGAAGCGGGACAAACGCACTCACAAAGGTTCCGTATTCATCGGTGAACGGACCGACTGTGACAGGTTGCCGTGAGGCGAACAGCTTCTGCAGTTCTGGCGGTGGCTGTTTATACACACTTCCCGGCCGAGAAGCCCGGCGATCATCTTCAGGAATGCTTTCCGGACCGAAAACGATTTCCCCATTTCGCTGTCGCATGCTGTAAATGCCAATGTATCCGCCAGCAGGCGCCCAACTCAACTGAAGCATCGAACCGTAGCGCCGTAACTGGTTGCCCACTTGCTGAAATTCCGGAAGCGACCGATCCTTCGCTTCAAAAGGCAACGACTCCATCTTTCTTGCATCCACGGCCTGTGCCGCGAGTTGAGCGTTGCGCAGTAACTCTCCGCGCATCGCACGATCCTCCCGCCACACGATCCAGCCTAAAAAGAGCACCCCGATGGTTGCTAATACCGCAATCATTCCGAAGAGCTTCAGATTCTGCTGCCTAATTTTAGTTGTCACGCTTAAATCGCATGCCATATCCATATATAACATTCCTTAATCGTCTGCTCAGTCAGATACGTGCCATAAATGAAACAATGAACCAATTTCATGTATTATAGGGATGGGGGTGATAAGAGTCAATCCTCTATTTAGTGGGGTTCGATAGCGATAATGTCGTGAATCGCGACTTGCGAAACCGTGAGTTGAATTTTGCCATCGGAATAGGTGAAGGGAAGCGCCTGAGCTGCGGGTTCAAGCGTGACCTTCGCAGGTTTTTTCGGGAAACAAATGGCCACGTTCAGCGGACCAATCGGCGGGATGGCTTCAATGATCGACTGCGTGCTATGCGGACCACTGGTGTTGACGAGGTTGACGAGTAGCTTGCCGTGGTTGCGGGCCACGCACACGTCAATGTCGTTGGAGCCCGTGACTTCGACCATGGGTTTGGGGAAGAGTTGCGGGACTAAGCCCATCCATGCTTGTCCCATTGCTTCAGCAGCCGCAATCTTTCCTCGCCCCAATTGCGTGACAGCCCCTGGCTTGGTTTGAAAGAGCGCAGCGGTCTTTGTACCGATGAGCAACAGGTTGCCGCCGGATTTCACATAGCCCGTCAGTTCACGGATGAACTTCGGATCGAGGTACTCCCATTCAGGAACGACAACAAGCGGATACTGTGACATCCGACCGGTGAGTTGATGTTCGCCCAGCACTTCAACAGAATATTGCTTCTTCAGCAAGGCTACGAGCGCAGTCGTCAACTGACCATAGTTGCGCGGGAAGAGGCCGTTGACCTTTCGATAATGCGCTTCAGTGGAGTACAGCAGTGCCACCTGCGGCACAGCTTCTGAACGATGGCAGAGCACCTGTCGCGCACGGCAGAACTTTGCAACCTCGGCCATCACCGGCATTTCGTTCAGACGCACAGAACCATCGCGATTCTGGGTAAAGTAGGCTTGAAATCCACCCCCCAGCGCAACCACAACAGCAGCCTCGCGTTGCAGTTGGGCCGCGCTCTTTTGCGCTCTCGTCGGATGTGTCGAGAAGCTCCAGGCCATCAAATCCCACGGCTTGCCCTGCCACGCCAGATAGCGCGCGGAGACGCGTGCGGAGTTGACGCTATCCTGAGGCGAATAATCGCCTGAGAGAAAATCCACCGGCGCACTCACAGGTTCAGCCATGTGATCCGTAAAAGCCCAGTTGCTACATAGTTGGAAATTCGGATTCGTCTTCTTCACCTCTGTGATATAATGGCGCAGATACATGCGGAAGGCTTCACGATGGAACTGGAGAAATTCGAACCAATGTGGATCGCTTGGCTTACGCGGAATGTCTTGGATACCCGTAGCCCCTTGAAAAGCCTTCAATGCCGCTGGACTGTAATCCGGGACTGTGGCCCAGCATTCGCCATCCACCCACGCGCCATCTACACCATAGACACCGGCTAGTTCGCGTAACTGAGGGATGAGCAGCTTGTCTGCGTACGGGCCAAACACAGAGGCAGCCTTGGTGCTCGGTTTGCCATCAGCACCAACAGCAGCCCACTCTGGATGATCTTTGACCGCCCTGGAATCCCAGACCCCGGAGTAGTGCATGTAGAGCGAAACACCGTGCTTGGCTGTGACCTCGCGCCAGATGCGAAGCGGATCACCCACGAAGCCAGGGGCTTGATTGCCAACCTTGGTCGGATAGCTTGATAAGCCAGGATGACCCTTGCAATCAACCTGAAGATAATCGGGATGCACAAGACTAATGATGTTCTCGATCATTTCCGGCGTGGTGCGCGCACCGATGTTCGTGCAATCCATGCCCGCGTGAAAATCAAAGTGTATACCGAAGAAACTCTCCGCACGTGTCAGCCGCGCCTGTTTATCCGGTTTGTTCTGCGTCGTACACGCTGTCAGCATGGATAATTCTACAGCAGCAAGCAACATGATGAAACGATGTGTTATGATCATATCCCCCCTCTTAATCAAGCAAACACCGCCTCCAGTGAATAATTTTGCGGTGTGTATGCAGATACGCTACAGGAGTCAGCAGGTCTAAGTCAAGCGCTGAGTGGCATCTCCGCCTCATTCAAGCGTATATAGCTTTTCAAGACCCGACAAGAGGCGCATCCGGGGGGGTGTGGCGAAGCGTTTGAAATCCTCGACTGTCTCACAGCCTGGATATGGCACAAAGTAACCGGGCTTGTCGTCCCGTCCCTGTCGCCAGAACATCATGAAGGCGATTTCGAGTGAGGGGTCCGCAAACGCGGCTCCATAGTAACCCGTGTAGAGATTTGCAGGAACAGGTTTCTTTCGATAACCGACTTCCGTAAGTGCTGCAAGCTTGCCGTGCTTCTTGGCGTAGCTGGAAATGATGGACAGTTTATTGGCGGCCGCCGCTATCTTGTTCTCCTCAAAATCGCTGTAATCATCAAAACCTACAAGATCCACATAAGCATCCCCGGGATAACGTTCGAGAAACTCCTCTTCCGTTTTGAAGGAACAATCCGGAGAAAAGGCATACAGAAGATTGCGCACCTTCAAATCATCACGTAGATAGGTGACTGTAAACTTCCAGCACGCCTGATATTCCTGAGGCGTACAGTACTTCTTCCCCCACCAGAACCAACTCCCATCAAATTCGTGAAAGGGTCTGAAGATAATGGGCGACAGCGTGCCGTCCTTTCCCTTGATACTGCCGACGACTTCAGCCACCTTCCTCAATTTCCCTTTATACCACTCGTGCTTCTCGCCACCGGGCAAGAGACTGCGAAAAGATTTTTCAACGGTCTCCCTTTTCAATCCGCTGACATTGAAACTCTTTTGCTCAAATGGATCTTGAACATGCCAGCAGAAGATGTTGACCATATTCTTGTCATACGCCGCCGAGGCCATCCTGATGATGCTCTTCTCTGTGTCGTGAAACCAGCCTGCGGCATTGGTGTTCGCAACATGAGTGATCTGCATGAAGTCCGAACCCCACACTGCCGGGTCACTCCCCGTGACCCGTTTGATCGCCATCTCGCCTCCGGGCTCCTTGACGCTTTGTTCCGGGTCCTGCTGGCCAATCAATGTCTCGCCACGCTTTGAAACCTTTTTAAGATTGAAGAAGAGCGCCACGGTCTCCGGCGTAGCCTGCGGATCGACCATGAACGTTCGTACAGCTTCCAGCAACGGACGCTTTTTCGCTGGCACAACACCCGTCGATGAAACTTCAACAGCCAAAACGCCAGACGACAAAGTCATTAAGAGCGTTGCAAGCATCAAACCATTGATTGAATTCATATGTTTTCCTGTATATATTGATCGTGAGAAACTAACAACGAGGCATGAAACTTCACATAAACAAAGGCCGAACCCTGATTCCGAGCAAAGCGGCTCAGACTGTGGGCGCCCAGCCCGGTTCGTACTCGCGCGTCCAGAGCTTCGCTGCCTCGGGATCGCCGATAATATGCCCGGTCGCCGGATCGGTCAGCAGGCTGCGGCCGCTACGATGCGCGATGTTGCCCAACTGGGCGAGCACCGTGCTGCAGTGTCCGCCGTCGATCGGCGCGGCAAGCTTCGCGTTGCCGCGGATCGACTCGATGAAGTTCAGTGCGTGCGTGTCATTGAGTCCCGGATCAGCGCTGTTGGCCAGATTGATCTTCTTGCCAGCGTCACCGCCCACGGTCTTGAGCGGCTTGTTATCGAGATCGTAAACAATGTAGGTGCCGGCGCCATCATAATCAATCATCCCTTTGCTGCCGAAAAAGACGATTCCATTGGACTTGTAACCTGGGGCACCAAAGGTGCTGCAGGAACGTCCGAACCATGAGATGCCGCGGCCAGAACCGAACTCGAGCTGGATCTCCTGCGTGTCCGGCGCCTCCCAGTCATCCAATCCCACATCGTGCCAGCGTCCGCCGAATGAACTGACCTTGGTCGGGAAGGTCACGTCCATAGCCCAGCGCGCCACATCAAGCAAGTGCACGCCGTTATTAAGCGCCTCGCCAGTACCCCAGCGCCAAAACCAGTGCCAGTTGTAAGGATGCAAGTTGTCGCGGTAATCAGTCCGCGGCGCAGGCCCCTGCCACAGATCCCAATCCAGCTCGGCAGGTGGCGTTATCTTCTTGCCAAAGCCAATGGTCGGGCGGCGGCGAGAGTAGAAGCACTTGGCGAGAAAGACGTTTCCGATCATGCCCTCGCGGATCTCCTTGACCATCTGCTGCACATTCCCGATCGAGCGGCGCTGGCTGCCCATCTGCACGAGCTGATTATATTTTTTTGCGACCTCGACAAGGATCTCGC
Source organism: bacterium (assembly GCA_037141675.1). Classification (GTDB taxonomy): domain Bacteria; phylum Verrucomicrobiota; class Kiritimatiellia; order RFP12; family UBA1067; genus CAIZQW01. Next base: position 1,441 of record JBAXCC010000043.1, on the reverse strand, counting down.
CCTCGCGCGGATTGTGGCTGCAGGGCTTTTCAACATAAACATGCTTGCCCGCTTTCACAGCGAGCGTCGCCATGGGCGCATGCCAGTGATCCGGTGTCGTGACCAGCAGCGCGTCGACCTCCTTGTCCTCGAGCACACGCCGGAAATCGGTCTCGATCTTCGGCGCGAAGCCCTGTTTCTTTTCCGCGATCGCAGCGGCCGGGGCAAGATAACGCCGGTCCACATCGATCACGTACTTGAACTCGACACCGGGGAGCTTCGTGAACTTGTCGATCAGTTCGATTCCGCGACCGCTGCTGCCAGGAGCTCCGGAGCGGACGCCCGCGACAGCCAGTACGATCTTGTTGGAGGGAGACTGGGCCGCCCGCAGCGAACGGCCGGACAAGAACGTCATAGCCGCTCCGGCGGTCAATGACGAGGCGACGAAGCGACGACGCGATGTATGTATATTCATAAGTCGTTTTCCTTACGGGTTTATGAGTCCTTGAGTTTTTTTAAGAAACAATTTTTCCGTCCCCTTCAGCAGCGGGACATCAGCCGGGCTGGCAAGCCACAGCAACGGCTGCGTGACGGCCATATTGCGGCGGACTTCCAAGTCAACGGGGTCGGAGTCCAGTTTCTTCCAGAGGGAAAGATATTTCTCCTCACCGAACTTCGCGTAGGCAAACAACAGGCACGGCTGCCGCGCCGGCCAATCGTCCCAATGCATCACATCTTTTCTGCGGCCCTCCGCAAGCCATTTGTTCTTGTCCGCCAGATAGGGGAAGATGAACTCCATTGCCTGTTTGGGTGTACGTCCGTCAGGGAGCGTGAACGTCCACATATCCTCAGTGGGCGTGGACAGCAGAGCGCAAAGCGTTGCGATGTTGTCGGCTTGAAAAATAGAATATCCGTAGGGTTTGGTGCGCCGAAGTTCCTCAGGAAAACTCCCGTCGCCAGTCATTTGCTTCGGAAATAAAACCTCCTTAAAGCGCTGGCGCGACATTGCCAACACTTTTTCATCTCCGGTGAATTTAGCGAAGCAGGCCAGTTGGACAAAGCACGAGACGCTGTGATTGTTCGCACTGTTCATTTCCTTAATGCCGTTCGGCGAAGTGATGATCCACTGGGTGTAATCCGTGAACCATTTTTTAAGCCCCTGCTCCACCGACTTAGGAAACGCCGGCGACGTTTCGAGAAAACGCACGGCCATGGCCACCTCGGCCAGATGCAATGCGTCAATCACACCGTAACTTTCGCCTGTCGACTTCCCCAATACCGCCTGAGCGTATTGGAGATGGGTATTCATCTTCGTTTTTTCATCGAGGAAGAACACCTTCAGCCATTCAACAGCCTTGGTAACATACTTTTCATCACCGTCGAGAGCATACGCAGCGGCGAACGCGGCGACAGCATCTTTCAGTTGGCGCACCGCCATGCGATGCGGCATAAATATGTCTGG
>JBAXCC010000042.1:0-18004 GCA_037141675.1 bacterium | reverse complement strand
TGTGTGGGACGAGAAACGGGTATTGGCAACGCCTGAAAACTTTGTCAAAGCTACCGACATGTCGCGCATCCTTCTTCACGCCGGCGACATCGCGAGCCACGGATCATTCGATGCCTTCAAGGCAGACCTGCTCGCATGCTGCTTGAGCGTCACCCCTGACAAGGTGGATTACCAATTTGGCCCGGCCACCAATCACCTCGAAGTCCTACGCTACGATGCCAAAGCCATTGACCGCTTCACTCTCCCGCTCATCAACGGCAAGCCCGTGGATCTTCGTCCGGCCAAAACCTTTCAGAGTCCCTATCTCAACGGGGAGTTCGGAAGCGACAAGATTTCTGTGAGCGTGGGTCCCGTGACACGCGTCTTGGACTTCTCAGCTCAGGGCCAATGATATGATTGACCTCAACAGAAAAAGCAGTATACTTCGGTTCCACAATAAGGAGTTTTTTTAATGAAACAGCGGCTGTTGATGGTGTGTGTGTGGGTGTTTATCGCAGTGATTGTGCAGGCGGCCAAGTTTGGCGACCCGGCGGCGCCGTTACACGTTGCGCAATGGATTAAAGGTGACCCAGTCGACCTTGCCGCAGGCAAGGGTAAGACTGTCTATGTCGTCGAGTTTTGGGCGACCTGGTGTCCGCCATGCCGGGAAAGTATTCCGCATCTGACCCAGTTGCAGGCCAAGTTCAAAGACAAGGGCGTAGTGTTTGTCGGCATCAGCGACGAGAAACAGCAGAAGGTCGAGCCGTTTGTCAAGAAGATGGGCACGAAGATGGAGTACGCTGTTGGCTTGGATGATAACAAGCAGACGAGCGATGCGTATATGTCCGCCTATCAGATGGACGGCATACCCACAGCATTTGTCATTGATAAGACAGGTGCCGTAGTCTGGGCTGGACATCCGATGGAAGATTTAAGCAAGGTCCTCGAACAAGTTTTGGACGGGACGTTTGTCGTGAAGCCGGAAAAGGATGCTGCTGAAGCGGAGGAGGACGAGAGAACCACGTTGCTGGATGAGTATTTCGCGGCTGCCTCACGTCGTTCCGGTAAGGCTGAGGCCATCGAGGCCGGCAAAAAGGTGTTGGACAAAGTGGGAGACGATCCGGACTTGCTCAATGCTTTTGCGTGGACGATCCTGACTGACGAGAACCTGTACGTCCACGATTATCCGCTGGCCTTGCGCGCGGCGCGCCAAGCGTTCAAGAAGTCCGGCGGCCAGAAATACGAAATTTTGGACACGCTCGCGCGGGCGTTGCTCATGACCGGAAAAACTAACGACGCCGTCGTCATGCAGCAGAAAGCCATTAACCTCTGCGACGACAACTTTGCCCGGCTCAAACTAAAGGAGACGCTGGAGAGTTATCTGCATCCTGTCACTCCTGACGGGGTCGACGATGCGAAGCTCTTTGCGCAGTTCGTCGATAGCGCAGCCGCGTTGATCACTGCGAAACGGGCGGTCAGCGTCGACCAATTGCTCGCAAAGACCGACATCCAGCCTTGCCGGGTGCAACTGGCGAAAGCCTCCACGAAACCGATTTCCAGCGCGAACCTCTACGAGCAAGCCCGGCAAAGTGTCCTGATGATCGGCACCCTGGCCAAAGGCGCAGAAGAGGACGAATGGGACTCTACCGTGGCAACAGGCTTCGTCATCCACGAGTCCGGCATCTTTGTCACGAACTTCCACGTGCTCGACGTACCCGAAGGGATGATTTTGGCCGCGATGACCGCTGATGGCAAGGTCTATCCGGTCAACCGCGTGCTGGCTGTCTCGCCGTTCCCCGACATCGCGATCTGTCAACTCGACGGCGCGAGTGGACTGAAACCGCTCCCTGTCGTCCCCAATGCCAAGCCTGGGGCACACATCCGCGTGTTGAGCCACCCGGACAACGCCTTCTACTCGATAACGGAAGGGATTTTGTCCAGGTATTTTGTCAGGCGCGAGGACGGTAAAGAGACCGCAATGCTCACAACTACTGCCGAATTCGCGGTCGGCTCCAGCGGTGGGCCGTTGTTTGATGATTGCGGCAACGTCATCGGCATGGTTGCGAGCACGAGTTCCGTGTATAGCGGCTTGGAGGATGTGAGCGTCGAAGAAGAGACGACAACCGGTTTGAGTGATAGCGGCAATGGCACGGGTAATTTGCAGATGATCTTGAAAATGTGCGTCCCGCCTTCCGACATCCTCAAATTGGTGACTGGAAAATAGGTCGTAGGTGGATAGGTCGTAGGGGAGGACTAGGGGTCGTTTTTGATATGAGATAAATAGAGTCATTGCAAGAAAAACGGACGCGAAGGAACGCGTCCCTTAGGTTCATAAATCAAATTGGTCCAAGTAGTAATTAGACATAGGACATTGAGCACCCCAGTATTCCACATTACATCCCGCCACCGCCTTTTGCAGATCGGCTTTGATGGTGTAGCGGTCTTCTGAAATGCCGAGTTGGTTGAAGAGGGGTTAGAAGCCAGAATATCAAATATCCAATCAAACTTTTAACGCTCAACGCTTAACTCTTAACGCGTCAAAAAACTTGAAGTTATAAACAAGCGGAGTTAGGGCATACGCCGGGCCTATTTCTTCGCGGGCTGTTCGATCAAATCAGTCCCCTTTGTGGCTTGTCGTAATGATTTAAGGAAGCTCCTGACGGTTTCCTTATCGAAGCCGGTTGTCGTAATGATTGTATCATCTTTCTCGATCTTGCTTCCGGTGTAGGTGGCCTTCTTATTGATCAGTTCAGACGAGACATCCTCGCTTGTCGTGATCTTCTTCTTGAGTATTTCAGCTTCGCCTGCGGGCAGGACAAGTGATGAAGCACCTATTGCTGCAAGGACTCTCTCAGCAGAATAGGCCTCTTTGACCACTCTGAGGGCATCCGCGTTATTGCAGAGCGACTTGCTCGCAAGACTGTCCATGAAGACCACGGCATTGAAGTTTGAACCTTTTATCTCCTGTAGTGTCGTGATTGGGAAAAGGGAATCCTTGCAAATGTCTGGATTCTTGTTTGACGCAGAGACAATGGTGATGTCCGCGCCGTCAGAGAGCAACTCACGTAGTGTAAGATCGAGGTATTCTGACTTGCCCGATGGAAGAACAACGGCGACCTTCATCCCCTTCAATTCATAGAAAGGCGCAAGTGTTGTGGTGATTTCAGTCTTCCGGCGGCAGGCTGTGATATCGATGTACCGGTCTTTTCTGAGGAGGCATGTTTTTAGCTCCTGCCAGAAGGATGCCGGATCAATTACAGTCTTGCCCGCGACTTTCGTCACAATATCAAAATTCCGGAGTTCAGCCTTATCGAAGACGCCATTTTTTTCAGGCTCGCGAACATCCAGTATCACGCCGGTTTCTTGTTCGAGACCGTATAGTATTCTCTGCACTTTTACGAGCTGCTTGTATCCGACGCCGAGCGTGTCGTTCCGGTATGTGACGATCTCGCCTGGAAAATTCGTTTCAGGAATAGGCTCTGACTCTTCCGTGTTCATGACGATCGAGAGGTTTTTGTATGCGGAGGGTGAGCCGCGTTTTACTTCGAAGACTAGCTTTGTGCCGGGTTCCTTGATGGTGAGGCCCCAGTCGATGTCTAGCATTTCAGCCTTGGTCCTTGCCGAACAGGGTTTGCCGTTAATCCCCGTGATGATATCGCCAGTCTTGAACCCCGCCTTCTCAGCAGCCGTGCCGGGCATTACATACTCCACGATGAGGCCCTTGTCGATCTTAAGCGCCTTTGCCATTTCGTCGTAGATTTCCCCCATCATGATCACGGGCAGATCCGAGCGTATAAAGCGTCCATGTTTCAAAAAATGGTCCATGAGTACCTGTATAACATGAGCGGGGATCGTGAAACCCAGGTTGTTTGCCTGGTTCATCCCGTAGGTGTTAATTCCGAGGACGCGGCCGGACTGATCAAACAGGGGGCCTCCGCTGTTTCCTGGATTGATGGCTGCGTCGGTCTGAAAGACTTTTGTGGCGGTGCCAAGGTCTGTGCGGTCAATGCTACTCAAGATGCCGCTGGTGAATGTTCGTTTTAAGCCCAGTGGGGCTCCGACAGCAAAGCACTTCTCGCCGACTTTCACGGATGTTGAATCGCCGAATTCCACAGGCGACATCTCGCTCTCTGCTTCTATCTTCAAGAGTGAGACATCTGGATTCATGCAGAATCCAATGACCTTTGCCCGATATTTTTTTTCATCAGAGGTAATCACGGTGATCAGCTTTGCAGGGGTGAGCGGTTCTTCGGAATCGGTTCCCTGCACCACATGCCCGTTAGAGATGATGTAGCCATCCTTGGAGATCACAAATCCGCTTCCGCAGGCACCTTCATGCATGATACAAACTACAGCAGGGTCCACTTTCTTGACGATCTCGTCTGGAATATCCTGGTCAGATATGTTCTGCGTTTTAGCGCCTTCTCGCGACTTCGACTTCTCCTGTGCCAGTGTCCCCAGCATAGGCATACAAACAAATCCAATCCCTAATAGTAATGATATTGTTCTCACGGAAGGTCTCCTCATTTGTTGTTCTTGCTGAGATTAAGTGCTGCATAGCCTGTAGCGATGCCCCTGTAATACTTGACCAGTACTGTGCTTGGTTTTTCACTGCGCATGGACTCCAGGACCTTGCTGAATTCCTGAAGCGTCAGAGTTGGCTTCCCAGCCATTTCCACGATCACGTCGTTCGGGTATAGCAGGCTTTGCCGGAAACTGCCGCTCGTAGCCGCAGGGCTGCCTTTCTCCACATCCTTGACCAATACGCCACCCTTGACGGAGAGACTTCTTGCAAAGTAATCTTCATCTGTCATTTTCTTTACCGTGAGTCCCAGATCCTGTGCCCTAAGCGTTTCATCCTCTGGCTTCTTGGTGAAGGTGCCGGTAAGTTCTTTTCGGACTCCATTTCTAAGGACGGTGATGCTGAAGGGTTTGCCCTCCTTCGGCCTTACCGCTTTAGCGAAATACTGAGCAACCCTCACACCTTTGAGCCTGAGGGGTTTCCCGTTGAATTCCGTGACTAGGTCGCCTTTTGTTACTCCTGCAACTTCTGCCGGGCTTCCAGCGAACACGTACATGACCCATAGACTGCTGCTGGGTAAGTTCTTTGAAAGCGCATATTCTTTGTTGATCGAATCTGTCGCCATACCGAGCCAGGCCTTCTTCCTTGCCTCATCATCCTGTTTCTTTTCGGTGGTGGCTTCAGTGACAAGTTCCATGATGCCATCATGAAGATCTGCCATTGACAGCATCTTCCCATTCTGCCTGATCGCGGCTATATTACCTTTCCCGTCGATGAGCAGTGCGCCGTCGGGACGTGAGGAGTTTGACATCGTGGATGCTGTCGCGTCATTGTCGATGATAAACTGCCTATAGAAATCATCGATTGTGCTGCTGCAGGAGGTTAACCTTTTGAGTTTCTTGTAGTCGCTGGATTCATCGCCAGCCTCGATGACAATACCCCACTGGCCGATTTTCAGATCTGCGCACGTTGAGATCTCCACGGGCGAAAGTTCATCCTCCGTGTCTATCTTCAGGATGCTCATGCCGAGATATTCATCAGCCTTTACGAATTTTGCTGAATATTCTTTCTCCCCGATCCAGATCTCGATGCGCTTCGTCATATCAGGCTTGATCACCTTGGTTACCAGCACGTGTCCAGCTTTCGTCAGTATGATGCCGTTCAGCGTCCCTGCGAACGCAGTTGCAAATGGGTCACCCATCGTAAACATGCCCATCTGCTGTGTCTTTGCCTGTTCTGCCCGTATCTTGATTACTACGAGGCCCTGTTCCACGTCCTTCGTCGCATGATCGACTGTGCTCTCAAAAGCCTTCAATACCGTCTGGCCATGAGTCGACCTCATGACCCCTGTGTCCACGCAGCCTGTGTATGCCGACATGACTGCCAGCAGCACCCACACCGTATATCCTTTTTTCATCAGAAAATCTCCTTTTGTCTATAACTTGAGCGTTAAGAGTCGGGCGTTGAGCGTTAAGCGTTTAAACTCTAAACTCTCAACGTTTAACGTTTAACTCTTAATTAAAGAAGCTACTCCTTCGCATATTCCCGTCCAGCAGCCGCCGGACCGGGCGGCGGGCTTACCACGAAATCACGAAGCAGAAATCAGTTTGCGTAACATGCCAGAAGTGATGGAGGATGTCAAGTAAACCATGTTTATGCGTCGAGACGCACAGGCTGGCCTGTCTGATAGCATGCTTGCGCGGCAAAGATGATGTTGTGTGTGAGCGCTGCATCAGCGAGGTTGCAATGAGATTCCTTATGGGTCAGGATACACTCGGAGAGATGGTTGATCTCGGCTTGGAACGGATGGTGCTTTACATCTGAGCTATCCGGTCCGATATCTGTTAAGGTCTCCCACTCTTTGGAGCGTTGAGGAGTAAAGATGCGGTTATCCTGGACTGTTCCCTTGTCGCCAAAGATGCGAAGTGGGAAGGAATAGGATTGAATGCATTCAAAATCCACACACACGCGGCCGAGCACGCCGTTTGAAAACTTCACAAAGATCATCTCCACGCCAGGGTATTCAAGCAATTCGCCTTCGTGCCAGTCGAACGAGTAGGGGTTGTATTGGTTTTTCTTACCCAGGCGTTTGCCTCCGCTATAGGCAAAGACTTCGACAGGCTTTGCTGCTTCGAATTCACCGGAGCCGGCGAACCAGCGCAAAGCATCTACGGCATGGCAACCTGCGACCAGCATCGCGCTGCCGCCCTTCTCGCGTGTACGTCCTGTTGTATACCCGCCCCACCAGTCACCTTGATAGCTCTGGTAGTCGGTCTCAACGCGGTAGAGTTCTCCGAACGCGCCTTCAGCGGATAGCTTCTTGATGTGCTGGAAGAGGGGGTTCCAACGTAATACGAATCCTGCAACCGTCTTGACGCCTGCTATACGGACAGCCTCTTGCATGAGCTTAAGTTCGTGTGGCGTTTGTGCAACAGGTTTCTCAATGAGGATATGCTTTCCTGCATGTGCGGCCTCAATGGTCTGCTGGGCATGAAATTCCTGGGGTGTCCCGATGGAGACAATGTCTACGCCTGGAAGGTTCAAGGCTTTCTGGTAATCGTCGAAACACGGAATGTCGAGTCCTGCAGTTGCCGCGCATTTTTGCGCGTTCGCCAACGGGATGCCGCAGATGCCGACTACTTCGGTGTTCGGATTCTTTTGGAATGCGGCCACGTGCTGGGACGATACCCAGCCGCCGCCTAAGATCAATACGCCTAGTTTGGTGCTCATGTTGGCTCCTTAACACTGGAATGATGGAATAGGGGAATGGTGGAATACTGGGGAAATACGAATACGAGCTCGCGGAAGGCGGTCCGGCGGCTGCCGGACCGCTAGGACGGCAATCCGCAGTCCCTCCCGAAGGGATACACGGACTTTTTCATTATTCCAATATTCCAGCATTCCGCTATTCCAATCTATTACACCTGCCACGGTGCGCGCATGGAACATCGCAGCAGGCCGTTGGCGGTGTCGTCATTGATGAATTGTTCGGTGGTTGGATTCCAGTGCAATTTGCGTCCCAGTTGGCATGCGATGCCGCCGAGGAGTGCAGTGCTGGTTGCGCGGTGGGCAATCTCTGCTGGCGTGATCGTCTCCGCGCGGCTTCGGACGCAATCGATGAAGTTTTGCGCATGGTTAGTCGTCTGATAGAGGTGCGTTTCGTTCGGACCGATGACCTCGCGCAAGAGCGACTTTGGAGTCGCGTCAATGTCGCCGCGCGTAAAGACTGTTCCCTTTTCGCCTTCGAAGGTGACGCCATGTGGATTGATGTCCGTATTGGTTACTACGATACGAACGCCATTCGAGTATTCATAGATGAGCTTGTAGGTCGTGACGGTATCAAAGAGGCCGTCTTTCGGATAGACACCCTGTCCTTCGATCGTGACCGGTCCGCTTCGATCCATTCCGATCGCCCATTGCGCGATGTCCAGGTCATGGACGGCAAAGCCGGCAATCCAGCCAGCCTTGCTATAATCAGAGACAAAGTACCAGCCCGGTAAGTTGTTTTTCGGATCTCTGAATACGCGGGAATGCGTAAAGGGCCTGTAAGGCGCAGGCCCCAGCCAGAGATCATAGTTCAGACCCTTTGGAATCGGTTGTTCGGCATGGTGTCCTGTAGCATGACCAGCAGGAGAGCCAATGCGGATTTCTTTGATCTTTCCAATGCGCCCATTTCTGACCAGCTCGCAGGCGCGACGCGTTCCGGACATGGAATGCAACTGCGTTCCATGTTGAAAAACAGCTCCATATTGAGTGGCAGTATTAACGAGTGCGCGGCCTTCTTGAATTGTGTTACACAGGGGCTTTTCGCAGTAGACATCCTTGCCGGCCTTAATCGCTGCAATCGATATCGGGACATGCCAGTGATCTGGCGTGGCAATGGCGACGGTGTCAATGTCTTTCCGCGCAAGGAGTTCGCGAAAATCGATGGTTGTGTCTTGGGGTTGGAGATTGAGGCTCTTCCGATAGTTCTCGCGATTGGTTTCCCAGACATCGCACACAGCAATGCCCTGGACCTCCTTGCAGTTTTTAAATGCGCCCCAGACTCCGCCCATGCGGGCTCCGACCCCAATGAGTCCCATGGTGATACGGTTGCTCGGCGCAATCGCACCGTCAAGCCCTAACGCCCTTCCCGGAATAATGATGGGAGCGGTTGCTGATGCGATGACGGTTTGAAGAAAATGGCGACGGTTCATGGGTTTTGGAATCATCATAATTACCTCCTTACGGTGCGATACCATAAATGCTGAGTTCAGAAATATGCATGCCTGGATTGGCGCTGTTCTTGAGCATGGTCACGCGAACATATCGAACAGTGACTTCCTTGAAATCAAGCGTCACGCCCTCCTTTGTTGCTGGAGTGGTATTCTGACTCATGTCGCCCACGCACGTCCACTGTTTCTCATCATGGGAACATTCGATGCGATACTGATAATATCTTGTCCCGTCCGCAAAATTGACAATCTTAATTCGTGATACAGGTGTCAATGTTCCCAAATCGACTTGTATCCACGACGGTGAAAACTCACAACTCCAATAGGTTGCCGGATTTCCGTCAATGGCGAGTTCTGGCTTTAATTGGCCTTGGCATGGATGGGAGGATGTGATGCGCTTGTCACGTGCGAGATCTTTTAAGATCAATGTTTTGATCTGCTGCTCAATTTCCGTCTTGATGGAGGTTTCTAAGAACTCAGAGAGATGAGCCCTCGGATTTTGCTGGCGCTTACAGATTGCGATGACGGCTTGTGCTAAGTTCTCTTGCAATTCAGGTTTTATCTGGAGGAGTTTTCGCAGTTGTGGGAGGACCTCTTCAGTCGCTTGGTTTTTAATCGTGGTCAAGGCGATCTCTGACTTCTTTGCGTCAGGTCCCGCGACCACCTCTAGTAGGAACTCGATGCATCCTGGGTCCATACGAGCAGCAAGGACTTTTACGGCCATGGTTGATTGCGCAGGATCTTTTTCTTGGCTTGCTCTCTTTAAAGCCTTCACCACAGCCTCCCCTGGGATTTGTTGTAGTGTGGACGCAGCCTCTTTCGCAAGGGGGCCGCCTTCTGCGGCAAAAGCTAACAATGGAGGTATGGCCGTGGCTGTTCCCATCTTTCGTAAGGCAACGACGGCCGTCAGCATCAGATCGCTATCTGTAGATGCGAGACAAGCAAGGACTTCCGGCTCTGCCGAGCAGATGCGTCGTTCTGCCCAGAGAGGAAGAATGGTGAGTTGCGTTTCTCTTGGGAATGTTGGGAATACCGTGCGCAGATTTTCGCATGCAGATGACTCCAGCAGATACAAGGCGGTGACTGCTGCGCGACGAATGTGGACGTCTTTATCGTGTAGTGCTTTCACAACGGTCTTTGTCAGCTCTTTGGGGTTTGAAGCAGTCAACCCGAGCAGGGCCGCCGCTCGGTAGTGGGCCGGAAGCGTGGTGTCGCTATAGACCGATTCAAAAAGTTCCTTTGCCTTTTTAGGGTTGTTCTCCCTCTGGAGTGTCGCATTGGCAAGTTTGGCTTCAATGATACGGAAGGCGTTGTGGGTTGTCGGTTTTAACGCCAGCAGTGCATCTGCGGCGGAGGAGTCTTGAATGTGTGAAAGCGCAAGCAACGCGGCTGAGCTTGTTTGGATATCGGGGTCGCTTGCATATGTTGTCAGTGTTGGGACCGCGCTCGGGGCGTGACACAAGCCAACGGCGTGGATAAGTGTGGCGCGGCGCTCGTTGTCGAGGGTTGGCAGTGTTTGGAGGAGGGTCGCTAGGCCTTGCTTTTCTGGCAACGCGAGTAGCATGTCGCATGCCTCCATCCACCCCTCTTCCTTGAGGTAGGGGGTGACCGTCGGAATGGAGGCCGGGCTGCCGACGATCAAGAGTTGCCGGCAAGCCCAGCGTTTAAAGTCTGGGGAGGGGGATCCAGTCAGCAATGTAAGCAATCGCTGCTCAACGGCCTGACGCTGAGCTGGGGATGTGGCCTTGATGCTCTCTTCAAATGCTGTTAGCACAAGACGGCTATCTCCGAGCTTGTATTGTACGAGAGAAGCAAGCGGGTCTATCGTGTCTTTTGCGTATTCTGCGAAGAGTGTCTCAGGTTTGTTCTTAAGTCCTGCCCCGCTTCGGATAATGATCCTGTAAGCTAAGTCGAGTGGTTTCCCTGGCGTTAGGTTAAAGGCCATGCCACTTGAGGGGAAGGTCGGCTGAAGCCAGTTCAGATTCGGGTAGTCCTGCCAGTCGCAAGGATAGATGGGGTTGGTCGGCTTCTGAAGCAGGAAGACGCCGACAGATTCTTTGCCGTCGGGAGGAATACCGACAAGTTCAGCCCAGGATTCCTGAGGGAATTGGGCGGCATTGCCGATGTGCTTGGTGATCTGTTGATCCTTACGGCTAGACATCCGGACATTAAAGCCCCCATACGCATGTTGTTGCCGACGTGCAATCGTGATATCTGGTTTCAGCCCCTCTAAGCGGAACTGGAAATCGATGATGCGCAAGCCATCCTTGGCCGGAGAGACTGAGATGGTGGCCAGTTCCCTCACGATCTCCTCAGTGTCGTTCCATTTCCACACATGCTCTGTCTCGATGACGGCGCTATCCTTGGTTGCTTCCTGCCTAATCATGCGCACAGGGCGTGCAAAGATGCCCTGCAAGGCATGCAGGTCGCGTTTTTCGCCCTTGTAGGTCACCTCTGGCCAGGCCCAGTAGACGCCCCGATGGTGTGGGTGATCTTTTTGGTAGTCGGCTGTCAGCACTTCTCCATTGAGGCCATAGAGTGGATGAATATAGTTGCTGCGTGCTACGGCATATTTTCCTGTAATGCCTTCAGGTACAGGCACAATCCCATAATTATAAGTGAAAACAGGTTGCCCAGAGTCGAGGATGGTGTATTTTTGCGTCTTCTCATCCATTTGGATTTTAAATTCCGCATGTGAGCAAAGTGCGAGTGACAGCCCCCAAACGTAGATTAGTCTTCGCATAAATAACTCCTTATCTGAACGTGTTGACAATACTGACCTTAGGAATAAAATCCAGCATAGCGCTCCATTGAATCCATAAGTGCTGCGGCATTCTTCAATGGCACTCCGGGATACATTCCGTAAATCATCATCAAGCCGCCTTGCGGCGTTGCAATCTTTGACACCTCTTCATGGATGAGCGCATCAATGGCCTGCGGTGTGCCGAAAGGCGTGATGCTCTGACGGTCAATGTCGAGGTGGACGCAGGTCTTGCCCCTGAAACGTTCAGCAATCCAATCAATGCCATTGACCAAGTCTTGAATGTTGATTGCCTGAACACCGGCGTCAACCAAATCGTCTGCTAATGTGCGGATGTCTCCATCGGAATGCATTTCGACCAGGCAACCCTGATTCTGAACCATTTTCATCAAGCGGGTGTAAGAGGGCTTGATATACTTCCGAAACAGGTCAGGTGCAATCATGGGACCGACTTGCATGCCCAAGTCTTCCGGGAAACTGCATATGTCCGGGCTGAGGTTCATCCAGCGATCAATGTAGCCAGCGTTGAATGTTTCCAGCATTTCGATGAGTCTAAGAATGCGCGGATCTTCATCCATCATGTCAAAGATGAAATTTTCATAGCCGCGGATATCTTGCAACCGTAAGAATGTATGTCCATGTGGCAATGACCCCCATACGATTTCATCGTTTGCACGGGCGGCTTGCACGTCTTGTTTGATAGTTGCCCAATCGATAGGAAATGTGCCATCGGTCGTGTCGGGGTTGGGAACTGTGTAATCTGTGAAAGAGTCCCACGAGGCTAGTGGATGTCCATGTACAGAACCTGTGATGCCGTCATCTGTCGTCGTCCACACACATTTCCAGGGATCAGTGTAAGGGGCGTGTGCCCGTGCGTTCAGGGCTAGTGTCGGAGAGGAGGAGTAGGGGGTCGGAAAGAGATATTTATGATTGAGCACCAGTTCCATCAGAGCATCTTTGTCATAATGAGTCCAACAGGCTGCATTAATATGGAACACCATCGGAATTGCTTCTGGTTTTTCAAATCGTATGGTTCGTATGATGTTTTCTTTTGCGTTCATTTCAATGCTTCATATTATTTCAAAGTGAAGCATGTTTGTAAATGGACGATTAAGTCTATTTTCTGGACGATTTGGGCAATACTTGTTTTTGCTTATGTTGATTTCTAAATATTTTCGGAGAGCACCCCAGCTGCTTTGTAAACACTCTGGTAAAGTAATTGCAATCTGAAAAGCCGACCTTCTCTCCAATTTCGCCAACAGGTAGCTCGCTTCCGGTTAGCATTTCACAGGCATAGCGCATGCGGATGGAAATCTGAAATTGCAGAGGTGTCATTTGCGTAAGCCGGAGGAACGAGCGGCGCAAGGTGCTTTCGCTAAATCCCATCTGCTTGCAGAGTTGTTGATAATCAATGTCCATGAACGCATGGTTTAAAATATGAGATTGCACTTTACGGATGGAGTAATCGTGAAGATTGCCATCTTTGTTTTCTTTCAACTCCAGCAACCTCCCGACAAGGTGCAGAATCTTTGCTCCGGTTGAAAAAGGATAGTCCATAGGAGCCGCAAGGATCTCATCAACAAAGGCTTTGATCGCGAGTTCAAATTCAAGAGGGCGGTGGAGATGCACTACAGTATCTTCCTCTGAGAAGAAACTTTTAAAGACGCGTTTGATCGCATCGCCCTGAAATGCGACCCAGTAGACACGCCAGCCTGTTTCTTTATCAGGACGATAGCGGTCACGCAATCCTGGAAAGGTCCACCAGACATCTCCGGCCTCTACAGAGCGCTCCTTTTCCCGTTCACTTCCGTAGAGTCCGCGCCCCTTCTCGACGTAGACAATGCTGAATTCGTCAATGAGGCGTCCCTTTTCCCAGTCGAACTGATAGCGACGCGGCGTATTTTCGAGGGGATATTCTTTAAATCCAGGGTCAACTTCCTCATAACCACAGTTCGTCAGGTAGGAGCCCCATTGCTTCTGTTCATCCGAAACAGGAACTAGCTTGAAGACCTTTGCATTCACTTCTTGCGTTGTGCCTTGTAATTGTTTTCGATCAGTAACGTGCCGTCGGGTTGGAGTTGATGTGTATAGTGGTCTTCAACAAGGAGCGTTTTTTGATCCCTTGCCGTAAAGGGCTTGGTCCAGGTGGTGCTGTTGCCTTGCTTTAGGGTGCAGATTCCTTCTGCAGTGAATTCGCGGGTATAGGTTGCTCCGGCATGTTTATACTCCCATACGCCGAGGAGTGGATGCTTGCCAACGGGGATGGGTGCTGGTTTCGGTTTGGGCGGCGGAGGTATGAAGTCTGCCTCTGTGCGCGTCTGCAACTGCTTTATGTCGGTCCAATCGCGCGGCTTGGAATCAAAGTTAACAATGCGGATTTCGCGCGGTTCGAGGCGAATGGTCATCTTGTCTCCGAACTGCATCTTTTCCGGGAGCCCGCGAACCGAATCTTTCAAGGGCGAGCAGACATAAAATATTTCCGGTTTCTCGGTCACCTGCAGCCCGAACGAACGATCCAATGTGCAGATGTAATCCCGTGCCTCATTGGACGGATTATGGATGGCTAGATATCCGATGCCCTTGTTCCAACCCGTGTACCCGTAGACTTCATCCTTTGACGGATTGCCGCCGAACATCTTTGCCCGTGCGAATGAGGGGAAGACTTCCTTGACCCACTGTAGACCCTCTGCAATGACATCCCAGTCGTATACTGCAAGGCTTCGTGGCGTGATGTACAGTTCGACAAATCCTGTGCCGCGCGCGAGATTCATGTAGAGATATTTTCTGAATACTTCTTTGGTCTCATTATTTTGCGTCTTCTTTGGCTCGTGGTTAAAGAGGGCGCTGATGGGGAACTGCGTATTCTGCTCTGCCCAAATTTTGTAATAGACGCTGTCGCGGTAAACGAGTTCGTCTGTTCGTGAGCTTCCACCCGCGGCATCGCCGGCGTTGATCATCCAGACAGAGTCAATATACATCAACCACCAGGGACTTAGCCATGCGCCGTTGGATATGACGATATAGACGTTGGGATTGATCTCTGCCTGCTTTTTAAAGATCTGCATCAGGCGCTCAGCTCCGGCAGTAAGATAGTAAATCTTAAGTTCGTCATATTTTGAATCGTTGAGCCGCCTGTCATCGGATTTAAAACCTTCGATCCCGAGTTGCGGCATGACGGGCAGTCCGTATTTGTCGCCCTTTAATTCAAAGGTTCGCGTGTTCAGATGTCCAAAGATGCCGTCGAGTTTGAAAAAGCCTACGCCCTGTTTGGTCAGTTCGAGCATGCGATCTTCAAGGGCCTGCATATATTTGGGGCCGGCCATGGACATCCATGTATCCAGCGCTTCGAATCCTTGACCGCGTAGTTTGCCAACCTGCGCATTTGCTCCGAATAGGCACCCTGGGCTCATCCAAAGCCCGAGTGTTGAGTTGGCCTCCCGTATTGTGGCGAGCGTGGAGGCAAAGTCAGAATCAAACTTTTTATTCACCTTCCAGACTTTGTCTGACCAGTCAGCACCGACATCCTGCCAGCCGTCATCAATGACGTATGCACGCAATGGTGCGCATCCGCGATCCTTCACCAATTCCTTGTTAATTTTGTCAACCGCCTCTTTAAAATTCTCCTTGGTAACTCCGCCGCCACGGTCAAACCATGAATTGAACTGCGTTTGCAAACGCAATGGACGTGCCCGGCGCTGTGAAATGTAATCGCGGAAAGCCTCTCCGATAAAGGTTGCATTATCAGCCACGCCCATGACGGCGCGGTAAGTCTTGTAGGGCACTCCGGCTTGGAGCTGACGTCCCCAGAGGTAACCGGAGAGGAGAAGGTTATCTTTGACGAGGTTGTCGGATGCCGGGAACTCGACGCCCCAGAAGGTCGCACTCTTAGAGCCATACAACGGTTGGCCGAGTCCTGGGTTCCATCGTCCAGGTGCTTGGGCAGTGATCTCCCGGGTTGTATAAGGTTGATAGGCATCGGTAAGGGGCAAGGCATCGACATCAATCCGCTCCAGCGTGATCGGCTTTTCACTGGTAATGGTTAATTGTTTGTGAAGGAAAGCGCACGTGGCTTCTACTGAAAGATCTATTTCCACAGTGATGCCGTGTTTTGTGTTTCGCATGATGAAGAACAACGGATCAGAGTCCTTGCGCGGAGCACGCTTAATCATGGCGAGTTCAAAGTCCGCGCTGGTCAGTGTGAAGGCAGTTTCAGGACGGTGCGTGCCCTGTGAAAAGCGCAAACGGAATTCTGGTGCCTGACTCACAGGCGTTATTGTCTTATTGAGCTTGTTCTCGATTTCAACTGTTCTGAGGATTCCTCCTTCGGTGGTCAGCGTTCTTCTGAGTGAGCTGTTTTCAATCGTGCAACGCTGTGCATGGACGGTGACAGTCAAAAGAGCTGCGACTAATGCTGTGATGGTTTGAATAGGATGGTTGTGGCTGATCATGATAGGGTCCTTGGCGTTAATGAAAGCTTTAACTCGCTGCCGTCGTTAGGCAGTTGCAGGCGGAGTGGCAGGCACTCGAGTCCGGGTACGACATTAAAGACGCGGTCTGTGGCCTTGAGCTGGGTGAAGCCATCCTTGGCGTTTGTCTTCACCTCTATCATGCCCGTTGCCTTCTGTATCAGAAGCGTTTGCGAATCGATCTTCTTGACTGTCTCTTTGGCTGTGCACACGACAGGGATGATCCACTCCACTCCTTTTGACAGGCTCGGAGGGACCGAGGCGCTCATGTCCACGCCATCTTTTGAAATGCGATAGGTGAGATGATAGGGGATCTCTCCAGCTTTTGGCTTCTTATGATCAGGGGTCTGGAGGATTCCGCTGGCAACAGCTTGAAGCAGGGAGTCCTTTTGCGTGACGTTAAATGTCGCCTTTAGGTCGCTCAGGCTGGTGTAGGTTCCCTCAGCATCCTTGTGTTCCATACGCGGAGTCAGGCACATCGTGGGGTAGTCGCCATGATCCTGCTGGTTGTGCTTTTCGACGCCTCGATATTCGGTCATGCTGGCGGAGAGGATCGCGCCCAGTTGGGTATGGTAAAGCATGGATAGTGTACCGCCAGAGGCTTGTCCGCCGATGGTATACTCCCAGTCATAATCTGTTAATGTCGCACGCCAGGGGCCGATCGAAACCAGCGAGACGCCGATCTCAGGATAGGACTTCAGGCCGTATTCTTTTATGCGAGGAAGTATTTCAAGGGTGGGGAGGGTCTTAGCCTTGACGGGAATGGCGTCCTTTGTCTTTTTTTCGTGGTCGAGTACACAGGCAAGTGCCTTTGCATGTGTGAAGGTGTGATGGATGCAGGGTTTGTCGCCATGCGCATAATAATGGGGGCCGCCATATAGCAATCCGTCATGTGTGCAGGCTTTGAGCAATCTCAGATTTTGAAAGGCCACGTTGCGGAAGCACGGATCTTTGTCACCTAACAGCGCGTAGGCGGGCTGGCAGCCGTCGCTTGTGCGGCTGCCCCACCAGGTCCATTTGTAATTGCGTGAGCCCCAGCTGTTGTCCCAGGCGCCATCCGGCAGCATGAACTCCGCATGGGTCCTCAATGCCTTTACGAGCTGCTCCATAACTTCTTGGTCGTTGGTCTTCAATGCATAGAGCGCCAAGGCGGGCAGGGACTCCTCAACATTGTAGCCTAAATCGACTGGACGAGCACCTTTTGCCGTGATGCCATCCTGGGGTTTGCCTTCGCCGAAAAGAAAGTGATTGGGTGTAAAATATTTCAAGCTGGCATGGGCGAATTCACGTCCGCGTGCCATATAGTGTGCATCACCCAGAATTTCGCCTCCGAGCGTGAACGCGAGGGAGGAGGTCACGGGATAGTTGATGTTTCCGGCTTTCATCGTCATGAAACCGTCAAGAAACTTCATGGCTTGCGCAAGACGGTCAGTCCAGCGTTGACGGGTTTTTTTGTCGAGCAGGTCGCCATGATAGTGAAGCGCATCGCACAACGCGATCGACCCAAAGACCGTGATGCCCTTCCATGTCGCGCCCGCATCATTCAGCCAACTGCCGTCAGGTTGTGTCATGTTATCTGACCAAGCTTGCACGCAGATGGCGGCATCCAGGTATTTTGACTCGCCTGTGACATGCGCCATGTGCATGAAGGGATATAGCGCATCTGCGCAACGGCCATGGATTCGTTTGCAGACCGGACAATCGAGCCCTCCATGAATCGTCATGTCTGAAGGCTTGCTCATTTGATGCGTCAGCATCCCGTCGCACCACTGCTTCAGCAGGTCGGAGTAGAGATAAGGATTGCGGCCGGGATGTAAGGAGTCTACAGAAATTTTATCGTCCTTAAACAAGTTGCACCCTGTCGTGCCTACAAGTGGAGCAAGCGTAGCAGCCTGCATACCTTTTACAAACGCGCGTCTGGATAACGAAATTTGTTCATTCATAGTGTGGTTATAGTAGCAAATGCTATTGTTGAAAAAAAGCTCTAACAACCTTTACGCATGAATAGCGCGGTCTGTCATTATTAAGGACACCGAAAAGATAAAAGCGATGTCCGATTAAA
>JBAXCC010000041.1:0-18167 GCA_037141675.1 bacterium | reverse complement strand
CTGGTCTGGCACCGTCAAGCGCACAATGTCACACCCCAGTTCAGCAGCCTCGTTGATCTGTTTCAGGAGTGCTTCCCCATCATGCGGATGTGCATTCGTCATGGTCTGCACGCGAATAGGTGCACCCCCGCCAATCGTCACATCCCCTACTCTAATCTGCCTCGTAATTTTTCGCATATGTATTCAAGATATTACACGATGACCTTCACGAGAGTCAACCCGTTGAATGCAGTTGCCTGTTTTCGCCTTAAATAAAAGAGGAAAATGACATCTTTCTCATTGACCCAACAGGTCGATAAGTTATATAGTATTTACCCATCCGCATTAAGATTGAAAGTGGCCATGATGAATAATGATGAAAAAGATGTTGTATTGGATTTGAATTTTGATTTAACACCGAGCTGGGCACGCAATACCCCAGACGCAACCATGGACCGCTTCAAGGGACGTCATTACGATGACGCCGATGGCGACGGGGCTTCCCGCCGCGATTCCAGCAGGCGAGATGGCTCTAGCAGCCGTCCTCCAAGTCGCGATGGTGCAGATCGAGGCAAAGGCGGCAACGATCGTCGCCCCCCACGTCGTGACGCAGACCGCAAAGCTCCTCCGCGTACGGACATGTCACGTCCGGAATCACGGGGAGCCGTCGTTAATTTTGGTTCACCACGACCAACTGGGGATTCACGCCCGCCGCGTCAGGAAGACAATCGTCCACACTTTGAACGCCCATTCCGTCAGGAATATCAACAACCATCGCTTCCTTTGGAAATACGCGTCCTCCCAGAGCAGAAGGCATTAGGTGCCATCATCCGTCGCGTACAGACATCCCATCGCGCATTCCCCTTGCGTGACATTGCATCACTCTTCCTCGACAACCCCAATTCCTGCCTGATCCGCATTGAGCCCTTAAAAGATCAGCAGATACCGTTATTCCAATGCAAGGTTTGTGGATTTCCGGCATTGACAGAGGAAGAGGTCCGTACGCATCTGACAAGCCATCACATCCACGACTTTTTCGACATCGAGGAAGTTGATTGTGAGCCGCCAACAGGTGTGTTTAATAGCGTGGCCCGTTGTTCCTTGAGCGGCGTACTGCTGGGGCCGCCCAACCATCACAGTTTTGCATCTAAGCTTCAAGAAGTTCTTCGTACAAAGTATCCAAATATGTCCGAAGAGACCTATCGTGCTCGTATTGAAGTCGTTCGTGAACCAGAAGTCATCGAACAATGGCGTCAACAATGTACGAAAAAGAAAGTCTATCGACGTAAGGGCGTTGTAGCCGAGACTGCACCGGTTAATCCAGCTGTTGAAGGCGCTGAAGTTGCGACTGAACCGCTACCCAAGGCACCGCCGCTCTCACGAGAAGTGGCAGAACTCGTTTTCACCCGTGAGATTGTGCCTGCACAACTCGCGAGTGTCAAACACCTGGTTTGCACAGCAGCCATCGCCGTGAACACCTCAAGCCGCCCTCTGGCTGCCATGCTGCGGGATACGCTTAATCGCGAACGTCGTTTCCCTGCGTCACTCTTTTTCGCGCTGCGCGGCGCATTCCGCCACCGCAAACTTCACCTCTTCCGCGTCAACGACGCAAAGGGGCCTGATTTTGTCATGTTGAAAACGCCTGTAGCACTGGATCCGGCGCATACGGTAAAAGCACTGCATGATGTACTGATGTACGTCACCGAACATCCTGCATGTACCAAGATGGAGCTTGTAAACAATCTTTCCGGTGCCGAGGAAGAGAAGAAGAAGGAGAGCCTGATTCAACTCGCATGGTTACTGGAGAAGGGCCACGTTATTGAATTTTACAACGATGTCTTGAGTGCTCCGACTGAGTATCCTACATTCAAATACCTGCCAGGCGAAAAACAATATCAGGGAGGTGGCGGACAACATCGTCAGCCTGCACCCAGAGTAGTTCCGGCAGCAGTAGCACCGCAGTCTGCGACTCCTGCTGAAGCAATACTCGCCGATGATCTTCCAGCTCCTCTAGAGGAGATGCCGACTGTTGAGGAAATGCCGACTGTTGAGGAGATACCGATTGTTGAGGAAACGCCAACTGTTGAGGAAACGGCCGAATCGAAACCCGTTGAGGTTCAAGCTGTCGAGGCTGAACAACCGACGGTTCCCTCAGAATAGTCTGGGACCAAAGAAAAGCACTGAAATAATGAGCGTCTATTTAGGCGCTCATTTTTTTTTGTACTTTTTTCAAGAGCGTTGCATTCCAGCCAATCGCATCAATTGCATCGGCAACAGCGAAGAGGAAGGTCTCTTCTGTTTCGAATATTTCACCGTCATACAATATGATCACTTCGCAGGCCTGCATAAACTCGCGCTTAATCAACGGGGCGAGGCCCTCCACTTGCTGGAGTGCCCGATCCAATTTGCGGGTATCAATCGACTGATTAATCGTCCTCGCCTCTACTGCGCCAATAAAGGGAAGCAAGCGCTTTAAGCCTGCCTCCAATGATGCACGTATACGGGCCTCGTCTTTAGAGCCATACAGGGCAATAGCAGACAAAACCTCAATGATCTCATTCACAATCTGACGTGGGGGTACTGGAGCCCTGCGCGCATGAGCAACCGTATCGTCCGGTAGAAGGCGACGACGGATCATGCAACCTACCGCAAATTCAAAAGGATCAACAACATCATCCGCGCGACTGATCGCATCGATGGCTGTAGCCAGTTTCGCACGAAGACCATGCGCTTCATTGCGCAATCCCGACACAGCTAATTCACAAGTCTTCCGACGTTGGGAAACTGACCATGAACGCATCGCGAGTCGCCAGGTGTCAGCCTTTTGACGAAGCGTATCTTCATGACCACTTATAAGGGGCAGCAACACCATTTGCCGTTCGCGCAACTCATCATCATTCGAAACCAAAGCGCCACAAATGCACGCGACTGACTCAATTGGGTCATTCAATGATTTGCGGTCTGCCTCCTGAAGCCATCCCAGGGCATAAGCCGACCCAACAATTTCAGAGTCCCCCCCTTCTAGCCCAGGAATGGGAATACTAGCACCGGGTATAACTCGATAGAGATTTTGCAACGCCTCTGTCGTATCATTTGCTTCAGTTGATTGTGCCCCGGAAACCATTGCAGCAAGAGCGGCCTGACGTTTGCCAATCCAGTTGCGTGCCTCGGTAAAGTCCCCATTAAACTGATTATCAAGACGACGAATACGACTGACAATGGGTGGATGCGTTGCGAACATCGATTCCAAACCAGACGCAAACAGCATGTGCGACACCTCTGAAGTATTCGGATTACTCAGGCGGCTTCCCGTGGCACCGATCAGCTTTAACGCATTTGCAAGCCCCAGTGGATTGCGCGTGAACTGAACCGCTGACGCATCAGCAAGATACTCACGCTGGCGGGAGATACTGCTCTGGATCAGTCGGCCAAAAAAGAAGCCGATCTGCCCCACAAGCCAGCAGACTATACCCACAACAGCCAAAGCCGCTACGCTATTATTTTTACGTGATGTCGAGCGTGATGAGGATCGCAACCCGATTTCAATCAGCACACGACCAAGAATAGCCAAAGCGAAAATGCCATATAATATGCCGACCAGCCTGATGTTCAATCGCATATCCCCATTCAGAACATGGCTAAACTCATGCCCGATGACAGCCTGTAATTCATCTCGCTGAACAATCTCCAATAGCCCGCGCGTCACAGCAACAGCAGCATCTTTTGAAGAAAAGCCTGCTGCAAAGGCATTCATCCCCTTTTCATTATCGAGCACGAAGACGCGAGGCATCGCAATTCCAGACGCGATGGCCATCTCCTCAACAACATTCAGAAGTCGCCGCTCAAGCAAATCCTGAGAGCTGTTTAAAATTTCACGCCCTCCCAGTTCCTGTGCAACAGCAGAACCTCCAGCACGCAAGGATGCCATTTTATAAACGGATGTTAAAACAATAATAAGCGCGGTGATACCCAATGTGAACAAAGCAAACTGGGGGTTTAATGCAAGTTTCAAAAAGGATTCCTCTGAGGAGGAGGCCCCCATGGAGAGGGCAGCGGAAAGAGCAAAATGAAGCGTCACGCATGTTGCAATTACGCCCATCACATAAAGCACGATCAGACGAAAGGTCGCTTTACGCGCCTGCTCTTGCTGTTCAAAAAAATCTGTCATACGAACGATCTCCCAAATGTTTGAAGATGATACGTCTTTGCCTGAGGAGATTCAAGCGAATCTTAAATTCAAACGTCTGTGCGGAGTAAAATCGAGATTGACCTTTCAAATGTCTTTAATCATAATGTCTTTAAAAGGAGATTCTTAGTTCATGAAACAGATAACACTACTTTTAGCCGCACTTACGACGTTTGCTCTGCAAGCCACTGAATTTTCTCTCTCATCCCCGAACAAGACGATTACTGCACGAATCACTATCGACAAGGGAATTCTGTCGTATCATGTAGACTACAAAGATATCCACGTCATTCTCCCATCGCGTATTGGATTCGAACCTTACATGGATGGTTTTGAACTCGAACCCAACGGCATGACGGGGAGAAACCAAAGCAGCACATGGAAAAACCCATTAGGCGAGCGATCAACCGTTTTAGACCACTATGAGGGAGCAACCCTTCGGTTGAAAACAAAAGGGCAAGCCATGCATCTTGAATGCCGTACCTACGATGAGGGCTTCGCCTTTCGCTTTGTTATTCCAAAGACTACCCAAGATAACACGGGAATGGACATTCCGGCTGAACGCACAGAGTTCTCCTTTGGCGATAACTACGTCTGCTGGCCCGTCTATTCGGCACAGGGCAAATATGCTTCGGCTCGTATCTCCTCCGTGAAACCAGGAGCTGAGCGGCCGCTGGTCGTAGAGCTTCCTCAGTGCATAGTCGCGATTGGCGAAGCCGCGCTGATCGATTTTGCCCGGATGAAATTCGAAGTCAGCAAGACAAACACGTTCCGTACAAAGCTGGACAGCCCTGCAAAAATCTCCTTGCCTTATAAAATGCCATGGCGCTATGTCCGTATCGCAGATGATCCATGCCGCCTTCTCGAAGGCAATGACTTTATGCTGAACCTGAATGAACCCACCACCCTCGCAGACACCACATGGATTAAGCCTGGCAAGGTGCTCAGAGAAACAACACTGACAACTGTGGGCGCAAAGGAAAGTGTTGATTTTTGCAAAGCGCGAGGCATACAGTATCTTGAATTTGATGCCGGTTGGTATGGATACGAATATGATGACAAACAGGATGCCCGCGCCGTCAACCTCGATCCTAAGCGTTCAAAAGGACCCTTAGACTTGCCTGAAGTTATCCGATATGCAAAAGAGAAAGGCATCGGAATCTGGCTATATGTAAACCGCAGACAACTTGAACAGCGGTTGGATGAACTCTTACCAATCTATAAGCAATGGGGAATCGTCGGAATCAAATACGGGTTTGTCAACGTGGGCTCCCAAAAATGGACCTCCTGGCTTAGTGACGCCATTGCAAAGGCAGGCAAATACGGGTTCATGATTGATATTCATGACGAATATCGCGTCACGGGTAACCAACGCACATTCCCGCATATGTTGACCGTGGAGGGAATCGGGGGAAACGAGGAGATGCCTGAAGCGAAACATAATGCCGCCTTGCCATGGACGCGATTCCTCTGCGGCCAGGCGGACTACACTTTTTGCTGGTATACAACGCGTGTAAAAAATACAAGAGCCCACCAACTAGCGTTACCCATTCTCTACTTTAGTCCGCTGCAGTTCGTCCACTGGTATGACAAGCCGTCCATGTTCAAGAACGAACCGGAATTGGACTTCTGGAAAGAGATGCCGACTGTCTGGGATGACACAAAGGCAGTCAACGGAAAGATAGGAGTCTTTGCCACAATCGCAAGGCGCTCACAGGAAAGATGGTTCGTCGGAAGCATCAACGCTGTTGAACGCCGCACACTGAACATCCCCCTCTCCTTCCTCAAGCCAAATGTACAATACACTGCCAAAATATATGCAGATGCCGCACCGGACGGAAGCAACATGACTGGGGTGACCTGCAGCAAGAGGGAAGTAACCTCAACAGATACTATTCTCGCAGACATGGCCGCTAATGGAGGTCATGCCATCGAACTAATACCCATCAAATAGTTTTCTGACTTTCATCATCCAGGTGGAACTTGTGTAAGATGCGGTGAAACACCGGCGACAACACAAGTCCAACCGACGACAGAAAAACAACGCCGCTAAACAACGCATAGCCGGATGCAAACAACTTTGCAGTGGTTGTGGTCATGGGGGCAACAGGTCCCATTCCAGTCAGAATCATCGAAGCGTTCAGGAGCGAATCTATCCATGAAAGGCCTGCCCATTTATGGTAACCCAGAATACCAACGCCTAGCGCCACAGACAATACGACCAGAAGCAATAGAATGGAAAAAGCCATTCGCTTCACAAATATTCGGAGCGGAACTAATTTTTCTGACTTGCGCTCATACATACTCTTTATCTCTCACCGAACAAGACGGCTTTTACGGATACATCATTTGGCCACAGGTACGGCAGGAGCCTTGATGGCGACTGCAGGTCGCGGGGCTACCCGATTCTTCTTCATCGTCCCTGGCAACACGCTGTCCAGCAGACCCGCAAACCAGAGAATAGCCACCACTAGGGCAAGGACGATCAATGCGATGAGCCTGTTCCTAGCGGTGTTGTCGTCGGCAAATGGGTCATGCAGCTGACGTTCGGCATGGGGAGGAAGCACCCCCTCCGTCGTGTAGATCCGCCCCAGCTTGAGCGTGAGGCGTAAGTTGCGGTTCACGGCCCATCCGCAGGCATTGAGAATCGGTGCCACATTGCGGGCACGCAACTTAAACCAGGTCAGGATCATCGAGGGTCCAGAGATCAACAGGAGTATGGCGATCAATCCAAGTACAATCTTCAAGAACGACATGCCAGCGATGGCGCTCACCACGCCTGCGATAGCTGTACTGACCAATCCGACTGCGATGCCTATGGCCGCCGCAGAGGAGGCAAGAGCAGCACCCTCTACCTTCTTAGGAGCTTCCGCAGGCGCAACTGCGGTCGTCTCAATCTTCTTCGCGGCGTTGAGGAGGTTAGCATCTTGCTTAGCAGCCAGCACCTTTCGCACCTGAGCGCCGACCATGCCAGCCATCTTATGCCAAGGATCCCAAAAAGCCTCTTTCAGACTGATGGAATTATCCACAATCTTGATAATGGTGGCATCCCAGTCTTTACCGTCCAGATCGTAAAAGATGCCATTGCGCCCGATCCACAGGGTCTTTGCAAACCCGGAGGTGAACGTCGCACAGATTGTGCGCGTCTCCTTCGTTCCTGGACGAGCAAGGCTACAGTAGGCAAGGCAGCACTTACTGGCAGCAGCCTGAGTTGCATGCGCCGCAGCATCATCCACGTGAAAACAGAGTGTGGCTGCGCGGGCGTCCATGTAGAGTGTGCCCACTTGGAAGATGGCAATAGCCTTCGGATCATAGAGACGAGCCATGTTCACAAAATTGTTGAGTAGCGTGAAGAGAAAGGCGTTTAGTCGCAACAGCTTCTCTACTTCGGTAATCTGGGCATTCTCGGCCTCGAGTGCCGAGTCCTTCGCGATGAGCGTCGAGATATCCGCTTTAGCACTTCCTTCAAGAAGCGAAGCTAAGCGTATAGCGCCTAGGGCTTCCACCTCTGCACCTGACTTTGCAGAAAGCCATGCCTCATACGGCGCGAACGTGGATTTCAAGAGTTGCCACTGAGCAGCGGAAAGCGCTGAAACCCCTCCGCCGAGCAATGGTGCTACCACTTCACTCTTAAAGAGGGCCAAGGCTTCCGCCCAATACGGGTTCACGCCGTCCTGAAGTGGGAGATCGCGTCCTGCCGCGATAACGGAGATAGGAAAGGCCGCGATGGCGGGCACGCTATCCGTAAGGTCCTGGTCAGCAAGCGCGGCGAAATCGCCGTCTGTCCGACTGAGTGGCCCAGCTGCCCGTGAATCAAAGGCAACCATTCTGCATCGCGTAAAATAATCGTCAAGTTTCGCTCGGACCTCCGTCAGTGCAGCTGCGGCAACCGCAGTCTTATCACCCAGAGGCTGAACAGCGGCATCCGCGCAACGGCTCCAGTCGAGATAAGCGGCGGCTGCAGTGAAGAAGGCGTCGACCTTTGCCTGATTCACACCGGGCTTGCCGCTGCGATCGGTTACAGCACCGAAGGTTGCGATGATGTCAGCGATCACCTGTTGCGTGGCGACATCTTCTGCAGCGTCACCAGGAATAACACCATCCCCGTTAAAACAGGTCTCCGCAAAAATTTTGGAGGTGTCAGTAACATTGGCTATCGAGATGGCATCCGCGGAACCCTTCCCAAGGTTGGCGAGAATCCGCTTGGCGCTGGCCAGCAGGGACTGGCCCTCGGGAGTCTTCATATTGATTGACGACAACCGTAGGGTTTCGGATCCCTCCAGCAAGGTGTCCAGCGAAACAAGGCGGACCATAAGCCACTGGATCGCTGACAGCAATTCGGGAACGCGAATGCGGCCGTCATGGTCAGTATCCAGCAAATCGAGCGTCTTTGCATCGAATCGGATACCCTTGGTGGGGCAGCTTAATGCGGTCCAAAGTTTTTGATCCAGGTCCTTCAGGTTTGCAATGTCGGCACCGTTGCGGAGCAGTACCTGATCCAATCCGCCCGTCCTATAGAATTTCCAAGTATACATAGCGTTTTTCCAACAAACGAATTTTAGAATGTCCAACCTATACCCAGTGTGTATCGCATATCCTTCTTTTCGCGATTATCAGCAGGCAGTGAGTTATAAGCCAGCTGCGCCTTACCTTCAAGGAAAAGCCTTTCTGTCATTGCCGCACGGAGTCCCACATCAGTATAGAGAAGGACAGCCTGAACATCCTCGATGTTGGGGACGACTTCGAGATTGTGGAACCCTTTCACATGCTCATTCAACACGAAGTTAAAGTGGTAGGCCCCTCGCGCAGCAACATAGTTGCGCTTCTCATCAGGTTCCGTATACACCTCACGGACATAGGTGAGACCGGCTTCCGTAAAGAAGTTAAGACTTGAATTTTCAATCCACTGGTAACCAGCACCTGCACCTGGAGATACACGCATATCGAGATTTGCGATGCGATCCTTCTCATACTTCATGTTGGCATATCCGAAGAACCTTTGTGTAAAGAAGTAATCATATTTTCCCTTGATGAACCAGTTATCAGCACTGGTGCTGTTCTGGCGAGTATTATTGTCACGCTGATTCGCGAAAAGATATCCAGCCGCGAGATATATCCGGTCTCTCTCGCCGCGGCGAGTTGCATCTGCGTTAATGTTGGCGGTAGAGCTCTCCGTATTGCCACGCGTAAGCGTTGCACCCGCCACGATCGAGCCCGTCCATTTAGATTTTCCAGGATTGATCTTCGAGATCTCGGAAAAAGGCACTGTCTGTGGCTGCGCCGCATCTGCCAACACGGTCACCTGCCCCTCAGCCCCCATCCCGACCTTCTGTACGACGACCGTTCCGTTCGTCTGCACAATCTCGATTGCTTTTTCCGTCGAGAACGTCTTGATGGAGTCCATTTTCAGCGTCACTGGTCCCGCAACCGCGGAATCAAACACCATCTTGCCTCCATCTACCGACTTGACAGTGCCTGTTAGCCTGTCCCCCGATTTGAACAATATCTCGTCTCCCGAGACGATCGTAACAGAAATAACGAGTGCTGAAAATAAACCCAGTCGAGCAGTCATAAAGTTTAGCTCCTATTAAACGAGTCTTAACAAAATAATTTGGCTTATTATGAGGAGAAATATAACTAAAGTCAACGCAAAAGGGCTGAAACGGAAACCCCGCAATCCTGAAACAGCGCGCCCTCAACCAGGTCGTTAGCACATAAGCATCTTAATCTCAAAACGATTGGACCCAAGTCTCATGAAGCTTTAAGAGCGATTTTACCTTCTCCGGATACTCTTGAGCAACATTCGCTGTCTCCGACGGATTGTCCTTAATATTAACGAGAAAAAGTTTTTTATCCGCCTCGGTCAACTTATCACCTGTGACATGATCCTGCACATGCCCAATGAGCTTCCAGTCCCCTTCACGCACAGCCCACTGCGCCTTGGGACCGCTACCCAGCATCCAGTGAAGCGTTTGATGTGCAGTGGAGGCATCTGGTGACAGAAGAACGGGCATCATGCTTTTCCCGTCAATATCAGGATTCAATAGCTTCACGCCACACAACTCAGCAAGAGTCGGCATCCAATCGCAACTATGAACCATCTGCTGGCGTATAACATTCGAGGGGAGCTTTGCAGGGAATGAGAGTATCCCGGGCAGACGGATGCCTCCTTCGAAGAGCGAACTCTTTCCTGCGCGGTAAATCCCCGAAGAACCACCTCCATAATGTGCTCGATCTTCAGAGGAAAATCCGTTGTCCGACTGAAAGACTATAATGGTATCATCCCGCATGCCACAGCGCTCGAGATGAGCCACAAGTCGTCCGATGCGCTCATCCATTGTGGAGACAAATGCAGCATAGAGATTACGAGGATAGGGAAGCTTCTCATAATATTTTAGCCACTTAAGATCACCCTGATAAGGATAGTGCGGCAAGTTGATTGCAAAGTACATGAAAAAGGGTTTAGCTTTATGTGCTTCTATAAATTGGCCGGCCTCCTCAACCATCAGGTCAGGAAAGAAACAGCCCGGCATATACACTTCAACTCCATTGCGATAGAGATCATGCTTGTTGGGCCCGCTCCACATGAAGAAGTGTGAGTAGTTGTCAATGCACCCACAATGATGACCAAATGAATAATCAAACCCCTGACCATTGGGTTGTGATCCTGGATTGTGTCCAAGATGCCATTTTCCGATGTGCGCCGTGGCATAGCCTGCTGACTTAAACATTTCAGCCATCGTCACCTGTTCCGTGGGCATGTCGCCACTCCCGTTCGGAGGAATATTACCGGGAACTCCAGCACGGGAAGGGAATCGACCGGTCAAGAGACCCGCACGGGAGGGTGAACATACAGACGATGCCGCATAAAACTGCGTAAACCGTATACCACGCTGCGCAAGCGCATCAATGTTGGGCGTCTCCAAGTCCTTCGAACCATAACAGTTGGCATCCGCAGACCCCATGTCATCCGCCAATATCACGATTACATTCGGCTGCTTCCCTGCATAGAGAGCTAAAGTAAAAGCAGCGGCAACCAGGAGAGCAAAAGCCGTTACATTGTTTTTCATCTGCCTAAATTAGCACAATTTTCTAAAATTGAATATCAGAATTTCTTCTGATGCGAACGCACGATGACTGTGATATTATTTAACGTAATAACAGGAGGCACATGATGATCTGTAACTCAATGACAGCGCTTGTAAGATGTTTTTTTGTGACCCTATGTTTTCTACAGACGACTACTGCAGCAGAGCGCCCCAACATTGTCTTTATTCTGGCAGATGACTTAGGCTGGGCGGATCTGCCCATGTACGGCAACCGCTTTAACGAAGCACCCAACCTGCAGCGCATGGCCAACGAAGGGATGCTGTTCACAGATGCATATGCCGCAGCCCCCGTCTGTTCCCCTACCCGTGCGAGCATTCAGAGCGGACAGTATCCGGCGCGGATCGGCATCACGGATTTCATTCCCGGACACTGGAGACCTTACGAGAAAGTGCGCGTCCCTATCAACCGCACCCAATACTTGCCGTCCGAGATTACAACTGTTGCAGAAGCATTGAAAGGCGCTGGATACGCAACAGGGTACTTTGGAAAATGGCATCTCGGAGAAAACATCAAGGGATCCCACCCCCTAGACCAGGGCTATGACGAAGCGAATGTGGGGCAGGGTTATTTCAAGACAGCATTTAAGCCTCCACGGCCCCAAGACGACGACAAAATTATCTCCGCGCGTTTATCGATTTTCGCAAGAGAATTCATACACAAACATAAAGAGAAACCCTTCTTCCTCTTCATTTCGCACTGGGATGTCCACTGCGCTTTAGACGCTGAGAAACCCATGGTCGAGAAGTTCCTTGCCAAACCCAAGGTGCCGGGCTATCCATGCAATGCCTTTTATGCAGCCTGTATCGCGCATTTGGATCAGAGTGTCGGCGAGATTCTTGAGGCTCTTCACATTGAGGGGCTGGAGGAAAAAACAATGGTTGTCTTCTTTTCAGACAATGGCGGCAGTATCAGTGAAAATAAGTATCCTGGCGTTGCGGAAGAAAAGTATCCCATGGTCTCGCCTCGCCTCGACATTTATCAGGATGGAAATCCACTCAAATATATCATGACAAGCAACCTGCCTTTACGAAATGAAAAAGGAAGCATATACGAGGGAGGCATCCGTGATCCGCTGATTGTGCGCTATCCTGGAAAGATTAAGCCAGGGACAATCTCGAAAGAGGTCATCACAAGCGTGGACTTCTATCCCACCTTCCTCGCAACTGCACAGGCAACACCTCCTGCGGGTCAAACGTTGGACGGTTTATCATTTCTGCCCGTGCTGACGGGGCAGGCACCTCTAAGTAAACGTGCGATCTTCTGGCACTATCCCGTCTACCATCACGATGTGCCTGCTGCAGCCATCCGAAAAGGCCCATGGAAGCTTATTGAGAATCTCGAAAACAGCACCACCCTCCTCTACAACCTTGAAACAGAAATGGGCGAGTCCACAGACCTGTCAAAAGTCTATCCACAAATCCACTCCGCTCTCTATGCTGAACTAAAACAATGGCAGAAGTCCGTTGACGCCAAACTCCCTGTCCCTAATCCTGATTTCAATGAGTCCCGTCGCCTGGAGTGGGGGAAAAACCCAGGCAGATAAAAGGGGGTATGATTCATTCTAGTTGGAATGAATCACACTAGGCAGGAAGTAGCAGGGAGCATCGAGCGTGTGTCCTCATCCAGGTGACAACAACGAATAAGGCCAAATCGCTTTCTAACCTACTTCCTATCTCCTCCCTTGGGTGCTGATTCAGCAAAGTTGAATCGCACCCAAAATAAAAGGGACGCTTGCCTTTTCAAAGAGTCAAATGTATACTTGCAAAATTATGGTTTCAGCAACGCCGTCAGATACAGCATGTCACAAAAAACTCGCACTCGTTATCCCTTGCTTTAACGAGTCCAAGCGATTGGATCTTCCAACGTATTCCGAATTCATAACGAATCATCCCTCGATAACTTTTTGCTTTGTGAATGACGGAAGCTCGGATGACACATTACGGAGGGTGACCGATTTCGCAGCACACCATACTGCAGATGCGACTCGTATTGTATCCTTAGAGAAAAATCAAGGCAAGGCAGAGGCTGTCCGACAAGGAGTACTTGCGATGCTTTCGGACTCCTCATTTCACTTTGACACCATCGGGTTCTGGGACTCGGATCTTGCAACGCCCCTCTCGGAACTGGAACGATTTATTCAAGCCTTTGCGCAGAATTATGCCGTGCAAGCAGTCGTCGGATTTCGCAAAAAAGAAGCTGACGCAAAAATAAAGCGTTCTTTTACGCGAAAAATTATCAGCACCATCATGCACACGATCATCAAACACTATATCGGTTTGCCGATCCATGACACGCAATGTGGCGCAAAAATGTTCACGTCCAGTCTTGCAGCAAAAATCTTTGAAACACGCTTTATCGCCCGTTGGATCTTTGACATTGAGATATTCCTCAGGATTAAGCATTTTCTGGGACCTAATGCCTTATCTCAGAACGTTGAGCAACTCCACTTAAAGGCGTGGCATGATGTCCCAGGAACCAAGCTTCAACTTCGTGATGCCCCGAAAATATTTCTTGAACTTATCAGAATTAAATCGAATTACCGTGCTTGGGTAGATCAAAATACGAGATGAGGAAATTATGAGTGAACCAGTCATAGAAGGGGGCGTAAATGACTATGCCCGTGAACCCGTTCCGAAAAATGCATGGCTTGGCCTAAAAAGTTACGTCGGCCAGTTTGCGGGCGAACATGTCGCAGGCACTGAGCTGATGATCGGCCCGCTCTTCTTGGCCTCAGGCGTGAGTGCCTTTGACTTTATTGTCGGGTTGTTTGTCGGCAACCTATTGGCCGTGTTGAGTTGGACATTTTTTACTGCACCGATTGCCACACGCGTGCGACTGACACTCTATTATCATCTTGAAAAGATTTGCGGCCGGAAACTGGTCGTTGTCTACAACACGGTGAACGGCGTCATGTTCACGATACTTGCAGGTGCGATGATAACTGTATCCGCTACGGTTTTCTGCATCTACTTTAAATTTGACACCCCTGCACTCGATGCAGTGCTTCCGCCAGGACTTGGCTGGATCATCGCCGTGTTGGGGACTGGTTTGCTCTTCTCCGTCGTAGCAGTAAAAGGCTATAAGTTCATTGCTACAGTTGCAAACATTGCCGCCCCATTCCTCGTGATTATGTTTGCGCTCTTCGGCCTGCTCAGTTTTCAGAAAATGGGGGTTACTGGATTTGATAACTTCTGGGATATCGCCTCTACTAAGATCTGGACTGGTGGCGATCCACTTCCGGGCAAAGTCAAATTTACCTTCTGGCACGTGATGTTCTTTGCGTGGTTCTGCAATATGGCATGGCACATTGGCATGGCGGACCTCTCCCTCTTCCGCTTTGCAAAAAAATCGTGGTACGGAGTTGCTTCTGCTGCTGGCATGTATCTCGGACATTTCATGGCCTGGATTGCCGCTTCGACGCTCTACGCGGTTCAACTCAAAGCAGACCCGACCAACATCGCGGTGCTTCCGGGGCCATTAGCCTATAGCGCCTGCGGCGTTGCAGGACTGCTCTGTGTCGTTATTGCAGGCTGGACAACCGCCAACCCGACACTCTATCGTTCAGGCCTCGCCTTCCAGTCGCTCATGCCCAAGATTTCTCCTGCAAAGGTCACCTTTGCCACGGGTATCGTAGCTACCCTGACAGCGATATTTCCCTTCGTGACCATGAACCTTCTTGGCTTTGTGGCAATGTGGGGTATCATCCTCATGCCGATGGGGGCTGTGATCTTTGCAGATTACTGGTTGCTTCCGCGGCTTGGCATGAAACGAGACTTTGCAGAACATTTCAAGCTGCCCATCAACAAGGCTGCGGCAGTCGCCTGGGCAATCAGCGTTGCCAGTTGCTTGTCACTCATCTTCTTCTTAGGTGAAAGCGTACTCTATTTTGCCTGTCTCCCAGGCTGGTTCATCGCGATCACCGCCTACACTCTTCTCAGTAAACTTCAACAGAAATAGGAGTCTAATATGCTACGCAACGCCTTTACAATGAAGCTTAAACCTGGTGTTGTCCAGGAATACAAGAAGCGCCACGATGAAATCTGGCCGGAACTCGCAAAGGAAATCAGCGAAGCAGGCGTTTCTGACTATGCCATCTTTTTGGATGAAGCGACGTTGACCCTTTTTGCAGTCCAAAAGCTTGCAGACAACAATACGGCTGCAAAACTTCCTCAGACCGAAATAGTGAAAAAGTGGTGGGCTTACATGTCCCCGCTTATGGAGACCAACCCAGATAACTCCCCTATGGTAAAGCCTCTTCGTGAAGTCTTCTATTTAGAATAGCTGACCTTTGACGCAACACAGGTTAACGGGGTGTACGTCAGCGGATATTGATTGTCTGCTGTTTTGAAAATGTTGTAATGCCGTTCAAACGTCTGCAAGGATGTCTTCGTCCACACACGATTCTCAGAGCTTGCCGTTACCCCCGTCGCCTTCAGGTGGGCAAGGACAGCCCGAGGGGAGCAAAACAGTTCAACCATCCTTTGCTGCTCCGACACTTCCGGATTAAAACCAGCCTGGATCAGCATTGTGCACAGCTCGTCTTCACTCAAATATGAAAGGCCTGAACCTGTAATGGCTGAGACTTCTCTCAAATTTCCAGGAGTAAATGTCGTGAACGCCAGTAGGCCTCCCGGCTTGAGCGCTTGTCCCAGACGGTGGAGCAACGCATCTATATCGTGGATCCACTGAAATGTAGCCCCTGCAAGAATCAAATCCGCTTGCGGATAGTCCGCAAAGGTGTTGATATCCGCAATCTGAAAAGTAGCGTTCTCCCGATGCGCATGATAACTTTTGCACGCATCAATAAGGTCGTATAAATACAAATTCTCCCACGTAAAACAGGATGCAAATGCATCTGTCAGCAGGCCGGTGCCGCACCCCAATTCAAGGACCGTGCCAAAATCGCGTTTAGCTGTGGTCTGCTTCAGCAACTCCTTCAGCGAAATAGCCATGCGCTTCTGGACAACCGCCGCATCCTGATAGGTTGCAAGGCCGCGACTGAAGCGCTGGTGAATTCGGACTGTATCAGGTTTTTGCAAGCGCAAGAACCACCTCCCAGGAGTGCATATCCATAAACGGATCATGAATCAACGGTTTATTAATGATCGTAACACCTTCGCATCGCGACCAAAAATGTCGCTGCGCAGCAGGGGGAAAAATACGGTCGCGTGTACTAATCAGAGCCGTCGAGAAGATGTTCGGCGGTTGCGGAGATGTCTGAATGAGATGATGCATCGCAACAAGCTCAGCATGTTGGTTGTCCGGCGAACGCATCGTCAGATTATCTGTTGTCCCACTAACCCGCAGTCCAAATTTTTCACGGGCGCGTACATCTTCCCAGTTCTCAATCGTCCCGTCAAAAATGTCAGGCGGTATCCCGTCGTGAGCGTCAATCGGGTTCAACGTCCCATTGATCGCAAGGCTGGTACTAAACCGATAACCGTCCTTGGCGTCAGCTACTATTTTCGCCGCCACCCAAATACCAAGGCTCCATGCAATCAAATGAATGCGCTTGTATCCAGACAAATCTGGCAGAGCCTCCAATTGAGTGAAGTCATGAACCGCCAAAACATCATAAGCCCCGCACGACCATCCAACAAAGCGCGTATGATCCATGCCCCATCCGTTAAAAAAGAGGATAAGATCATCATGCTGCTTTCTGTTTAGGAATATGGAAATCATACCAGATTATCCAAAATCGATTCATCCAATGCTGCGTTCAACGAAAACCTGAGACGCGACGTTCCGAGGGGAACGGTTGGCGGACGAATCGCAAATACCAGAAACCCTTTTTCTTGATAGTCGCTCGCCTTTGCAACCGCATCGGCATCCTCGCCAATAATCAGGGGGACAATCTGCGAATCACCTTCAATCGTAACCCCCTGCCCTTTCGCCTGAATGAGAGCCCGCAGGCGGATACCCATGCGCGTAAGCTTTTCACGTTCCGCATCCATGCGTGAACACCGCTTCAGCACAAAGGCACTCCAGTTTAAGACAGCCGGAGGCAGGCCTGTTGTAAAAATAAACGAGCGAGCATGATTGATCAGATAATCCTTCACTTCAGCCGCCATGACAGCATACGCACCCGCAGAGGCAAACGCTTTACCAAAGGTCCCGATCAGGATGTCAACCTTCTGCTGAACCCCAAGCGCTGCGCACATCCCAGCCCCGGAAGGCCCACGCACACCCACAGTATGTGCTTCATCAACCACCAAGAGGCAATCATATTTTTCTTTCAACGCAACCAGCTTAAGGATGTCCGCACTGTCGCCATCCATACTGAAGACAGATTCCGTCACCAGAAATACCTGCCGATACTGGGCACGTTTCTCCGATAATATTTTTTCAAGATGTTCATAATCCAGATGGCGATAACGCTGGGTCTCGGCATCACACAGCTTCAGTCCATCAATGATGCTCGCATGATTCAACTTGTCCGAGAGAACCAAATCCTTATTGCTTGCGAGTGCAGGGAGAATCCCAATATTCGCATGATACCCACTGTTAAAAACCAATGCCGCACGCTGGTCATAGAGCTCCGAAAGCTTATTCTCCAGTCGCGTATACGCCAGCGTATTGCCCGTGAGCAAGCGACTGGAGGCACTGGTCAACGCCAATTCAGGCGAACCCAAATCAAATTGGCCGTAGAAAGAACGTCTCAACTCTGCATTGCCCGCAATCCCGAGATAGTCATTACTTGAGAGATTGGAATACTCCTTGCCCTCCCAGCGACACCGTCCATCCCCCAGCGGCACGATCTCCCGCAACAACCGGAACCGTCCGTTGCTCTTGAGATCGTCTGTGTCCTGTAAGAGGTCAGCAATAAAATTCATAATTAAAAATCATTCAAATGCCCAATAAAGGCAAGATCATCCTCGATGCTGCGTCCGCG
>JBAXCC010000040.1:0-18324 GCA_037141675.1 bacterium | reverse complement strand
TGGGCTTGCTTGGCTCTCTTCGGCCTTGCAGTTCTTCTTTTTGCCCGGACAGGCACGTTTGACTTTGTCAACCTGGATGATTGGAAATATGTCAGTGAATGTCCGTGGCTTCGGGATGGCATTACAGGCGCATCTTTCGTCAACTGCTTGACGGAATTTCGGGATACGGGCTGTTGGTTCCCGCTGACACGGCTGTCTTATCTTGTGGATGTTGCGCTCGTGGGCATGAATCCGGGGGCGATGCATATTCATAATGTTGTTTTGCATGGTTTCAATACGGTTCTCCTGTTTTTGTTTCTCCGGATGTTGCTGAAGAAGCGGTTGGATCGTATGGGCAACCCCGAGCAATCTGCCACAATTGCTGACGGTCCTTTCGTGTGTGCTCTGGCACTGGGCACATTATTTTGGGCGCTCCATCCGCTTCGCGTCGAGAGTGTCGCTTGGATATCTTCGCGAAAAGATATGCTGTCGCTTTTCTGGGAATTGCTGGCGCTGATGGCCTGGATTAAAGGGATGGACAGTCCATTAAAACGGTATGCCCTTTTGCCTGCGCTCTTCTTTGTCGTTGCCATGATGGCAAAGCCGGCCGCGATCACGTGTGTCGTCTTAGTCGCGTTACTCGATCTATTCTTGCTGGGGCAATTCAGGTGGCGGCGATACCTTCCGCTGGCCCTTCTGACGCTGCCCTGGATTGTTGTCAGTGTCTACACGCAGCACGTCGTGCGGGGCAGTGATGCGAATTGCGTCTTGTATGTGCCGTTCTATGGGCGTTTCTTGCAAGGCATTGGTTCTGTCGGACTGTACCTCGTGCAAACGATCTGGCCTGTCAATCTGTATGTTCCCGCGCTTTACACATGGCCACAGATGCCGGAATTCTTCTGGCTCGGGCTGGTTGTCTGCCTTGCATCCTTTGCTGTGCTTGTGCGGTATGCGTGGACTATGTTTTCTGGGGCGCATGAGCAGCCGGCCTTGGATTGGGTTATGTTCTGTATGCTAGGCTATCTGGTTGCCGTGTCTCCCATGCTCGGAATCGTCTCCTTTGGCTTTCAGGCACATGCTGATCGCTTTACGTATTTGCCCTCTATTTTTTTGAGTGCCGGGATAACAGCGCTTCTGTATTGGTCGAGTCAAAAGAAGAACTTTGTTTCTTATATGGGGTGGGGGCTGACGGCTCTTTGCTGTATGGCTCTCTCCTGGGTGTCAATACAGCAGCTCTCAACCTGGCGAGATACAGAGACCCTTTCACGCAGGGCATTACAGTTCGAGCCTGACAATGTGATTGCGCACAAGAATCTGGGCGCTCATCTCTTCCTGAAACGCGGGCGTCAAGAAGAGGCTGAAAAACATTTCGAGCGTGCGATGATGCTTCATCGCGATGCGCTGACCTACATTGTGGGCATCACCCTGTTTGTTGCAAATGGAAATATGACGCGGGCGAGATCGATGTCGGATCAATTTATTGAAGCAGTCCGCGAACGCGAAAATCAAGGCTGGAAGGTTCACGCCTGCATTGCCGAGGCTTTTCAGGCTTATTGCAAAGGAGACTGGGCATTAGCGGAAGCCAATTTCAGAGTGGTGGCCCAAAAGAATCCCGCGTTCGCGCCTGTCTTTTATATGCTGGGGAATTGCGCATTGAAACGGGGGGACAAGATGGCGTGTGAAAAATTCTGGAATATTGCACGTCAGGATGTCATGTTCCGCAGTTGGTTATAGGTGTGTGATTCATTTTAGTTGAAATGAATCACACCAACTTCCTCTCTCCTCCCTCGGGTGGAATTGCACCCGCGGTCCCTTAGTGCAGAATTGACCCTTCGCAGCTAAACTGATAATCTTTAAATGTAAACGGAATTTTCAGACGAAGCAGAAACGGATGGATATGACTATTATCGAGGAAATCAAGAGCCTTAAAGCATCGCGGAACGCAATTATTCTGGCGCATAATTATCAGCCGGCCGAGATTCAGGATCTTGCGGATTTCACCGGCGATTCACTTGAGTTGGCCCGGAAGGCAGCGACGGTCGCCGAGGATGTAGTCGTCTTCTGCGGCGTGCACTTCATGGCTGAGACGGCTGCCATCCTGAATCCTCGAAAGACCGTGCTGTTGCCGACGCCGGACGCAGGGTGTCCCATGGCAGATATGATCACCGGCGAGCAGCTCCGTGAACTGAAGGCGAAGTATCCAGGTGCTAAGGTGCTCTGCTATGTAAACAGTACGGCTGAAATCAAGGCTGAGAGCGATTGTTGCGTGACCTCTTCCAATGCGGTGGCTGTGGCGCGTTCCTTCCCAGCTGACCAGCAGATTATCTTTGTGCCGGACCAGCATCTGGGATCATGGACGGCTGAGCAGTTGGGCCGTAAATTCATCTTGTGGCCCGGCTTTTGTCCGACGCATGCGCGGATGACCGATCATCAGATTGCTCTTGCGCGGGAGAAGCATCCAGGTGCGCCTGTGCTGGTCCATCCCGAATGTCCAAAGGGTGTCCGTGATGCAGCCGACCAGGTGCTTTCGACAGGCGGCATGTGCCGTTATGTGCTGGGCCGTCCCGAGGTTTCTTTTATTGTGGGCACGGAAACAGGAATTCTGCATCGCCTGCAAAAGGAGAATCCAGATAAGCAGTTCTTCCCATTGTTGGAGTCGGCTGTTTGTCCTAACATGAAAAAGACAACGATTGAAAAGGTATTGTGGAGCTTGCGTGAAAATGAGACCCTAGTGCGCGTCGAGGAGCCGATTGCATCGCGAGCGCGCAAGTCGATTGAAGCCATGCTGGCTGTGTGAGGGAGGCGGTTGCCAGTAGGCAGTGGCACTGCAAGTCCCAAGTCCAGAGTCCCAAGTCCTAAAGGAGTTTTTATGAAATACAGAATTATGGGTTGCTTTTTTTTATGTGCTTTTTTGACAGGCTGTTTGACGATGGAACAGCTCATCGCAAAGCGTATTGCGGCAAAAGCCGACTATTTCGCATCGTTGCCGGCGGAGAGCCAGGAGCGTTTGCGCAAGGGACATCTTCAGATTGGCGATGCGGAGGACGCGGCATGGATTGTTTTCGGATCGCCCTCGCGCAGGTCGATACGTGTGACAGCAGGATCGACCAATACGGTCTGGTCGTATGTGATGACAGAGGCTCAGCCGGTTGATGAGCTGCACCCGGTCGCCTATCCGATTATGACGCGGCGCGGGCACATGATTTGGGGAACAGACTACCAGTATTATCGCTCGTATGTGTATGAGCGAAACGAATATTTGCGGATTGAATTTAACAACAACAAGGTGTCAGCCATCGACAAAGCGGAGAGAGAACAATGAACTATCCGGACATTCAGATTCTTAATCAACGGTTTGGAGCCCCAGGGCGGATTGCCTTTCGTACAGACGAGACAGGCTTCCCCGTTGTCTCGTTGATCAACAAGTACGGTGCAGCTGAAGTCTCCCTTTATGGTGCGCACGTGCTTGGGTATCGTCCCGTGGGCTTTGCTCCTCTCCTCTTCCTCAGCAAGCTCTCAGCTTTTGAACCTGGCAAGCCGATCCGGGGAGGCATACCGGTTTGCTGGCCATGGTTCGGTCCGCACCCGACAGATGCGGCACGGGATAAACATGGATTTGCCCGGCTCCTACAGTGGGACCTTGATGCCACGGAATATTCTGGAGAAACGACTGTATTACGCTTGTCGTTAAAAGATTCAGAATTCACTCGGCGGATATGGGATTATGCATTCACCTTGAAATTGTCCATTACACTTGATCAGTCTCTTAATCTCGAGCTGATTACGGAAAATACGGATCCGAAACCCTTTTCGATATCGAAGGCATTTCATCCCTATTTTCAAGTGGGCGATATTAATATGACGCACATTTTTGGACTCGACCACGCAACTTGTTTAGACCTGCTCAAACACGAGGAATCTACACAGGCGGGTGCTCTTGAGATTCAGTGCCAGGTTGACCGGACCTATACGCCGGAGAAAAATGAGGTTGCGATTCGTGATGAGAAGCTCAGACGCGCGACCCTTATCACCTTCTCCGGAACGCGCAATCTGGTCGTCTGGAATCCGTG
Source organism: bacterium (assembly GCA_037141675.1). Taxonomy (GTDB): domain Bacteria; phylum Verrucomicrobiota; class Kiritimatiellia; order RFP12; family UBA1067; genus CAIZQW01. The sequence goes on along the minus strand of JBAXCC010000040.1, from coordinate 14,275 downwards.
GATTGACCTTGCGCGTAAGCTTCCGGACATGGAAGACAATGACTATCAACGGTTTGTCTGCGTGGAGCCAGCTAATGTGAGAGAAACCGCTATTGACCTTGAGCCGGGCGAACGGCACACACTCAAAATGTCCATTCAGGCTCAGTTGACGTGATGGTTACTGCTTTTCAGTCAAAGGCTTACCTTGCGCTCTGCGAAGTCCCAAAGGGCTATGTCACCACATACGGTGCGCTTGCTAAGCGGATCAAGTGCAGGTCGGCGCAGGCAGTAGGGGGCGCGCTCCGAAATAACCCGTTCGCGCCAGAGGTGCCGTGTCATCGTGTCGTTGCGGCGGATTTGACTATCGGCGGGTTTAATGGCGAGACGGACGGGCCGGAGATTGACCGCAAGAAGGCTCTTCTCCTCGCTGAAGGCATCACCTTTGATGCGCTAGGAAGAATAAAAGACACTTCGCTTGTCTGGCGATTTGATAAAAATAAGTGAGACAAAAAGGCGCTTAAAAAAGAAGCGGGACTTTTTTGCTCAACAGTGGCAGGTTTCAGAGCGAGAGAATTCGATGGAATCGAAAGAATCGAGAGCATCGAGACACTGGCCCCGGCCTACGGGCTCCTGCCTCCCCCTTGGCATACCCCATGCTTTTAATTGGTAGCGCACGGAGTGTGTCGCAGAAAGAAGGTTTTTCAGATGACAGATTTAAATAAATGGACTCAGAAGGCGCAAGAGGTGATGAAGCGGGCGAGAGAGGTTGCGATTCGTTACTCGCATCAGCAGTTGGATGTGGAGCATATTCTTTTCTCCTTGGTGGATGTCGAGGATGGACTAGCGGTATCCATTTTGCAGCGAATCGGGGTTTCGATCCCCCAGCTTCGTGCGAGAGTTGAGCAGGAGCTGAGTAATAAGCCTCGCGTAACAGGGGCTGTCGAAGAGGGTAAAATTTATGTGACCCAGGCGTTGAATGAATTGATTGTTCGCGCCGGGGACCAGGCCGAGCGCTTGAAGGATGAGTATCTTTCAGTGGAGCACATCCTGCTAGCCATTGCTGACTCAGGACGCAAGAGCGGGTGTGGCAAGCTGTTGGCCGAGTTTGGGGTGACGACGAACAAAATCCTCGCTATCTTGAAGGATGTGCGAGGAAACCAGCGCGTGACGACCGACAATCCCGAGGGTCAATATGAGGCGCTTAAGAAATATGGTAGTGACCTCGTGGAGCTGGCGAAGTCAGGCAAGCTGGATCCGGTGATTGGGCGTGATACGGAAATCCGTCATGTCATTCGTATTCTTTCGCGAAAGACCAAGAACAATCCTGTCCTCATTGGCGAGCCAGGCGTTGGAAAGACAGCGATTGTTGAAGGTCTTGCCCAGCGAATTGTGCGTGGAGACGTGCCTGAAGGGTTGAAGGAGTGTACTATCTTTTCGTTAGATATGACATCCCTCATGGCGGGGGCGAAATATCGCGGTGAATTTGAAGAGCGCTTGAAAGCGGTCTTGAATGAAATCAAAGCCGCCGAGGGGCGCATTCTGCTCTTTATTGATGAGATCCACACCATTGTCGGCGCAGGGAAGACCGAAGGGTCGTCCGATGCCGGCAATATGCTCAAGCCCATGCTGGCGCGTGGAGAACTGCACTGTATTGGCGCGACCACGCTTGATGAGTATCGCAAGTACATGGAGAAGGATGCGGCCTTGGAGCGGCGTTTCCAGCCTGTGCAGGTTGATCCGCCGTCCGTTGAAGACACGGTTTCGATTTTGCGGGGACTGAAAGAGCGCTTTGAGCGTCATCACAATGTTCATATCCAGGATGCGGCACTTGTTTCAGCGGCAGTTCTTTCAGACCGTTATGTACAGGATCGCTTCCTTCCTGACAAGGCGATTGACCTCTTGGACGAGGCGTGTGCCTCAATTCGTACGGAGATGGACTCGATGCCTGCCGAGCTCGATGAGATCACACGTAAGGTGACACGTCTTGAGATTGAAGAGACTGCGCTGAAGACGGAAGTCAAGAATCTGTCGTCTAAAATCAAAACCTTTCTAACGGGTGAGGCGGCACAGGATACACCGACCCAGCGCCGGCTTGACGAGTTACAAAAGGAACTAGCCGAGTTGAAGGCGCAGTCAGATGCAATGACCGCGCGCTGGCAGACGGAAAAGAAAATCCTGGATCAGAATCGTGTCCTGCGAGAAAAGCTCGAAGCTGCCAAGACTGCCTACGATCAGGCGGAGCGCCTGGCGGATCACACCCAGGCGGCCGAATTGAAATACGGCAAAATACCGGAACTGGAAAAAGAGTTGAAGGCGGCGCAGGAAAAACTGGCATCATCCAATGGCGGGGGCTTATTGCGGGAAGAGGTGACATCCGAAGAGATCGCAGAGGCTGTTTCACGCTGGGCCGGAATTCCGGTCACCAAGTTGCTGGCAGGCGAACGCGAAAAGCTCTTGAACTTGGCGGATATCTTGCATCAGCGTGTGGTGGGCCAAGACGAAGCGGTCAATACTGTTTCGGATGCTGTCATGCGGTCGCGTGCGGGCATCAAGAACCGGCAGCGCCCGATGGGTGCCTTCCTCTTTCTGGGGCCGACAGGCGTGGGAAAGACGGAGCTGGCCAAGACACTGGCAGCGGAATTGTTTGACTCCGAACAAGCGATGGTCCGTATCGACATGACCGAATATATGGAAAAGCACACGGTTTCGCGTCTGATAGGCGCGCCGCCCGGATATGTCGGATACGAAGAGGGCGGCCAACTGACAGAAGCTGTCCGCCGTAAGCCCTACAGCGTTGTGTTATTGGATGAAATTGAGAAAGCCCATCCAGATGTGTTCAACATCCTCTTACAGGTTTTGGATGATGGACGACTGACCGATAGTCATGGACGTACCGTGAGCTTCCGGAATGCAGTGATCATCCTGACCAGTAACATTGGCTCTGAATTCCTGGCATTGGATCGGGCTAATCGATCAGAAAAGTCCGCTTCCACGGAAATACCGGAGAAGGTCCGGAAGCAGGTCATGGACTTGCTGAAGGCTAGCTTCCGTCCAGAATTTCTGAACCGGCTGGATGATATTGTTCTCTTTAAGTCGCTGGATAAAGACCAGATTGCCGCCATTGTACGGTTGCAGCTCGCTGATTTACGGGGTCGGCTTGCCGAGCAGGAATTGGGATTGGAGCTAACAGATCCGGCCATTGAGTGGCTGGCTGAGAAGGGCTTTGATCCTGTCTATGGCGCGCGACCTGTAAAACGGGCCATTCAGCGGGAACTGGAAACGCCAATTGCCCGAAAGATCGTTTCAGGTGCTGTCATGCCAGGAGACACCCTTCATGTCAAGGTGGCTGGTGGCGTTCTGCAGATTGACTCCTGAAACAGCGGCGACCTATCGCGATAGGATGGGCGAAAGCAAAAAGAGGGACGGGAAATACCCGGCCCTCTTTTTATTGCTCTGCGGTCGACGAATTAGACTAAGAGCATGGAACCTGAAACAGCAAAGATGGTCTCGTCACCGTTCTTGATAGGAGCCAAAGCAAGTTTAAAGGTGACAACGCTGTCCTGCCTGCTCAGCGTTAACGTTTCAGTAGAAACATTTCCTTTTGCAGCCTCGGCAAACATGTCTGCAGCATTAGGGAGTACTTGGGTGAGTTTGACAGTCTTAACATCCGATATGCTCTGGAGTCCAAACAAGTCGAGAGCTAACGGGTTTGCAACCGTGAATGTTTCGTCCGTGTTGCAAATGAACATCGGAGAGAGTGAATTTTCAATTACCACCTGCAATTTTTTAATATCCACCATGGACGTTTTGCGGCGTTCGACATTACGAATCGTGAAAATCATATTGTTGCCACGCATGAACATGATATTGCAGACGCCCACTTCACCGGAGAACGAGGAACCGTCTTTGCGAAAACAACGAGAATCAATCAAAACATGATGATCTTCTGCAAGATTCTTCTTCAGATGTTCAAATAGTTGGCGGTTCATTCCCGGCAATATGGTGGTAATCGGAAGATCCCATGCTTCATCATGTGTATACCCGAGCACTTCATCGACCCGAAGATTGCTTTCCATGACATTTCCGCGTTCATCAAGTATAAGTACAGCATCGTAAAGGCCATTCATTAATTGCTGATACAAGGCGCGCTGATCGATTTTTGGGCGCACCTTCAAACCTGCAGGCTCAGGCTCAGGCGCAGGTACAGGTGCCGGTGCCGGCGTTGAAGGGGGCACTACTTTCAAAATGGGCACTGCGCCTGGCTTTGCGAGTGGCTTTAACAAAGGTCCAGGCAGTGACGCAGCAGGAGCCGGTTGTGGAACAACGGATGCCTGCTGTACGTGCGAACAATCTGCTTTTTGCTGTTCGTCTTTTTTGTTAAACCAAAATGCCATAAATAAAGTCCTCGACCAAAGTTAAACCGTCAACAGATTATCATATATTCGCAGGACAGACTAGCGTTTTCATCACATGCAATATATTTTTTTTGTCAAATTTCGTAAATAGAGCTTGTCTTCTTATTGGTAAATGCGTATCCTTTTTTTTCCTAAATTGCTATCGAGAGCTAATGCGTACAGGAGTCTACGATGAAAAGAAATACGTATCAGAAAAGTCATTTAATTCGCGAGTTGGGTGTGACGGCCGGGGTGTCTCAGGTCAAAATTCGTCTCATATTGGATACAATGAAAGCCATTGCATGCCGCGAGGCACAGAATGACGGTTTTACAGTTCCGGGACTCTGCCGCTTGGATGTCATTCATCGCAAAGCTCGTAAAGTTCGCAATCCTCATTCCGGACAGACACTTCTCATAGGGGAACACGACAGTTTGCGTGTTCGTATTCTGAAGAGAGTCCGAAATGAAGTGACGCCACCCCCGGAGATGTTGATCCAGGAAGCACCTATTATTACGTCCGAGATGGAAGATTTTTCACAGGCTGTTTCCTTCCGTTGCAATAGCTGCAACCAGGAAATTGAAGCTCCGCTCTCCACGGTGGGTATGACTGCGGAATGTCCGAGTTGCCAAGCATCAATTGTCGTTCCTAATGTTTCCGATCCAGGTACCATCCATGGTGAGCCTTTGCCACTGACACCAGAAGCTCAGGCAGCGGAAAAGATTCAGGAAGTCATTTCCGATGTTCAGAACCAAGTTGAAGAACGGGCTCAAGACAAGGAGAAGTCACGGACGATTCGTATTGATCTCGCTGCTCTCGGTGTTGAGAACCTTGTCCAACAGAAGGTATCGGATAAACGTTCGCTATCATTTTTCTGCAGGAACTGCCGCCAGGAAATCGAAGCACCGGTTGAAATGGCTGGGTCAACAGCTGAATGTCCGGCTTGCGGTGCAAGCTTCGATGTTCCCTTCTTCTCGGATGCTGGTACAATCTATGCTGTTGAAAGAGAGGTTGATAAGTTAGGCGCTGATAAGATGAAAGCGATGAAGAGCCGAACCGTTCGCATCGAAGTGCCGGATGACATCTAAGTACTCGCTCTTTAATTCTCATATTCGGCTTGAATCGGCGCTAGCCGGGCAAGGCTGTCCTTAAGCCCCCCTTCGCGATTCCTCAGTTTCCACACGTGGGTGTGCGATTCTGTGACATGGTCAAGTTCTCTCGCGAGCTGTCTGCGGGTTTCGGGTTGAAGGAGGGTCTCGCTTAAAATGGCTATGCCCCGGTGGCAAGCTGCACGGATCATTGTGAAGGTGTGAGCGAGTTCTTGCTCAAGAATAGTGGACTGCTTAGGAAGGAGTTTCTCGAGTTCCAGCAGGCGATGCAGGACTGTTTCAAGCGTCTCTGGTGTGACGCCCGCCAATAGGGGGCGCGTCATCGGTTTCGAGAGGATATGGAAAAGCTCTGTGCTGTTCCCTCGGGTCGCCCCTGCCAGGCGGTAAACCACTCCAATGTCCAGCAGCAGTTTCCCGTATCCCTCTGTCCCATGCGCGTCGCAGGCTGCTGCAAGGTCGATATCTCGGGTTGCTGCAAGATTCCAGCTTGCGCCAGCAGCATACGTGAACCCGGGGAAGCTCAGGCCAAGCGGCTGCCAGTGTCCCCAATCTCCCCAGTCGCAAACAATCAGTCCGCAGGCGCCATGCTTAAGCCCGTTCTCGGCAGCAGAAAGAATGTTTGCCTGCATAGTGTCAGTCCTGCCTCCCAGACTATTCCATGTTGAGGTTCCTGGACAGACGCAGAAGGGAATCTTTGAGGCGGCGAATAGTGCGCCGTGCGCATCAAATGGGTGGTCTGCCTCATATCCCCATTCGAGCACAAGCGCATCCGAAGGTACTTCGGGCACATATTCCGGATGGTTAATAATGATGTCACCCCAAAAGGCCATTTGTTTTCCCCGTTCGGAAACAAGCTTGTGAAGATTTAAGATGTAATCAAGATAAATACGGCCTTCGCCCAGTTCCTTGACCTGTTCATGAGATCTCCCAGGACCGCGCAAATCAAAGGGTTCATCGCACCCAACATTGAATAGATGCGAGGAAAAATTCGGCAAATAGTCGTCATACAGGTCACTCAGCAATTCGAAACTACGGGGATCAGTCGGGCATAGTGAAGAGGGCTTGGTCTGGAATCCGCCCCACGGGAGGGGCGCACCGCCCTGTGGAAGCTCGGCGAGTTCAAGATAGCGCGGATAGGCAAACCAGCGCTCAAGATGTCCGAATGAGTTTTGATTGGGGACAAGGTCAATGCACCGGTCCCTGCAATAAATGTCCAGAGCCCGGATCTCTTCGGCTGTCAGTGGGCTGGCATCCTTCCAGACTTCGTGATGATTCTGGTAGGCGAAGGTATGTTCAACATAGAGTTGCAGGTGGTTATATTTGAGCTCTGCAAGATGGTCGATAAGCCAGTAAAGCGTCTTCATCGTTGGGACCTTGTCACGGCTTACATCCAACATGGCCCCCCGGATTGGGAAGTCAGGGGAGTCCTTGATTTCGCAAAGGGGTAGGCTGTTCCCGTATTGACGCACGAGTTGTGCAAGAGTAACAGCCGCATAAAAAAGTCCCTCGCAATCATGCGCTTCTGCCGTGATGCCCGTTCCGTCAATCCTGAGTCGGTACGCTTGTTGGGCTGTCACGGTGTCCGTGATCATAAAGCGGATGGAAGAGGTCTTTGATTCGTTGCAAAGCGAATGCCAATCTGCCCCCAACGTCTTCTGTAATCGTATCTGCGCGGCCTGGACTAAGGTGGCCGGCCCTGTCATTTCAAAAGTGCCGGTGAGCGGCAATGACCATGTGCCCTCTTTGATATACCATTCTTTGGGAGTTGGGAAAAGAACCCTTTTATGTTCGTACATAGGTATAATATGACAAAAATAGATTCAAAAAACAATCAAACAGTGGTTGCATACAACCGTAGGCATGCGTTATACTAAGCTCAGTAAAATAAACGTGTGGTGTGATCTATGGCAGCAAGTCAAAACAATAACTCAGGTACATTGGTCCTAAATTCGGACAATGGAAATGAAAACATCCTGCGAGTCAGGAAGACGAAATTGCTCGTGATCAGCGGACCTCTCCAAGGACGCGAGTTTTTCGTGAATCGTGATACGTATACCATCGGCTCTGGCGATCATAATGATTTGGTCATTGGTGACTCGACTGTGTCTAAAAGGCATTGCGAAATCATTGTCGAGGAGTCGGGGTATCAGATCCGCGATCTTGACAGTACCAACGGCACCATGGTGCAGGGGGTACGTGTCTCATCGGCTCACCTTGCGCCAGGCGCTGAAATTCAGATCGGCAAAAGCCGCATCGTGTTTTGTCCGCTTCAGGACTCCAATGACATCCCGCTTTCCAGCAATGAATCGTTTGGAAAAATGTTGGGACGTTCGATCCCGATGCGCCGCATTTTTTATCTCGCGGAAACCTATTCGCCCTCAGATGCCACGATCATGATTACCGGCGAGACCGGGACTGGCAAAGAGGTGCTTGCTGAAGAAATTCATAATCATTCCAATCGGAAGAATAAGCCCTTTATCGTCATCGATTGTGCCGCGATTTCAAAGGATTTAATGGAGAGCGAAATATTCGGTCATGTGAAGGGTTCCTTTACAGGGGCGAACAGTGACCGTCAGGGAGCCTTTGAACTTGCTGATGGCGGCACGGTCTTCTTAGATGAAATTGGGGATCTGCTTCCAGACCTTCAGCCCAAGCTCTTGCGCGTGCTTGAAAAGCGTGAGATCCGTCGCGTCGGAAGCAATGACGTGCGCAAAATCGATGTACGTATTATTAGCGCAACGAATCGTAACCTCGCCAATGAAGTCAATGAGGGACGCTTTCGCGAGGATTTGTATTACAGGCTGTCTGTCGTGCATCTCGAATTGCCTCCCCTTCGTAGACGGAGGGATGATATTCCTTTGATTGTGAAGAAATTTCTGACGATGTTGCATGGAGATGACGCACTCTCACAGATCGCTGATCTTGCTGCTACAATGGATGTACTTAAGCGTCATGAATGGCCTGGCAATGTCCGCGAATTGCGTAACTTGGTTGAACTGGCGTTCTATAGTGAAAAACGACCGGTTGACTTGAGTGCATTCCTAAGTTTCGGTACGCTACGTTCAGGACGGAAACCCACTGACGAGCCGGATATGAGCTTTACGACGGACAAGCCCTTCAAGGATGCTAAGAATGATCTGATTGAAGAGTTTGAAAAAGCCTATCTCAACGATCTGCTGGCCCGCAATCGCCAAAACATCTCCCAGTCCGCCCGCGAAGCCGGCATCGAACGCGCTTACCTCCAGCGCCTCATCCGCAAATATGGCATGAGAGAGTAGAAGAGGGGAACATGTTTTACCTGCTTCTCTTATTAGCTTCCTTAGGCTTTGCATGGACGTTTGCATGCCCGTATGGAAATTTCTGGATTAAAATCACGACAACGGTTTGCGTGCTGTGCGCAGGGTCCTTTATTGCAGCGGGCTTCCCAATTCGGCGTCTGCATCATCCGATGCGTGAGGCGACCATTGGCGTTGTCGCAGCCGTGGTGTTGTACGGGATTTTTTGGCTGGGTGATTTTAGTGCCGCCTCGTTGTTCGGCTTTGCGCCGAAACAGGTCGAAGCGATTTATGCGATCAAGCAACTTGGCCATCCATGGCTTGTTGCTGCAGTATTACTGCTGGTCACAAGTCCAGGGGAAGAACTCTTTTGGCGTGGTTACGTGCTTCGCGAAGCTTTTAAACGCTGGGGTGAATGGCGCGGATTTCTGGTTGGCGCAGGAATCTATGGCGCAGTCCACATTCCCTCGTGCAATCTGATGCTGGTCATGGCTGCGCTGGTTGCCGGAATTTTTTGGTGCGCGCTTTATCAATGGCGCAAAGGCGACCTGATCGCCTGTATCGTCTCCCATGCGCTCTGGACAGTCGGTGTATTCCTCGTCTTCCCAATTCGTTAATTGAGCTGCCACTCCGTCCGCATGGATGCGAGGATGTTGTTATCTGCTACACGTACAATCCGATGGAGTAAAACAGTGTCGCTGAGCGCCGTGGCTTCACAGCGGAGTTCGTCCTGATGCAATGCCTCAGCACGGAATGTAATGTCCATGCGCGAGATATGATGCGTCTCAATCCAGTCGTTTGGCAAGGGCTCTAATCCCCACTCCACATAATGCACGTTGTTGACGTGGTTGTTGAAGTCGAGATCACTCCTGCGTACATCTTGTGCACAGGACCAGGTGGCCTGTTCAAAATCAGGAATCTTATCCGCGAGCTCGGGCACGCCAGAACGCGGCGTGCCTTCAGGAGCCAAGGGAGCAAGATGCGGAGGCAGTCGCGTCAGGTGACGCGTGGCCAAATCGATCATCATCCACTCGCTGACCCCTTGTACCAGTAGCTTTCCCGAATTATCCGTGACGTAAAAATCGCGCAAGGCAACCAGCTTTCCGCGAACGCCGGATGGCCAGGTTCGGATATGAATCTTTTCCTGCCAGGATGCATAGCGATGAATAATCAGATGGAAGTGAGCTAACATCCATGTCGTCCCATTCTCTTGCAAGGCATGAATGCCGAAGCCGATCCGTTTGGCATGCTCGCCTGCCACCTCTTGCAAGTAATTGCAGTAGTTGGGAAGCGTGACGTGATTGTTCACACTGGCTTCATGCGCGCGAATCTGGAACGTCTCATCGTAATAATGCAAAGGCTCTGGTATCATAAATCCTTCATGGTTCGTCAGCTCAATCGCGCAGCCGATGGCTCAGCGTTGTCCGGCGTTCACGCACCTGGTTTGCACGGATGGCGATGCCGATCGCCCGCGACGATCCGACCACTAGCACCAGTTTCTTTCCGCGTGTAATCGCGGTGTAGAGCAGATTGCGTTGGAGCAGTTTGTAATGCTGGGTGTGCATCAGGACAATGACCGCCGCATACTCGCTACCCTGCGACTTGTGAATCGAGCAGGCGTAGGCCAGGACGAGTTCATCCAGTTCGCTCTGCTCGTAACGCACCGGGCGTCCGTCGAAAAGTATTACCAGATAATGGTCTTCTTCTGAAACCTCTTTGATGAAGCCGATGTCGCCGTTAAAGACATCCTTGTCGTAGTTGTTGCGCATCTGCATGACGCGGTCGCCCTTGCGGTAATGCGTGCAGCCGCGCAAGAGGGATGGCCCGGAGGGGTTCAGCGCGGCCTGGATGACGTCATTGAGATTCTCTGTTCCCAGAAGGTTCTTTCGCATGGGTGTCAGGACTTGCACGTCCTGCAGGGGATCCATGCCGAATTTTCCGGGAATACGCTGGGTCATCAGTTCAACAGTACGCGAGATGATGGTCTCGGGTTCGCCTGTCTCAATAAAATAGAAATCGCTATCCTTGGATTCGCTTGTCTCAAAGGGCTCGCCATGATTCACATGATGGGCATTCCGGACAATGAGCCCTGTCTTGTCCTGACGGAAAATCGTGTCGAGTTTGCAGTAGGGGATGATTCCCGAGGCAATGAGGTCTCGCAGCACGTTGCCCGGCCCGACACTGGGAAGCTGGTCAATGTCGCCCACGAGAATCAGCGTCGCGTTGCTGGGCAAGGCCGCCAAGAAATAATCCATGAGCTTGATGTCAATCATGGAGGTCTCATCCAGGATAAAGCAATCGCCGTCCAAGGGGTTATCCACATCAAATTCAAAGCGTCCAAGGCTCGGGTTGAATTTGAGCAAGCGGTGAATCGTCTGCGCTTCGCGATGCGTGGCCTCGGACATGCGCTTGGAGGCTCGTCCGGTAGGCGCTGCCAGACGGATGTCGAGTTGGCGGGCACCGAAGATCTCGGTCAGAGCGCGGATGATGGTTGTTTTACCCACGCCAGGGCCACCGGTGATGATCGAGACCTTTGAGTTGATGGCGTTCGCAAGCGCTTCACGCTGAAGCGGTGCAAGCTGGAGTCCCATCTTTGCTTCCGCCCAGGCAATCGCCTTGAGCGCATCAATCGGTTTAAAGGTGCGGGGTGTTGCGAGCAACTGCTTAAGTTTCTGGCTGACGCGTGCTTCTGCACGGTAGAGGTCGCGCAGATAAATGAGGTGTTCTTCCCGAACAAGCACACCCCCTTCAATCTGATCAATCAGCGCGGTCCCTAAGATTTCGACAGAGATGTCGAGCAACTCTTGTGCGTGAAGTAAAAGGTCGGCATCAATGGCATAGCAGTGTCCACCCTCATCCGCCTCGGATTTCAAGGTATAGATGAGCCCGGCGCAGGCTCGGATCGGCGAGTCGTGCGGAATGCCGACAGTGAGCGCAATCGCATCGGCTGTCTTGAAGCCGATGCCCCAGACATCTTCGCAGAGACGATAGGGGTTACGCTTCACGACGGCAATCGCATCTCCTCCATATTGACGGTAAATGCGCGCGGCCTTGGCGGTTCCGATGCCGTGCGATTGCAAGAAAATCATGATGTCGCGCACGCCACGCTGCTCAATCCAGGACTGCTTGATCATCGCGCAACGACTTTCACCAATGCCATCAACTTCGCGGAGCCGTGCAGACTGCTTGTCGATGACCTCGAGTGTATTCTCTCCAAACTTTTCAACAATGCGTTCAGCGAACTTGGGTCCGATGCCCTTGATCATGCCGCTGGCCAGATAACGTCGCATGCCCTCGGTGGAGGTCGGTGTGATGCAGGTAATGGATTTTGCATGGAATTGCCGTCCATGTGACGGATGCCTATTCCATTGGCCTTCAGCGTGAAGCTCTTCGCCCTCCCACATAGCTGCGCAATTTCCAACGACGGTCACCTTTTCTTCGTGAAGCCGTGAACCTGCTGCGCGGGTGACCGTCTTCAGCGTGCACACCGTATACCCGGTCTCATCATTCCGGTAAACAATGGATTCAACCGTCCCGCTGATGGTCTCGATGGGTGCTTGCTCTTTCGAATCAGTTGGCATGCGCAAATTTTAAGCTAATTGGTTTCGACTTGCAAGCCGCAGTTTGATGCATTTCTGATTATGAGTAAGACCGCCGAATGGGAAGAAGCGAAGAGGTATCTTTTTCCCGCTAATCTTCGCTAAGCAGTGTGTTTGTTTGCCGATGGGATACCATCGTCGTTAATCACTCAAACACACACACTGCTGAAATAGTTTCTGCGAACGCAGGTATGAGTTATTCAAATCATGGGTTGAGTTTCTTAGTGATTAACGACGGCTGTACCCAGCCGAAAGAAAATCAACCCATTTCGCGGAGATTCGTGGGTAGAAAAAAAACAAATTATTGTCCAATGATACGGACAACGTAACTGTCTTTCAACGTATCGGGTAGGGGAATGAGAATAAAGCGAGGGGTGACAACGGGATGGAGTTCCTTGCCTGCGATAACGACAGGCTTAGTCAGCCGTTTCGGCAACCAGGCGATGATGGGTCGGTTGCCGCGCTGGGAGCCGTTATAGCTGAGGAGCTTGAAGGAGTTCTCTCCGCGCAGGGGCGTGATGGTCAGCGTGTAGATGTCATTCGCTTCCGTGAGTGTCTGCTCATAGCCGGAGTTCTGTGAGGCCATACGTGCTTCCCAGAGCGGATCGCCGTAGAAGGCCACAACGGTTTTGTCAAATTCGAGCCCCTTGCTGGGTTGCTTGAGCAGCAGATAATCGAGGGCTATCTGATTTGCCAGGAAAGCTTCCGCAAAGGTATATCTGCCTGGCATTTCCAGTAGGTAATCCATGATCCCCCAGCCTGCATATCCGAACCAGGTGGAAACGGTGTAGCCGGCCATCTGAATGACATTTGCATCGCGCATCCATGCAAGCGCCATCGCATTCGGGCCGTCCACATGTCCCATCAGACAGTTACCGCAAGGCAGATAGATTTTCGGATTCGTCGATCGGATAGGGATCAGTTTCTTGTCTGGATGAGTGATGGCGTGCAGTTGATTGTTGTCGCATCTAAACGAGCCTCCTTGATAACGGTAGCCGATTTGCCAGTCGCGCTCCGTGGCGTGTCCTGAGCCGACAATCAGATCAACGGTGTTGGAATTGATCTTATTTGCAAGGCATTCAGAGGGGGCTTTATCAGCGCTCACGTCGCGGACAATCGGCGCTCCTGCACGCTTGTACACATGCAGTGCTCGCGTCAATTCATCGTACCATTCTCCTGCCACAAGGTTTTCAAGGGGGATGGCTGTGTTGGCCAGCGTGTTGCTGACGACCAGCGGGGTTGTCATGGCAGCACGCTTACAGGCATCTTCGGACGTGATCCCGGTGATGATGCCCCACGGCGCATCGGTGTAGACATCAGGGTCGATCGCGCGCATCACATGGTGAATCTCTTCAACAAAATGCCGTCCGCAATTCGCGGGCGAAGCCACAAACGCGACTGCGCGCGGCTGCGCTTTTTGCAAGGCAGGCAACGCCTGGGTGATACTCTCTCGATAGGTTACCACCTGCGAGTCCGTGTACTTTGCGATCAACGTGTCGCAGACCTTCTTCCAGCCGGCATCTGCATAGTCCGTCTCCGAGACAACGACAATATAAGGGTCAGCCCTTATGGGCAAGGATAGTAGGACTCCCGTGATAGAGAGCAGAGCGAGTCTTGAAAAGGTGAAGGGATAGGATTTCATGCGGTTTACTTTATCATAAATAGCGCAAAATATCCTCCAAATCCTTCAAATCCTGTAAATCCTGTCAATAAATTAGAAACAGCAAGGTTCTTCACTTAAACGGAAAAAAGATATTTTTTGGCGTTGACTATTGTGACGTCTATATGCTAACCTTACGGCCGTTTTTGTTTCGTAAAAGAGACCACGGAATGAGACATTATTCCAGCATAGCGCAGTGGTAGCGCAGTTGGCTGTTAACCAATTGGTCGCAGGTTCGAATCCTGCTGCTGGAGCCATTTT
>JBAXCC010000039.1:0-18329 GCA_037141675.1 bacterium | reverse complement strand
GGTATGGCGTTGCCATGGCCTTTCGCTGGAGCAGGGCTTTCTGTTCTGCCGCGTCCTGGTCAATGGATGGTGCGTGTGAAGCAGGTGTTCGGCATTGTTCTTGTCTGCTTGTCCGTTTATTACGGTTATCTTGCGGTCATGGGTTTTATGCCGTCTTCAGCGTCAGAACGTAAGGGTTCCATTATGGCTGGCGATGCGGATTCTTGGCGTAAGGCACTTGCTCAAGCCGAGCAAGAGGGGAAACCAGTCTTTGTCGATTTTTGGGCGACGTGGTGCAAGAATTGCTCAGCCATGGAGAAGACGACGTTTAAAGATCCGCGTGTGATGGAACGGCTTAAGAATTACAAAGTGATTCTTGTGCAGGCTGAACATCCCGGACGAGCTGAGCCTAAAAAAATGCTAGAGGCTTTCGGTATTCGCGGATTGCCTGGATTTGTTGTCTTGAAGAAACCGGAATAATGGAATGGTGGAATACTGGAATAGTGCGGTAGTGAAACTGGAAACTCGAAACTTACTGCAAACGGGTATTGCCAACTGTTGGTATTCTCATCATTCCAACATTCCCCTATTCCAACATTCCGCTTTTTCGAGCCAGTCGATGATTGCGCGTCCGACGTCGACCTTGGATTGCAAGGGCAATGCGCGTGGTTGTTCGTTTGCCGTAATGAAGGTGACTCGGTTTGTATCCACAGCAAAGCCAGCGCCTTCGGCTGTCACATCATTGGCGACAATCATGTCCAGCCCCTTTGATGCTAACTTCCGTTGAGCTTCAGCAATGGGATCGCCTGTCTCGGCGGCGAATCCGACAAAAATACGTGAGCCCTTCAACGGAGATATTGTCTTCAGAATGTCTGGGTTTGGCTCAAGAGGGATGACTGGATTCATCTGGCTTTTCTTGAGTTTCGAGTCAGCCATATGTGCGGGCCGGAAGTCTGCGACTGCTGCCGACATGATAAGCGCATCCTGTTTGGGTAAACAGGATTGAACTGCTGTCAGCATGTCACGTGCGCTGACCACGTCTATGCGTGTCACGCCAGGAGGGGTTGTTAAGCTCACGGGACCTGCAATCAGTGTGACGGTGTGTCCGCGTTCAGCCGCTGCCGCTGCAATGGCAAACCCCATCTTACCGGTTGAACGATTGCTGAGAAAGCGAATCGGGTCAAGATGCTCGCGTGTCGGACCTGCTGTGACGAGGATGTTCATGGTACGATAGTGTCAGTAAGTCTAAAAATAAGGCAATAAGGCAATTTGGCAATAACGCAATTTCTACAGACAAGCGCCTATCCCTTCAAGAGTTGTGCAACGGCTTGAACGATCTGCTCGGGTTCAGCCATGCGGCCTTTCCCTGTTGTGCCACAGGCAAGGTCGCCGGTTCCGGCATCCACCATGCGAACGCCGCGCGATTTGAGCAGGGCAATGTTAGCCTGCGTCGCTGGGTTGTCCCACATGCCCGTATTCATGGCGGGTGCGATGAGAATTGGGGCGCGTGTTGCTAGGGCTGTAGCGGTCAACATGTCATCTGCAAGACCATGCGCAAGTTTAGCAATCACATTCGCAGTGCAAGGGGCAATGACCAGAAGCTCGGCCTTGTCAGCTAGCGAGATATGTCCGGGAATCCAGTCTTCGGGTTCGGCAAACATCGATTCTGCGACAGGATTTCTGGACAGTGTCTGAAACGTCAATGGCGTGACAAACTTTTGGGCACACTGGGTCATGATGACGTGGACCTCATGATCCTCTTTCACCAGCAGGCGTGCTAGTTCACAAGCTTTATAAGCTGCGATGGAGCCCGTTACACCTATTAGAATCGTTGCCATAGTTTATCCTCCTTATACGAACTGAGCGCGCACATTAATGATGTCGCAGAGACGGCGATAGGCGACGTCCAGGTCGTCATTGACGATCTGATGCATGTATAAACCCGACTGTTCCATCTCCCGTTCCGCATTCTTTAAACGTTTTTCAATGACGGCATCTGAATCCGTGCCCCGTCCACGAAGACGAGCTTCAAGAGCTTCCATCGAGGGGGGATTGATAAAGATGTCGATGTAGCCCATGCGTAATGGGTCGGTTTCAGGAAGGTTTTCGATATATTTCCTCACCTGCGATGCGCCCGCGACGTCGATATCCAGTAATGCGCATTGATTTTGGCGCAACGCTTGATAAATCGGCTCCTTGAGTGTGCCGTAATAGTTGCCATGGACTAGCGCATGCTCCAGGAACGCGCCCTCGTCAATGAGTTTTTTGAAGCGTTCTTCGCTAATAAAGTGATAATCTTCACCATCTTCTTCATTAATGCGCGGTTCACGTGTTGTACACGAGATGGAGTAGCATAGTTCAGGATAGTTTTGCAGAAGCAGATCACATAAGGTTGATTTGCCTGCGCCAGAGGGTGCTGAAATAACAATAAATAATGGTATCATAACGATTGCCTAATTAAAATGGGACTACCTGTCCGAAAAATCGTTAATACTATAGCCTGTTTTCTAATGCCTTGCAAATGGAAACAGTGGCAGGCATCGGGCAAATGGATCAGAGATCGAAGGGGACATACACGGATAACGGTGCTGAGTCTTCCATCGTTAATGTCGCGCGGATTGCATCGCCGTGATGGCCCGCCCCATCAATAGGGATCTTAAACTCGATGCGCTCGTTAGGTTTCAGGGCTATGGTCTTTGTGTTTTCGACTAGTTTAATGCGTAGTGGAGCTGAAAGTGCGAGGGTTCCATTGATGCCTCTAGTGCTAGGTGCGCTGATAACGGTACGACAGATCTGTTTCTTGCCGTCACGCATCAAGGTTATGTTGATATTGGGTGAACAAGCCTCTGGAACATACGAAAGCAAGGGGACTTGCATGTACCCCATGGCGTTCATGGTTGTCCTCATGCGGTATAATGTGTCTTGCATCAGGCAGACCCGACGGTCCATGGCGGGGATGGGTGAAATATAGATACGGAGCTCACCTGGAACGCTCGTGATGACCTCCTCTCTCCAGTCGCCGAGGATGTCCGCGATCAGGACGATGCTGCCTTCTATGCGTTCGCTTACGGCGCAACCTTCATAATCCAAAGCTTTTCCGCGAATCAGTTCCCGCTGAAGGTCCGCGTCCCACCAGGCGCTCGGCACGCCAAATTTATAATCAACCTCGCTACCCGACTTCAGAAGCGTTCCATCGCTTGCAAAGAGCCAGCGTTTTCCCGTTGACTCATGTGCTCTGGAATCAGCCCCATATATCTCCAGACCGGCGTGTAGAGGATCGATATCTGAACACATGCCGCAACTATGCACATGCTCTGTGGCCTCTTTGAGTTGCCAGATAATTTTTCCGGTTGACGGGTCGAGAAGGTGGATACCTCCACCTTTGGGCTGTTTGCGTTCGATGATGTATGCCATTTCTAATCCCGGCCGAAGAGGGTCAATATCGCCCAAGTAATGCGCATCAGGATGACCCTTCCCAGTAGTCCATAAAACCGAGCCGTCGTCATCCAGGGTGATTGAGCCTAGGATCACTTCATCGCGGCCATCGTTGTCGATATCAGCACATAGACAATTATGCGCGCCTTGGCCTTGATAGTTGCCCGGCAGATCCTCATTGGTGTATGTCCACAATTTCTCGAGTTTGTTTCCATGGAGCTGATAGGCATCAGCCAACATCACATTATAGGTGCCCCGCAAGACGATCAAGCAGGGGGTGCGTCCGTCAAGATAGGCGACGGCAAGCTGATTGCGTGAGGCGTAGTTGTACGAAGGGAAACGATCACGGCTTGGCCAAGGCGCACGCGTGATTTCCTTTCCAGTTAAGCCGTCCAGGATAGCAACCCATTCAGCGCCTTTCTCAACTTTTCCTTCTGAATTTCGACAATCCTCTTCTGGTCCAATCTTAACCGCGACTTCAGCACGTCCATCGCCTGTGAGATCGCAGGCAATCATTGGAGAGTACCACATGCCGCGTTCGATATTCCATCCCAAATCTTTAATCCATAACAAGGTACCGTCCTGTTTCCGGGCCTCGATCTTGAATGTTTCCGGTGACTTATACCAATATTTCTCATAGGGATCAACATTACCTCCCGGTTGCTTAATCACATACTCATACTCGCCGTCGCCATCGAGGTCTGCGATGCCAATTTTCTGAGCGACCGCATTTGTCGTTGCCAAAGGAATGCGAATGTAGGGTGTTTTGCGGTTCTCGAGCGGAATGGCCTGAAGGGGGGTGCTTGCAATTTCTCCAGGATGCGTCTCAAGGGAGTAACGTGCTGACGCCTGAAACGTGTTGGTATCACTAAAATCAGTAGTCTGCTTCAGAGGCGTCCTATTAAGTTTGACGCGTTGTCCCTCCAAGGTCCGATAGAGATCAAAGGTTCGATCTGTTGGATCGTCCTTGAGAAGTCGCCAATTGATGTATGTTCCGTTTTCAACTTGGCATGCGACAAGTCCTCGGCCCATGGGCTCGACAGGACGTTTACTCAACCAGCCTTCGACTTTTGGTTTTTTCTCTCTGACGGGGAGAGGAGCTTTTACGAGTTGGATATCATCGACAAGCGCATCGGTTTTGCCTTGTCCTGTGATGCGGACATAAATAGTGTCCACTCCCTCGGGTACGATGAAGTAGGCGCTTTGCGCGTTCCAGCCCTGACGAATGGGAGAAGAAGATCGTCCGATCCCCCAATCGACAACTTCTTTTCCCTTGCACCCGACAACCTCTAGATAAGGGGCATTGAGGAGGGTATTAAGCTTCATCCAACATGTGAGTCGATAAGATTCGCCGGGAATGGCTTTCGTCCGAAGACTGTTAGAGACATTCCAATCTCTATTTCCTTCATGCGTAATGTGAATTGCGGTTATGCCTGCATGCGATTCTGAAGAGGGCTCTATCTTTCCTTTGCCATGCTCGCGTTCCCACCAACTCCAGTCCGCAAACGATGTTTTATTATCAAGGCTTTCAAAACTGGGGTTGCTGACATAGTTCTCGGCGCATGCGATGTTCGCCAGTATGAAGAGAAACGAGAAGCGTATGAAGTTCATATTTTTTATCCTATACTTTGTATGGTTGCCGAATGACAGTCTTCAACAGCGTATCAAAACGTCTTTGGGGTCGCGTTGCAGTGCCTAAATCTTCAGCAGATGCATCTCGATGCCTGCGAATAGCACCGCAAATAATCCATGCGTGTCGTTGTCGTAAAACGGTCGTGAACAATAATAATTGACGTCGTCAGAGCACATCGTGCCGACACAAATATTGTACACGCTTCCGTCCGTGTCGATTTTGGAGGAGATGGCTTGCCATCCCTTGATTGCCGCTGCGAGGTACGTGTTGTCCGTCGTCCATCCATGACGAAGTGCGCGGGCGAGGGACATAACAAAGATCGCAGTCCCGGAAACTTCCTGCGGGGAGTCTGGCCGGTCGATGACGTTGGTCCAAAACCCATCTTTATCCTGCCATTTGACAAGGCAGGCAAGGTGGCGTAGATACTGTTCCATGATTGGGGCATAAAGCGCATGGGTTTTGGGAAGAACTTGAAGGACCTCGCTCATGGCCCACGTCGCCCAGCCGTTGCACCGTGACCAATGCGCTGAACGAAGGGGTTTACCGTGAATGCGTGCGTGAATATAGAGCTGGGCTTTTTCATCCCAGACTTCTTTTATAAAGCCAAGACATTGCTGTGCTGCGTCATCTATGAAACGTTTCTTTTGTTTTTCAGATACATATTGCGAAGCTTGCACAAGAAACGGAATCCCCATGAACATGTCATCGACCCACGTTGTAAATTTCTCAGGCGTGATGCGTGTGTAAATCGGATTGCCCGGAAGACGGACCTGCCCGTTTTGCGCATACGAGAGAATGCCTGAAACATAGTCAATATACGCCTGACGCTTTTCAAAGGACGTTTCGTTGCGTAGCCGATTAATGTAGGGCAGTGCAGTCGCGAGCGTGAAGTCCAGAAGCGGAGTGTCAATGAGGAAGTGATTTGCTGAGAGAACAGCATTCAATTTTTTGACTTGATGACGCACGAACGGTGTTCCGTCGATATGGAAATCACAGAAGCGATCAGCATAGGTCTTGTATTTTTGTTGCTTGGAAACCTCCGCTAGGCATTGCATAGCCCAGGCCACGCCCGCGTTGTGATAATTCCAGTGATAATTAGTACCCCAGGGCAGCGGATCCAGAAGATTGCCCAATACATCAATTTTTGGAATCGTCCACGTCGAGTCTCCGTACATTGAGCCGAAGGAAAGCGTCGGTACAATCTGTGTCTTTGCAGGCAAGGGTCCCAGGACCAGCCAGTTCGTGATGGCGGCTATTTTTGCATCAACGTCTTGTGCGTGTTGGAGTCCAATGGTTATTGGATTGTTTTCAGCGGTAATGACTGCGCCATGGTTGCTTGGGGGTTGAATGTAGACCAGCCAAGGTTTATTTCCGGAGGTGATGGAGCGGATCAAAAGGTCGTTTGTCCCTTTGCGAAGCCTTGCCTTAAAGGAGAAAGGCATTTCAATGCTACGTTCGTCCAATTGGATTGTTGCCGTGTGTTTCCCGCTCTTCGCATAGACCTTCTTGTTGTTCAGCCATACGGTGCATGCGTCCGTATGTGCAATCTCAATGGTTATTTGCGAGGCTCTCGCAGCCGTCATCTGGGTATAGGCAAAAGCAGTGGCTGGAACGTGTGTCCCAAAGGTGCGTCCAAAATCGACACATTGCATGCCTTCTGTGGTCACGTTCTGCCATGCCGTGCGAACAGGCGCCTGTTCAAGGCGATAGCGGAATGGTGTGTCACGGATTAGTTTGTCTCCGATACGCTTAATGCTGGTGAGAACAGTTTTCATTATCGTTTCCTTTAAAGGTTTGGGCTCGTATTTTTGCAAGCTCTACAACAAGCTCGCTTTCGGGGACCTCCTCGAGCAGGATATCGAGATCCTGAGAGGTTTTGCGAATCCATCCGTAAGCAGCTTCGGTATCCAAAGCATTGTGATGGGGTTTGACATGGACAACGGATATGGTGTCGTGCAACAGGTCAACGTATTCCGCAAACAGGTCCTTCTGGTTCAGGGCATTGGAACTGTCAATGAGATTGACCGGATCAAAGATCACACGGACACGGGGGGAAGCAAGAAGCTGGATTAGGCGCTTCATTTTCTTTGCCGTCGAAACGGTATGGCAGTGAACAGCTTCGATGCCTATATAGGTTTCTGAAAGCGTTTCTGCTTTTTCAACAAGACGTTCCAAGGTACGGACCATGTCCATGAAGGCCTCTTCGGTGTGCGCAAGGGGCGTCGGGGTGTAGTCAACTGTCGGTGTGCCGGTCTCAAGGCCGACCAGGTTTCCATTTAACTGATGCACGCATCCAAGATAGTCGAAAAAGGTCTCGATGCTCTGCTCCCGAACCTGTGGATTAGGGTTGATGGGGTTGATGTAACATCCGACGACGGCGGTTACAATGTGATTTTTGCGTAAGGCGTCGCCTATGGACGCAGCATGTGAAGCCAAAGCTCCTGTGAAGGAGATAGCCTTAAATGGGGCAAGTTGAATCGACTGTATACCTTTCGCCGCTAAACGTGCCGCCAGGGTATCAGCCGTCCATTGTCCAATGTCATGTGCTCGACAACCATATCGCATAATTAGTCGCTAGTTTGTCATATTCTGCCGATTTTCGCGACTTTTTTCGTATGTCAGATAGTCCATTTCATATGTCAATAAGTCCAAAGACTGCCGTGTTGACGCGGCGTGTTGCCACATGATAGACTTAGTCTAAATTAAGGAACGCTTAAGATGAAATTTGCTTTCGTAATAGGGGTATTATCGCTTTTTCCAATGGGTTACGCGCAGTGCGCGACAAAGCCTAACATTCTATTTATTCTTACAGATGACCAAGGGTATTCGGATGTGTCGATGTATGGTCAGACGGATCTCCGCACGCCCAATATTGATCGCATTGCTACGGAGGGGGTTCGTTTCACGCGAATGCGTGCCAATTGTACGGTCTGCTCCCCGTCGCGTGCCGCGGTCCTTACCGGATGTTTTCCTGACCGAGTGGGAGTTCCGGGCGTCATTCGTACCCATCCGGAGAACTCCTTCGGCTATTTGAAGCCTGATGCGGTTCTTCTGCCTGCAGAATTGAAGAAGGCTGGATATCATACGGCAATTGTTGGTAAATGGCACTTGGGGTTGCAATCGCCTAATTTGCCGAATGAGAGGGGCTTTGATTTCTTTCATGGATTTCTGGGCGATATGATGGAAAGCTACACGACCCATCAACGTGACGGACAGAATTATATGCGTAAAAATCAGGAGGTGATCACTCCTGCAGGCCATGCAACGGATATTTTCACCCAATGGGCGTGCGCCTATATTTCTGAACGGGCTAAGGAAAAGCAGCCATTCTTCCTCTATCTTGCCTACAATGCACCCCATGCTCCGATTCAACCCCCGGCGGATTATCTCGCGCGCGTCAAGGGACGAAATCCAACAATGAAGCCTAAACGCGCAGGTATTGTGGCGTTGATTGAGCATCTCGATGATGGTATTGGAAAGGTCTTGGCGACATTGGACGAACTCAATCTTTCAAAAGATACGCTGGTCATTTTCGGAACCGACAATGGCGGGGCGCTCGAGCATGGCAGCAACAATGCGCCATGGCGCGGGGGAAAGCAGGATCACTACGACGGGGGCTTGTGTGTTCCTTTTGCCATGCGTTATCCTTCGCTGATCAAGGCGGGGGCGGTCAGTGCGTACCCCGGTCAGAATTTTGATATCTTCCCAACCTGCCTTGAATTGGCGGATGTTCCACTGCCTGCTGGGATTGATGCTCAAAGCCTCGTTCCCATTTTAAAGGGTGGAGCAATGCCGACGTCCCCCCGCGAGCTCTTTGCGGTCCGTCGTGAAGGTGGCCTGAAATATTGCGGCAAATCGTATGAGGCACTTATTTGCGATGGGTGGAAATTGATGCAGAATGATCCATTCAGTCCTCTTGAACTCTACAACTTGAATGAAGACCCAGGCGAAACAAACAATTGTTTGACCACGGAGAAAGTCCGTGCAAACGCGATGGGAAAACGTCTTCAGTGGCATATCCAGCGAGGGGGGGCTACCCCTTGGCAGAAATAGCAAATGAGGGTTTTGAGGATGGGTTATTTTCCACTCTATCTTGTCTTCCTGGGGTTTAGCACAGTTACGCTTGCGGCCACACTTGAAGTGGGAACAGCGCGAAGCTTTATTCGAATCGAAGATGCCCTTTCAAAAGCACGCCAAGGCGATGTCATTTCGGTCTATCCGGGGGATTATCAAAAAACCGCGCTTTTAGTTAAGACGCCGAATCTGCATTTGAAGGCTGCAGCAGGTAAAGTCACGCTGGACGGGACGGGGTTCAACTACTCGGGAAAAGGGGCGATTCCGCGCGCCATCATCCAATTTGAAGCTTCTGCCAGTGACTCCACACTGGAGGGCTTTGTGCTGGTGAATGCATCCAACGAGAGCTTTAACGGCGCAGGCGTGCGAATCAATCAGGCTAATAATATTACGATCCGTAACTGCGTCATTCAAAAGAATGAAATGGGGATCATGAGCAATGGTAGCGTTAAAGGCAATACAGCTACAAATCAGCTCATCGAGGGATGCCTCATATCGGATAATGGCACTCAGAAGCAAGCGGGATATAATCACAATCTTTACCTCGGCGGAACAAGCGTGATGATTCGCAAATGTGAAGTCGCCCGATCAGTGACAGGGCATAATATTAAAAGTCGGGCACATATCACTCGCGTAGAAGATTGCTATGTGCATGACTCGGCCAATCGTGAGTTTGATTTGGTGGATGGCGCAGGGAATACAGATGTTCCCGCGAGCGATGCATTCCTCGTTGCAAACAAAATCGTGAAGTCGCCGTCCTGCTCAGGAAACCGTAGTGTGATTCACTTTGGCAAGGATGGCGATGCACGGCACGATGGCACGCTCTATCTGATGCGAAATCAGATCGTCTCCCCCTATGTCTCGCCGGTCGTTGATGTCAGTGACGGCAACGGGGTACACTTTCACGACAATACGATCGACGGAGCGAATCTGACGCTTTATAATATGCGCGGTCCCAATGCTAAGGCCTCAGGGAGTGGCAACACCTTTCCTGCAAAATTCACATCCGCACTGCTTCCGTGTGCGGAACAGCATGGTTTATCAAAGGAAGCAAAGTAAGGACAACTATGTATAAATGGATGATAGGGGTGTTGCTAACGCTGAATGTGTTTTCCGGCGAGTTATCGGGTGATTCGAAAGCCTGGTTTGGAAATCCGCTAGTCTGGCAGATATCCAAGAACGCGATCTCCTGTGATAAACAAAGTGCACATGACTTTATGCTCTACTCACAGGCGCCTGTAGCAACAAAAGTGACGATCGAAACAGTTTTCACGCCGACAGGCGCCCTGACCGATGAGTGGCGTGTTGTGGGTCCGGTAATCTATGCGGACAATAATAATTTTTGGCGCTTAGCGCTTGTCTTGACCCCTGCGGATAAGGGGAGTAGGCACAATTTCGAATTCTGTGAGATGTTAAACAATGAATGGTTGTCGCAATCTAAATTGGTTTGTGAAAGTAATTTCTCAGATGGCGTGTGGCAGTTTAATGTGCCATACCGAATGCGCATAGAGCTTGATGAAAATGGAATTACAGGAACAATCATGGCTGAAGATGGGAAAACGCTATTCAAGCAGCGCTATCGGTTTGACGCATCCAGGAAAGCTGTCACGGCTGGTCGGCCTGCGTTAAGCACGACAGGTTTTTCAGGTGTTTATCGTGCAATAACAGCGGAGTGGAGTGGCGTCCTAGAAGGAAACAGAACCACGAACGTATTTTCTCCCTATAGTGTAAAGCCCAATACCGATATTAAAGATAAGGCAACAGGTTTTTTCCATGTTGTTCAGAAAACGGATGGACAATGGTGGACTATTGACCCCAAAGGCAATGGCATCGTGTTGTTTGGCATTGATCATGTGACGTTCTATGGACACGGGTGTCAGAAACTGGGCTATGCGCCTTATGGGAAAAAGAATGAAGCAAAATATCCTGACAGGTCTGTTTGGGAAAAGGAGACGCTTGAGCGTTTGACCTCCTGGGGATTTAATATGCTGGGCGCTGGTTGTTCGAGTGAGTTACAGCGTCGCGGACTTGTCCATACGCTGTTTTTGAGTCTGGGGGATGCGTTTGGTTCATTGGGGGGAGAGTATGAAATCGCTCCTCAAGAACATCGTCCCTGTTCTGTTTTTCCCAATGTGTTTCATCCTGATTTTGAGCGGTATTGCCGTTATCAAGCGCAGTTAAAATGTTTGCCAAACCGCGAAGACCCGTGGTTGCTGGGGTATTTCATTGACAATGAATTGGCCTGGTGGGGCCGGGGAGCACTCGACACGGGGCTGTTTGATTATACGATGAAAAAAGGCGCTACACACTCTGCGAAAATAGAGTTGTGTCGATTTGTCAGGGAGAAAGCCAACAATGATCTCAAGACGTTTAACGCCTGTTGGAAGCGGTCTTTAAATTCATTTGATGAGTTGCTTTCGATGACGGAACTTGAGGCAACGACGCCTGATCAACGGGCGATCAAATTGGCATTCCTTCGTCATGCTGCCGCACGGTACTTTGAGATTACAACACGCGCCATTCGCGATGCTGACTCCAATCATCTGATCCTCGGTTCGCGGTTTGCGGGCACAGGGGGTGCACATCCCGAGGTTTGGAAGATCTCGGGAACGTATTGTGATGTGGTCACCTTCAATAGTTATCCCATGGCGAATCTGGATACGGGTGTGGTCTATACATCGCTGGACAAATCGGGTGAAAAGGTCACGACTCATTTTGAAACGTACTACAACTATGTCAAGCGGCCGATGCTGATTACGGAGTGGTCATTCCCTGCTCTCGACTCAGGATTGCCCTGCTTAAATGGGGCTGGACAGCGATTTCTAACGCAAGCAGAACGTACTGAAGCGACCCGTCTGTTTGCCCGGACTATGCTTTCCTTGCCCTTCTTATTGGGGTATGACTATTTTATGTGGGTTGACGAGCCTGCATTGGGAATTTCAGATGCCTTTCCTGAAGATTCTAACTATGGACTGGTTAATGGAGGGGGTGTACCATATCCGTTGATTACGCGCATGTTTGAAGTCCTCCATAAGGAGGTAAAGAGTGGTCGCGCCAAGCTAGCGCCTGTTGTAAAGCCTTCCGTCGATCACGAGCCCCGGACCGCATCTCAAGTGGCCCTGCAGTTGAGTCATGCCCAGACAGGCGCCCCGTCCTTTCAACGAGAGGGCGACACCTTTAAAATCACAAATGGCCGTTTAGTGTTGGTTGGCAAAATGGGTCGTGGACCTATGCTTGAGAAGATCCTCCTGGATGGAACACTATATGGACATTATAACGCTATGGTTCACGTCTCGAACAAATGGCCGATGGGGGAATGTGTTACAGATGTTAAAGAGCAGATGGAGGGTAATTTGCTTCTGGTCGATATCACCGCTGTCTCTCAAACGTTTACTGAGAAATTTGAAACATGTCAGCGTCTTATTATTCCCCCTAACTCACCCTGCTTCCTCATTGAACAGCGGTCAGTAAAAAATATTGGTACAGAACCTTTTTCGCTGAAAGCTGTCTTTTTCCAGGTGCGATCAAGTTATCCGCCAAGTACCAAGCAAGTGATGGTTCCCAATCTGTGGGGGCGTCCTCAGCAGGGATGCTGGGTGAGTGCTCAGGGCAATCAATGTTTGGGTGCCATTGCCCCGCTTTACAGCGATGCTAAAATCAATTTTTGGCTTGATCCGCAAGGCGGTCAACATGCTGACGCGCGCCGCGAAGTGCCGGATCTTCTAATTTCGCCTGGACAGAAGAGCCTTCTGAATGCGTTTGTGATATGCCTTGTCGGGGGGGAAGGGTTGGATGCTTGGGAGAAAAAGGCACGAGAAATTGTGCAACGCTAGCAGGCAAATGTACGCGACAACCTTCGTAAATGCGTATTCGAAAAACGCAAACACGAAGTTATTTTTGCATGTAAATGTGGTACCATTAACCAAGTTTTTACACACGTTGCTTTTAAATAAAATAGCTGAATGACAAGGGCATGTAGAATGTGGAATTCAAATCGTTTACTCGGCATTGACAGTGTTAGTTTCTCTTTGACCAGAACGAGATTAGCTGTTCTTCTTTTGACGCTGAATGTTTCAGAGGTGTCGTCTGTTATCGCGACACCTCCGTCCTCTGATTATGAACTCATCTATTCAGATGAATTTACGAATGCTGTCGATGAAGCCATGTGGAGCTATCGCGAAGGGCGTCGAACCATGGGAACATGGATTAACGCGCTGAACCTCAAGGGAAATGTCACTGTCAAAGATGGAAACTTGGTTATTGCTGCCAAAACGGAAGAAATCAAGGGGAAGAAAGAATATACAGGCGGCGGATTAATTTCAAAGCGCAATTTTGGCTATGGCTATTATGAGACTCGCTCGAAGCCGTTTATGGATGGCAAGGGCGTGCATTCAGCCTTCTGGCAGGCAGGGGGCAACGGCCGCATTTTTGAAATCGACTCCTATGAAATTGATTCAACGTCCTATATGGCCTGCCGCAATTTGTATGTCCACGTGAGTCCCTCGCGATATGGTACTGAAATGCCTTGGCCGCATCGTGCGCATCTGCCGTTTAAGCTGGACAAGAATGGCTGGTGGATTAATGCGTATGAGTATACACCCGACGGGGTGATATTTCATGAAAACGGAAAAGTGGTCAGACAGGCCGAATTTACGGACCTGGCTGCGCAGCAGGTGGTATGGTTGACAGCCTTGAATGGCACTGGCAAGGTTGATGAAAACAAGCAGCCCGGCGATACCTTGTTTGACTACTTCCGCTTTTATGCAAAAGACTGGCCCGGTCACAATTTGCTGCCCAATGGAAATTTCGAATATAATCAGGATAGGAGTCCGAATAAACCAATCGCATGGACGATGACCGGCGACGTGACGGAGTGCGTTTTGATAAAAGGGGATGCACCACGGGATTCCTACGCATTAAAAATTGGCACAGGGAAGCCGCATAATATAAAGCTGTTACAAACAATTGATTTCATTCGTAACGGCAATTATGAGTTTGTTGCCAAGGTCAAGCGATCAGGTGCACATGCGAAAGCTCTGTTCACGGTAAACGGTGTACACGTTCCAATTCCTGCATCAACGGCGTGGACCTCCGTTGAGTGTAAGGATATTCAGGTTAAGGAACAAGCCGCACATATTGAACTGATTGTAGAGGGTTCTGCGAATGATACGTTGCTCGTGGACGATGTGCAGTTTAGAAAGCCTGGGAAGGATCCGCAACGCCCCTTTGTATTAGATCGTGAAGAAATGTGGAAGATTGGAGAAAAGGCACCGCTTCAGTTTGATGGCGCTGGTGAATTCTTTATTTTTGGACGGAATGTCGGGTATGGTGATGCAATGACCCTGTCACTGACCTTGACCGCTAAAGCCGCCTTCAATACCATGCCTGTTACTCGTCAGCCAGATACAGGAAAAGATGGGTGGGCGCTCTTGTTAACAGAAAAGGGTGACATTGTCTTCAGGGTGGGGAGCAAAAAGGAGTTTTCGGATGTCATTGCTCCACATGCGTATAAGGCCGGCCAGGCGGTGAATATCAGATGCGTTTATGATAAAGGCGTGGCGCGAATAGTGGTTGATGGCATCAAGGTAGCTGAACGAAACAACATCACTTTGGGAGTGAAGGATAGTACGAAAGCTGGTAAACTGGGTACTACTGAAAGCGGTTACGAAGCCGTCGGAGAAGTTATGGGAGAATTTAATCAACCCAAGAAACCTGTTCGCTCTGTAAATTTTGCGGGTCAGATTTCGAATTTGCGTATTTATAACAAGGTTGTTGAAACGCCGTGAAGCGCTTCTTCTGCCTCGTCCGTTTGAAAGGGACAACATGCGATATCTAAAATCTCTATTGATGCTGGTGTGTGTGTCGAGTGTCGGTTGCTGTAATGCCGGTAACCCTCTTTCGGCTCCGGACAGTTTCTACAAAACCGATGAAGCAAAGGGAATTGCTGCGACCATTCTTCTGTATCAGCACGATAATGGTGGGTGGCCAAAGAATTACGATTGGAATAAGGTGCTTTCGGAGTCGGATAAAAAGAAACTCCTGGATGAAAAAATATGCGCGGAAGACTCCACCTTTGATAACAGCGCTACCCATTCTGAGATTCGACTCCTAAGCAAGATGTATGTTGCGACAAAAGATATGCGCTATAAGGATGCGGCGTTAAAGGGTGTGAATTTTATTTTGACTTCACAATATCCGAATGGGGGCTTTGCACAATTCCCCTGCCGTAAAAAAGGATACTACACTCAGATTACGTATAATGATGGTGCCATGATAGGGGTTCTGGATGTATTGAAGCAAATCAATGAAGGAAAGCTTTTGGCGGATATCACAGATGATGCGTTACGAGCGAAATGTGGCCAGGCTGTTCAGAAGGGGATTGCATGTATTTTGAAGACGCAGATCCGGGTGGACGGGAAGCCGGCTGTTTGGTGTGCCCAGCATGACAAGGATACACTTGTGCCTGTTATTGCGCGCGCCTACGAGTTGCCTTCATTCAGTGGATCCGAAAGTGTCGGCATTGTCCGTTTCTTGATGTCGATCGATCAGCCCTCAGCAGAGATTGTCGTGTCCATTGAAGGAGCTGTAGCGATCTTTGAGCGCTTGAAAATTAAAGGCATTCGTGTCGAAACGAAACAACTCGCTGATGGTACGAAAGATCGTTTTGTTGTAGATGATCCGGCTGCTCCGCCCATGTGGGCACGTTTCTATGACCTCACGACGCTCAAACCGTTTTTTTGTAGCCGCGACGGTGTGCCACGTGAAAAGTTGTCTGATATTTCGTTTGAGCGCCGCAACGGTTATTCGTGGCTAGGATATTATGCAGCATCCTTGCTGGAGAAGGACTATCCGGCCTGGAAAAGTAGGATTGGGATTAGTCAGCAGTAACGAGCGGCTGGTGTTAAAAGGGGAAAAACAATGGGAGTATCTGCTACGCATAAACGGCTAGGTGATATGGGCTATTGGTTATTGCTGGTTTGTTGTTTATTATTTCTTCCTGTGGATCTGCGTGCCGCGCAGGCAAAGCAATTGAAGGTCTCGTCTGCGTCAGCAAGTTCCACGCTGGATAAATATGTTCCGCAAAAGGCGATTGACGGCATTGTCAGTGATCCCTCCAGATGGGTGAGTGAAGCCAATACGCTTCCTGCTTGGCTTGAACTGACAATCGCGGGTGTTGCGAGTATTGGCGGTCTTCATATCTATTCCGGTTATGGGAATACGGATGCGCTTGAGGACTTTGCCGTTCAGTATTGGACGCAGGGCGAATGGAAGGAAATTCCTTCTGCGGTTGTGTCGGGAAATAAATCTGTCGGACTACGCTTGCCCTTTGACCAGACGGTAGATGTCAAGACAGACCGGTTGCGGATCCTCATCACGAAATCTCCTCGGGCGACTGCGCGCATAAAGGAGGTCATTGTTTGGTCCAATGAAGGTGATCTACCAGTCTTGGATCCAAAGACCGCGCAATCGAAAGAAAGCCATGGGAACGCGGTTTCCCCGCAGGAGAAGATTGTGCCGATTCTTTTGAACCAGAGCGGGTTCAATATTGGGGCGCCGAAGCGGTTTACGGCTCCGACGCTAAAGAATGCTACACCGTTTACGATTCGAGAGACTAAGGACAAGAAGCAGGGTTCGGGAGCTATTCTCTTCAATGGGGCCTTACAAAATCAGATAGGGGACTTCACTGATTTCAATCCCATTGAAAATCGCGAGTATGTTGTAGAGTGCGGGGGGCTAACCTCTGTACCCTTCCGCATCGGATACTGGTGGCTGGAGCGCGTAACCTATCAGAACGCTGTAAATTTCATGATCGATGCACGTCACTATGTGGGCAATGAGCGGGCAGTATGTCGAGGTTCGTTTGGATGGCGTGATGATCATCATTTTGGATGGGAACTGAACACGTTGGTGCCGCAATACTTAAGCAATCCATCGGCCTATGACCGCATGCCAAAACAGATCAAATATGAAAAGCCGCATGATCCTAAGCTGTGGGGTAAGCTGGAACCGTATCGCGAGGATATCCCTGATCAAATAAAGATGATTCACTGGGGTGCTGATATTATTGTGACGCAGGGGTTGACTCATGAGTACCTCAAGAGTTCCTTAGCCTATTTTTTATACGCATGGGATCTGTGCTTAAAAGATTTCCTGCCTCAACAGAATTACGACGTGGTTAAAGCGTATGCGTTCAAAGTGTGGGAAGAGGATTCGGTGGACCATAATTATCCGTATGACACGTGCAAGGGTCATAATCTCTTTACCGTGAAGATAGGTGTCGGAAGTACAAAGGGTGAACGCCCATCAGGCTATACGATCGAACCCAACTTGATGATGGTTGAGGTGGCTAAGCGTGAGAAGCGTCCAGATGCTGAGAAGTTTATGGATGCAGCCTATCGCCAGACGGACTGGATGATTAAGAATCTGGACTGGAACGATCCGCAGGTGACGAAAGGTCAACGCTTGAGCGAGTTTATCACGATGACGGGGCTTGCCTATTTCCTTCGTAACTATCCGGATCGTGCGCCTGCTGGCTTGCAGGCTAAAATTGATGAATGGGCTAATGTCATGATCTCGCGCGCTGATAATCTGTGGGATTTCCGGAAACTGTGTGGCAAAACGGAATGGACGCCGATGGGCGAAAAGCCCCAGATGTGGAATGAAGTCGGCAACATTGTAGGGTTTCCGTCCTCCATTTTTTCCATGCTGCCGCTCGTCAAGGATCCTGCTAAGAAGATGCGTTTAAATCAGCTGGCCTGGGCCAGTTTCGACAATATGTTTGGTCGTAATCCGACTGGCCGCCACTTCTCTAATACTGCATCGAAGGAGATTGACGGGGTCGAGCACGATTGGTATTCGCGCCATCCTGGCGGAATTGGAAGACTCGAAAAAGTGCGTTTTGTGTTAGATGGTTGCCCCAAGGATCCGCTCTATCCGTATTCTCCAGAGAAGGGAAATATTGGATGGACTGAAGGATGGATCCAGTTCAACACGCCCTTCAATTTGAGCCTTGCTTATCTGGCATCCCAGTATACGTCGATTAAGTTGAAACGCGAAGGTGATCAGTGCGTTATTCTTCTGACTGCCCCGCTGAATTTTGATTACCAACAGGTCGAAACCGGCATCGTGTCGGTTCTCCGGAGTAGTGGTGTCATGGAGCGAGTGGTTGTTACAGAAACATCTCCGAATTCGCCTGTTTTGAAAGGAA
>JBAXCC010000038.1:0-18847 GCA_037141675.1 bacterium | reverse complement strand
TGGATATCCGAGGAGGCTAGCATGGTGATGAGTTGACGGAGAAATGCGAGGGGCGCGACATCTCCTGCTGCGATGATACATGCGGAGGGACTGAATGTCGTGATCCGTTGCTTGAGTGTCAGGCGTTGAGTCGGGAATGGATAGTCGGGACATTCGTTTTCAATCGTGCTCGCACTGCTTGCGACCGCGAAGAGATAGCCATTCTTAAGGGTGACTTCAAGTATTGCATTACGAAAGAAGAGGGGCAAAATGGTTGAGACGGAAACCGATGTTTTTGCTTGTGGCGCATTGGTGATTGAGTCTGATTCTGCTGGTTGGTAGGTCAGGGCGTAACGCTCAAAAGTCTGCTCCGACACTTTTCGGGTTCGTTCATGTTTCAGCTTGAAGCCGGTTTTGTTTTCGCGGGTACTGAGTTTTTTGATGGCGTCGCGTGTTGCGCTATCTTGGAGGACAGGCGCGATTTGGACAAAACTCATGCCTTCTCTGTTCCGTGTCGGCGCGAGATAAAGTATACGTTCTCTCCCCAAGAAGGGCTGGAGGTCCGCAAAGATCGTTGCAAACTCGTTTGTTGCCGCATGATTGAGATAGGTGCCCCAGTTTGTTTTGCCGGGATCTGTATAGAGTGTTGAAAAAAGTGCTTGTTCTGGGATGGCATTCCAAAGCTCTGGTTTGAGGGCTGGCATGTCTTTGAGAATCGCGTCGAGTGTTGATGTTGCTTTTGGCTGGATGCGAAGGGTAATCGTACAGCCGAGGCCATCAGGATTGAGGCCAAGTCCTATATAGTCGCATGAATCGGCAAGCAGTGAATATGCACTGCTCATGGTCTTGGCCGATAACAGATCGGCAAGGATACGCGGGTTGACGTTTAGACGCAACGTTTCGCCTGTATTCCGAGGCGCGTAGAAGGAAAGACTTGTCTTTTGCGCTTGAACCCAGGCTAGCAGATCACGGGATGGTGCAATTGTGATTGTTCGATTGGCTTCATGAATGACTACGCATTCGGGGCTGTTTGTCGAAACAGGCGCCGAATAGGCTGTAACACCTTGAAAACTGCGCTTGGACCTATACGCATTTAAAAGATAAAAATCCAATGTCTTAATATCGCGTTTGAGCGGTAGGACGGAAATGGGTGCTGGATTGCCATAAGCGCCCAATGAACGTGTACTGTCTGCAACCCAGTAGACGCGAATGGCCTCGTTTTCGTTGATGCATTCAAGCGAGGGTAGCATGAAGAAGCTTTTCAGCAGGGTTGCTTGCTCCTCTGCGTTGCCGGGCAATGATGCAGTCTGTGTAAAGGCGCTAATGTTAAGATGGAGCGATTGAAGACTGTCGGTCTCAATCGTCCCCACCCAAACGTGTTCCGCTTGCAGCGAGATACACAGACAACAAAGTAACGATAATAAAAAAGGATGTCTCATGATTATCGTTTAAAAGGCGGGCCGGCTTTGCTTACGGATGGGCTGCGGTTTATAAAAGGTGAGGACCACCAGTTTCAGTTGCTCCAGGAGTTCAGGCTTTGCAATGGGGGCCGATGACCCAGCAGTCTTGTTGTTAATATTGGCTGACACATAAACCAGACTAGTCTCGTTTGTGGACAAGGTTGGTACGTCAGAAATGAAGGGGATTTCCTCTGGCTTCTCAAAAATCCCGGCATTGACGAGTGACTGGAAAATAAGCCCGGCATCTTCATCAGAAATAGTGATACGGTTCTCACGGATATCTTCCCAATTTTCGTTCTTAGTGTTTGCTGCGAAGGAATTACTCACCAAGGCGCTTGTGCCGTCGCGCACCGTAACAAGGCCATTCCCGTCGATGCGTAGGCGCACGCGTTGCTTGCGTCCCTCTGTTTCATATTGCCGGATTTCAACCCAGTTTAAGGCAGATTTCTCGACTTTGAAATAGGGTTCGTTTATGCCGCTATTCCAACGGCATCCCGCAATAATCACGATAAATGAAGCCAATAAGGTATAGATTAAAATTTTCATGGTGATACTATGCTATGAAACCCTGAAATGAGCAAGTCGGAAATAGAAAAAAACTCCAAGATTGTCGCTGTCACAGGGGCGAATGGGCTTGACGTGTTTGCACTTCATTCGGTATTGTTGGACGAACTGGAGCAATGAGAAGGATCGGAAATGTTATTAAGTATTGAAAAGTTGAGTGTGGCATATCCCGTTCGTGGCCAAGCACCGTTTGTCGCAGTCAATAATGTTTCCTTTTCAGTGGATGTCGGCCAATCGTTTGGAATTGTGGGAGAGAGCGGTTGCGGCAAGACATCGATGGCCAAGGCACTTATGGGTCTTCATCTGCCTTCAGCGGGGCGCATGCTCTTTGATGGCAGTGATGTTCTAGAGATGAATGATTCTCAGTTTAAACAGTATCGCAGGGCTGTGCAGATGGTTTTTCAGGATGCGGTCGGATCGCTGAATCCGCGCATGACTGTTCAGCAGATGCTTGAGGAGGTCTTGAGCGTCCATCGGATGCGTCCTGCAGATCAGATCCAACATCGTGTGGCTGAATTAATAGACCGTGTCGGATTGCCGTCAGATGTGCTTCATGCATATCCTCGTGAAATGAGCGGAGGACAGTGTCAACGCGTGAGCATTGCGCGCTGTCTGGCTTTGGAGCCCCGCCTGATTATTGCGGATGAACCCGTGAGTGCGTTGGATGTGTCCGTGCAGGCTCGGATACTCAACTTGATCCGCACGCTCCAGACGGAATTGAATCTGGCTGTCATTCTGATTTCACATGACTTGGCGGTTGTTCGCAATATCTGTGATCGCGTCGCCGTCATGTATCAAGGCCAATTCGTTGAAACTGGGGTGGCATCAGAGGTCATGGACCATCCTCAGCACGAGTACACAAAGACACTTCTTGCTGCGGTTCCTGATGTTGGACGCGGGTTGCATAAACACGCATAAAACTAAATCGGCTCGGCGGAACGCCGAGCCGAAGTGTGACCCGATTAACAGGCTAAGTTGTTTTTTTTTCAGGCTAATTTGCCTTGAGGGTGATGAAGAAGGTTCCCCTCTCGCTCTTGACACGTAGCAGGATACGTTTGTCGGACTTCTTCAGTTCAGCTTGGAACTGGCGGGTGTTGCTGACCTTTTTGCGATTAATCTCTATGATGACCATTCCGGGTTGCAGTCCAGCTTCAGCAGCGGGTGTTCCCTGTTCAACTTCGGAAATGATGACGCCCTCTTCGGATTCAAGCTGGAATCGCTTCGCAAGATCAGCAGTCAAGTTCTGAATCTGCAAGCCATATTTTTCAAGTGACCCTTCCTGGGGTTCAGTAGAGGCTCCTTTTTCGCCTTCCTCTGGAAGCACTTCAACGGTCACCGTAACTGTCTTTGTCTTGCCATCCCGGAAGATGAGCAATTTGGCTTTTTGATTGGGTGTAATGTTTGAGATTGTTCTGCGGAAGGTTGACTGGTCTACAATTTTCTTGCCGTTCAGTTCCATGATAATGTCGCCACTCAGAAGACCTGCCTTGTCAGCGGGGCCATCTTTTTGCACATCGGCGATCAGTACGCCTGTCTTCTCTTTGTAGCCGAAGGATTGTGCCATCTGCTCGTTCATCTCCTCTGGATTCATGTAGATGCCGATATAGCTGCGTGTCACTTTGCCATGCGATAGGAGCTGCTCTTTGACCTGCATGGCCATGTCAATCGGCACAGCGAATCCAATGCCCATATAGCCGCCATTCTGGCTGAAAATGGCCGTGTTGATGCCAATGACTTCGCCGTCAATGTTCAGGAGAGGTCCCCCCGAGTTGCCGGGATTGATAGCTGCATCTGTCTGGATGAAGTCTTCGTAATCCGTGATGCCCATATTGTTTCGCCCCTTAGCGCTCACTACGCCTACAGTCAGGGTCTCTTTCAGGCCGAAGGGGTTTCCAATGGCAATGACCCATTCGCCGATTTCAAGTTTTGCTGAGTCGCCAATTGAAATGCAGGGCAAGTCATTGCCTTCTATCTTAATCAGGGCGACCTCTGTCTTGCTGTCGGCTCCGATCCGTTTGGCAATGAATTCGCGTCCGTCCATGAGTCGCACGGTAATCTTCTCGGCGTCTCCTACGACATGCGTGTTGGTCATGATATAGCCGTCTTTGCTGATCAGGAAGCCAGAACCCTGCCCTGTCTGTTTAAACATCTGTTGGGGCTGACGGCGGTTTTGCGGTAGTTGCTTACGGTTATAACCATGCGGCATGCCAAAGCGTTCAAGCATTCCTTCGTCGAAGAGGTCGTAGGGGTTATTAAAAAAGAGTTGTCCTCCGCCGACGGCAACTTGTTTTTCCACTTGGATGAATACAACAGCCGGCCTCGCCTTGGATGCGACGCCCGAAAACCCCTTACGAAAATCGCCTTCCGCGGCATTTGCCATGCCTGTTGAAGAGAGTAAAAGGGTTGTTAGTGTTAGAACGGATAATAGGGGTGTTTGTTTCATAATGCTCCTCCTGGTCCATAATGGACTTGAAATATAAAGCATAGGACGTGCCAATGCATATTTAGGGGATGAGGCAGCCCACTCGCATGCAAAGGGGCCCGATATATCGAAAGGGGCGTGAGGCAGCACGTCCGAAATAGGACAATAAAGCACTTTTAGGTGCGTCAAACTGGCGCGATGCGGCTAAATGTAGCAGTATCTTAGTATTCGAGGATGCTGTTGCCGATGGTTTCGCGCAGGATGGAATCGCTGGGAACAACATTCGGACTGAGCGCGGAGAAGTTATAAAGCATGCCTGAGAGGCGTCGTGCCTCGAGGTATTCCTTATCCCAGGACTTCACTTGGTTGAGAAGGGGGGAAGCAAAGGGTTTCAGTACGGCCAGTTCATAATCGAGCGCGGAATTAAACACCGCGTCTGCGAGATTCTGGAAGGGATAAATCCAACGCTGTTCGCCACGTGCGACCGATTTCCAGAGGCGTAGGGTTTGAAGCGCACTACGGTTGCGTTGCTGGTAGTCGCGGACGAGGCGGCGGATGATACGTGTGTCGTTGGTCGATATGCGGTTGCTGCTGTCGATGCCCAACTGGGTCAACGTATTGAGGTAAATTAGGAATTTATCTTCGCGTGCGACATCGGAGGTTAGCCGAGGATTAAGACTGTGGATACCCTCCATCACAATGATGCCGTTTGTGAAGAGCCGGGTGAAGCGTTCTTGTTCGAAGCCTGTCTTTGTCTTGAAATCGAAGGAACGCATCTTGACAGCTTCGCCATTCATCAACCGAAGCAGGTCGTTGTTGAGGCGCGGAAGATCCATGGCTTCGATGTGCTCGTAGTCGATATTCCCCTTTTCATCTCTGGGGTTGAGTTCATCTCCTAAGAAATAATTATCCGTAGAAATCAGCAAGGGGTTAAGGCCGCTCACGCGCAAGTGTGTGATGAGGCGCTTGGCCGTGGTCGTCTTTCCTGCGGAAGAGGGGCCTGCCAATAAGACGAGTTTGACCCTGGGTTTTTGGTTCACAATGCGGTCGGCAATCTGTGCCAGTTTCCGGTTATGGAGCGCTTCGATGGTCTGGACAAAATCGCCTGCACGTTTTTCAAGGATGGCTTGATTCAGTTGGCCGACTGTGGTGATTCCAACAATCTTTCCCCAGGCAATGTGTTCCCGGTAGACATCGAAGAGGCGTTCGTGAGACGATACAGGCTTGAGTTCGTTCGGCGACTCTGTAGCCGGTACATTCAGTACGAAACCTTCAGCATGCGGAACCACATCAAAAAGCTTGAGCAGCCCAGTCCTTGGAACAAGCGACGTCTGGCTTAAATCCCGAAACTCGCCACAGCATGTCATGCAGACGGTTGGAGGATTTCGGTGTTCAAGTAAGTTTAACTTGTCAGTCTGCTGGGTTTCTTTAAAGCAGTTCACCGCAGCTTCATACGAGACAACATCGTAGGTGATGGGCAGATCTTGCTGGACCATTTCGGCCATGGCGCTTTTCAACGTCTGTACGTTCTCGGCAATGTCTTGTTCTGTGAGACTAGGCCATCCAACAGTGCAATAGAGGCCGGCACCGATGGAGTTCCGCACACGGCATTCGCAGGTCGGGAAAAGTTCATGTGCTGCCTTGGCCATCAGAAAACTCAGTGAGGCTCGATAAATAGTCCATCCCTGTTCATCAGCAAGCGTTAGCGTTGTCAGTGTCGCATCCGTAATCAGCGTCTGGTTCAGGCTGTAGATCATGTTATTGGCTATAACGCCTAATACGGGAAGTCCGTTTTTGTCTACGGACGGGACAATGTCACGAATCTGCGTTCCCGCGGAGACCGTGAAAGGAGCTTGACCGTTGCAAATGACAGTTAGGGCTTTCATTCTTTTTCAGTTCCTTCATAGAGGTCAAAGACGACCATACGGCATTCAATAGGACCATTGAAAAAAGGGATACGCTTGATGGAACGCAATCCGATTTTGCGCGACATCTCCATATTTCCTGTAAGGACACATCCTGTATAACCTGTGCACTTCTGCTTGAAAAAATCCCCGATGCGGCTATACAGTGGCTCGAGATCCGTTCCACTGCCAAGGCGCTCGCCGTATTCCGGATTCAGGAAAATGATCCCTGGTGCGGGGGGTAAGCGTGTTGAAGCAAAATCGCACGTGTTAAAGGTGATATGTTGCGCCACGCCAGCAGCGATGGCATTGGTGTGTGCGGTCTCAACCGCTTCTGGATCAATGTCCGTGGCGATGATAGGCGGCAAGCCAGTCGTAATTTCATTCGCATGCGCAGTAGCAACCATATCCTTCCAGATTTGTTCGGGAGATGCGCCAAAGCGTTGGCGCACGCTTGCTCCTGCTTGCTCCCCGGGGATTGTAATCCGGTAACCCTTTATAGCCATGAAAGCAAAGTGACTCTTAAAGCTGCCAGGTGCGCGTTTCATGGCGAAGAGCGCAGCTTCGATGGCGGGCGTTCCGCTGCCGCACATCGGCGAGACAAACGGTGTTTTGCCCTCCCATCCAGAGGCCAGTACACATCCGGCTGCGAGAGTCTCCTGCATAGGTGCCATGCCAGGGAGCATTCGGTAGCCGCGCTTTGAAAGCGGTTCGCCGGTCGTGTCAATATAAACGGTGATATCGGTATCCTGCCAATAAACAAAAATAGCTGCACCGTGCGTTTCACGGCCGGAATCCGGACGGCCACCGCACGAACTGCGCATCCGGTCGGCTATGGCATCCTTGGTCTTGAGCGATGGCATGCGCGTATCTTGGATGGTGTCATTGCGGACAATCGAGTTGACTGTAAAATAACCATCAGCTTCCAATAAATTTTCCCACTCAACGGAATAAACAGCATCATAGAGTTCACGCAAATGGCGGCAACTGGTTCGGAGTAAGGGTACCAATACGCGATGTGCTGTGCGCAGTTGGAGATTCAGGCGCATCATGTCGCGCATGTTTCCGCGGATAACGACATAGCTTTCCGTTGTGTCAACGATGTCATAGCCCATCTGTGTCAGTTCGGACGAGGTCTGCGGCACAAGTCCACGAGCGCAGGAGATAATAAGCGGGTAAGTATCTTTCCAAAAATTCATTTTAATGAGCTACCAGGTTGTTGATTTAAAAATGTGTAGGGAGATAATTTAACACATTCCAGTGTCGCTTGTGGAGGAAAATATGGGGGTAATTATTGCGTAACTGGTTTTTGCGACATGACATAGGCAGTGGTGTCTGTTATACTCACTGTCAAAGTGGAGAAGGGGGATATCCTTTACTCTGAAAACATTTTCTATGGCGATAAAACAGGAGAAACGCATGAAAAAGATGATGACCGTTGCGCTGATGATCTGTAGTTGTGCATTTGGTGCTGGGGTTAAGGCCCCTGCGTCGTTGACTGTTGAATATCTACAGGACCCCGTTGGACTGGATTGCCTTGCGCCACGCTTGAGCTGGAAGTGTGTAGCAACAGAGGCCTCTGCAAAAAACGTGATCCAAGCGGCTTATCATGTGGAGGTCCAAAAAATGGGGGTCAAAGGCAATGCAATAGTCTGGGATTCAGGCAAGGTGCTCTCCTCTCAATCGTTGAATGTTGTCTATTCAGGTAAGCCGCTTGAACAGTCTGGTCGTTATACATGGCGAGTCCGCGTCTGGACCAAGGGAGATGAAAAGCCTTCCGAGTGGAGCGCTCCTTCGACCTGGATCATGGGGTTACTCAAGCCTGAGGACTGGACAGCTAAGTGGATTGGGGCGAATGCCATAACACGTCCTGATTTTGATATGGCTGGCGCGAAATGGATT
The DNA here is from genome assembly GCA_037141675.1 of bacterium. Lineage (GTDB taxonomy): Bacteria > Verrucomicrobiota > Kiritimatiellia > RFP12 > UBA1067 > CAIZQW01. Next base: position 10,616 of record JBAXCC010000038.1, on the reverse strand, counting down.
TATGGTGCAAATCCTAAGAAGCAAAGCTTTGAAAAAGTGTTTAACACGCCCACGATCCCGCCAGGCAAAGTCGTGTTGCTCGCGCTAGCCGGGGATGAAACATTCGATGTGATAATCAATGGAAAAGAGGCTGCCAAGACATGGGGGCACCTGAATAGTCCGAAGCAAATGCGCTTTGTCGAAGTGACGTCGTTTGTCAAACCAGGTGAAAACAAAATCACGGCTGTTGTTCAAAGCAAGAAGGGGGGGCATACGGGATTTCTGGCAACACTACGCTTCCCGGATGGCTCATCAATGGTTACGGACACGAGCTGGGCGCAGGTTACAAAGACCGCGGACATTGATTCAACGTCTTATGGTAAAATCGAACGGCGCATCGAGTTAGTCTCCCCTGCTTTTGAGAAGCAGTTCCACCTGAAAAAAACACTCACTGCAGCCACGTTGCACATCACCGGCGTCGGCTTTTATGAGGCAAGTCTGAACAATGTCCGCATAGGAAAGAAGGTGTTGGACCCTGTTCCGACCAAGTATGACAAGCGTGTGCTCTACTCGACGTACGATCTGACCCAGCAACTGAAGGTTGGCGACAATGTGCTGAATGTGCTCTTGGGACATGGATGGTATGATGTGCGCGCGGTTGCAGTCTGGAATTTTGACAATGCGCCGTGGCGCGATTTTCCTCGCATGATTGCGCAACTAGAGTTGGTCTATGCGGATGGCACGAAGGAGTTGGTCTGTTCGGATAAGAGCTGGCGCCAGGTACCTAGCCCAGTCGGATTTGACTGTATCCGCGAAGGCGAGGTGATCGGCCTGCAACGTGATAAAACAGTGGATTTGTCAAAGCAGGTGGTCAATGCTGAAGAAGTGCCGGGACCTGCCGGAAAGCTTGTCGCGGAGGCTTTGCCTCCCTCTGTCGTTGTGCAGGAAATCAAGCCCAAGACCATTCGCAAGGTTGCTGAAGGTATGTGGGGTATTGATTTTGGACAGAACATGGCAGGCTGGATTCGTTTGCAGGTGAAAGGACAAAGTGCTGGCGATGTGTTGACCATCCGATATGGCGAGCGTCAGGCAGCGGACGGACGTGTGGATATAAAGCCCCTTGACGTTCACTTCCGCTATCCAGCATCATCCATGCTACTGTCTGGCGGCGGATTCCAAGTCGACCGTTTCGTATGCGATGGATCTGCTCGGCAAGTCTACGAACCGCGCTTTACATACAATGGATTCCAGTATGTGGAGATCAGCGGACTCAAAGAGCTTACAGCGGCAGACGTTGTTGCGTGCGTTGTTCAGACAGACTTCAAGTCTGCAGGCTCGTTTACGTGCAGCAATGAACTCATCAATAAAATGCAGGATGCGATCGTGTGGGCGTATCGCAGTAATTTTGCGAATGGCTATCCGACAGATTGTCCGCACCGTGAAAAGAACGGGTGGACCGGCGATGCGCATCTGGCAGTCGAGTTGGCCATGTATAACTTCCAGAACACAGCGGCATACGAAAAGTGGATAGGCGACTTGATGGATGAACAGCAAGCAGACGGCAATATTGCCGCCATCGTGCCGACCAGCGGATGGGGATATGAGTGGGGCAACGGACCTGCATGGGACAGTGCGCTCGTGATTATTCCGTGGACGCTCTATGTGTATGAAGGCAATGTGAGTCTGCTGGAGAAGGCCTATCCTGCGATGGCGAAATATGTGGACTACATGGGCTCGAAAGCAAAGGGCTTTATAGCCTCACATGGGCTAAGTGATTGGACGCCCATTTCGACAAAGACACCGACTGAGGTGACCTCGACGGGTTACTATTATCTCGATGTCCAGATTTTGGCCCGCGCGGCTGAAGCATTAGGTAAAACAGAAGATGCAAAGAAGTATGCCGCATTAGCTGAACAGATTAAAGATGCCTATAATCAGAAGCTTTATAAGGGCGAGGGCATCTATTCCATCGGGAGCCAGACCTCGCAGAGTTGCGCCTTGCATCAAGGCTTCGTACCTGCTGGCGAGCGGGTGAAAGTGGAGTCAAAACTGACCGAGATTGTGGAGAAGAATAATGCATATCCAGACTTTGGTATTCTGGGATCTAAATATATTTTCCGCTCGCTGAGTGAAGCAGGCCGGAGCGACTTGGCCTTTGCGATGGCAACCAAGGATGACAAGAAATCGTTTGGAACTTGGATCCGTCGCGGGGCAACGACCTTCTGGGAGGACTGGGGCGATGGAGATTCACGTAACCACATCATGTTTGGTGATGTCTCTGCCTGGTGGTATCAAACCTTGGCCGGCATTCGCCTTGCAGATACGGTTTCAGCAGTTGCCCTCAAGAATAGTCCCCATGATATTGCCTTTAAGCAGATTGTCATTTCCCCTGTTCCTGTTCAAGGGTTAGACTGGGTCAAGGCTGAGCATGATTCACCTTATGGTGTGATCTGTAGCCAATGGAGAAAAGAAAATGGTCTCTTCAAATTGGATATAGATATTCCTGTCAACACGTCGGCAACGATCTGTCTGCCAGTTAAGCCAGACACGAAGGGTGTTATCTTTGCGGATGCTCAAAAGATTGAGCCGCTCCGTAATCGCATGACCTTCACAGTTGGCTCAGGCCATTATAGTGCAGAATGTCCTGCTAGCGAATTGATCCTGCGATAGGAGAGTAAATACAGAGTAAGCTTGATGCTGGACAGTCTAATGCAAACGCGATAGACTCAACGCATTATTGGGAGAACGTAATAATATGAGAACACAAAATGATTCTATAAAGCATTCTATAGCCTGCCTAGCTGCCCTTGTGCTGGTGCCTCTGGCTGCATTGCCGGAGAGCAAACCGAATTTTATCGTCATCAATATTGACGATATGGGTTATGCTGACATCGGCCCATTTGGCTCGAAGCTTAACCGTACACCCAACCTCGACCGTATGGCCAAAGAAGGGCGTCGACTCACATCGTTTTACGCTGCGCCGGTCTGCTCGCCTTCGCGTGCGGCGCTGATGACCGGCTGCTACCCGAAACGCGCCCTGCCGATCCCGCACGTGCTCTTCCCTGCCAATGATATTGGCCTCTCTCCCAAGGAAATCACTGTCGCTGAGGTTCTTAAGGCTGCCGGCTATGCCACAGGCATCATCGGTAAATGGCATCTGGGCGATCAACCGGAATTTCTACCGCTGAAGCAGGGGTTTGATTATTATTTTGGCCTGCCCTATTCCAACGACATGGGTCCGGCTTCTGATGGCGTGAAAAGCGACCTTGGCAAACCTCTCCCGAAAGGCAAAGAGGGAAAAGGGCAGCCGCCGCTCCCGCTCATGCGCAACAATACTGTGGTCAAACGCGTCATGCCCGATGATCAGCAGTCGCTGGTTGAGATCTATACCGACGAAGCGCTTCAATTCATCGCCAAGCATAAGACAGCGCCATTCTTCCTTTACCTTCCGCACAACGCGGTCCATTTCCCGATCTATCCCGGCAAGAAATGGGCAGGCAAATCGCCAAACGGTATCTATTCCGACTGGGTCGAGGAGGTTGACTGGAGCGTCGGCCGCATTCTCGACACCCTTCGCGAACAGGGCCTTGCCGAACGTACGCTTGTGATCTTCACGAGTGACAACGGCGGCACCCAACGCGCCGTGAATTTGCCCTTGCGCGGCAACAAGGGCAGCACTCTCGAGGGCGGCATGCGCGTCCCCACCATTGCGTGGTGGCCGGGGAAAATCCCTGCCGCTACGGTGTGTGATGCTATCACCGGCATGTTCGACATTCTCCCAACCTTTGCCGCGCTCGCTGGCGGGCAGGTGCCAACCGACCGCAAGATCGACGGTGCCAACATCTGGCCCCAGCTCTCCGGCGATGGGCAGGCGCCAGCCGCACACGAGACGTTCTACTACTACCGGGGACTTCGGCTTGAAGCTGTCCGTCATGGCGATTGGAAGCTCCAGCTTTCTCTTGAGAAAAGACCGTCCGAAAAGGCTAAACTCTATAATCTCCGGACGGATATCGGCGAAGTAACGGATGTCGCTTCCGCGAACCCATCAATCGTCACCCAGCTTCAGTCCCTGGTCGTTGCCATGAAGGACGATCTGGGCCTGGATGGTCCAGCCTCTGGCTCTCGTGAGTTGGGCAAGGTGGACAATGCCCAGCCCCTCATTGGCCACGACGGCAAAGTACGCGTGGGCTTTGACCCCAGCTTTTAAAGGACATTTAATAGTTCCTGGGACTAAAATATGCTCCACCTATCTTGGGGGTTGTGCTATATTTTTGGCTGAACAAAAGTAAAAGGTGAAAAACATGTTTAAATCATTTTTGATCATTGTCTCAACGGCGATGATGGCCTCAGCGGCTCAGAAGCAGCCGAATGTTCTGTTGATCATGGCAGATGATATGGGGTTTTCGGATATTGGCTGTTATGGCGGTGAAATCGAGACGCCGAACATTGATTCGCTTGCCAAAAAGGGGTTGCGCTTCACGCAGTGCTATAACACCGCGCGCTGCTGGCCGACGCGCACCGCGCTTTTGTCTGGCTATTATCCTCAGCAGACACGGACGGATCCCAGGAACAACCCCGTGCCGGAGGGGACGCGTCGCATGCCGCATTGGCTGAAGTCTTCGGGCTATCGCAGTTATCATTCGGGGAAGTGGCATGTCTTTGGAGCCAATCAAATATTAGCCCGCGGTGAGTTTGACAGGTCCTATTGTCTGCATGACCATGACCACAATTTCTATCCGGGCAACCATGACTTGGATGACCAGAGGCTGCCGCCTGTCCAGAAGGGGTCAAACTACTATACAACGGTTGCGTTTACAGACCATGCCCTCCAGTGCCTGAAGGATCATGCAGCATCGTATGCGGGCAAGCCCTTCTTCTCGTATGTCGCCTACACGGTTCCTCATTTCCCGCTGCATGCGCCGCAGGCGGACATCGAACGTTGCCGTGCACGTTATGAAAAGGGCTGGGAGGCTGTACGCGCTGCCCGCTATAAACGTCAAACAGAGGCAGGTATTGTTTCTTGTCCGCTCTCCGCAGTTGAGCGGGATGTGGGTGCTCCTTATGACAACTGGGAGAAAATCAACGGTCCTCTCGGCAAAGGCGAAGTCAATCGTCCTGCAGCATGGGACGCCTTGACTGATGAGCAAAAGAAATTCCAGATTGAGAAGATGGCGATTCATGCGGCGATGGTCGAGGTCATGGACCGTGAGATCGGCCGTCTTGTAGCGCAGGTCAAGGCCATGGGCGAACTGGATAACACGCTAATCATGTTTCTCTCTGACAATGGAAGCAGTGCGGAGATGATGATCCGTGGGGATGGTCACAATCCGAGTGCGCCCATGGGATCAGGCGAAAGCTTCCTCTGTCTTGGGCCGGGTTGGTCAACGGTCTCCAATACACCCTTCCGTCGTCATAAGACATGGGTTCACGAAGGCGGCATCTCCACGCCGCTCGTGGTCCAGTGGCCAGAAGGTATAAAGGCGCAAGGCGAATTGCGCAAAGATCTCTGCCATGTGATCGATATTGTGCCGACGATCCTCGATCTTACTCATATCAAGCCCGAATTGCCTCAGGGATCGCCAGCCATGCCGGGGGTCAGCATTGCACCGGCATTTGCAAAGGACGGAGCCTTGACACGCGATACGATCTTCTTTAGTCATGAAGGCAACAAGGCGTTGCGCGTAGGCGATTATAAGATGGTCTCTGCCAAACGTGACGGCGGATCATGGGAACTTTACAATATGGCGACAGATCGCGGCGAGCAGAAGAATCTTGCGCAAGTTCAGCCCGAACGTGTGCAGGCCATGGCCGCTGCATGGGAAGCGCTGGATAAGCAATTTGTGAAGGATTCCGGAGCCACTGAAAAACCGTTGCGCAAGAAGAAGCAATGAAGCGATATATTCTACGGCGTATGTGTGAAGCGTTGCCCACGACGTTAGGCGTATTGGTCCTGACCTTTTTGCTCTTTCATGTGGTTGCAGGCTCGCCGGCTGAAATTGTCCTTGGAAAAAACGCAACCGCTGCTGCGTTGGCGGAATTTGATGCGCGCTTCGGATACGACAAACCCCTGGTGCTTGGACGCTGGACCGACATTCGTGCCTTGGGGCGTATATCGGCTTCATCCCTGCCTGCGTCTGATAAGACCGGCCGTATGCCTCTCCCCATTACCTATCCTCTGCCCCCCGGCACGTATCGCTTGAACGCCGGGCAGATCCTGCTGGGCCTACAAGATCCATCAAACGGGACAACCGATGAAGTGCTCGTTGATGGACAACCTCCACTAGAGTTTTCAGTGCGTGACGGATGGACGGTGACAACCCTTCATGCGACCAAGCTGGCTGGAAAGACGCTGAAACTCCAGAAGAAAAACAGCGGGATTTTTGATTCGCAATTTGTGAATTATTGTGTGGGTCTGGCAAAGGGCGACCTGGGAACCTCCACGGAATATCTGCAGCCTGTCGGACAGGTCTTGCGCACGGGGGTGGGGCCTTCTCTTTCTATAACAGTTCCGATCTTGGTGGGCGGCACGATTATCGGTGTGATGCTAGGCCTCTTGTGCGCAGCCTGGCGTGGAGGCCAGTTTGATCGCATCGTGCTGATCGCCTCAACGGTCCTGATGAGTGTGAATTATGTGGTCTGGGTTTTAGCCGGGCAGTTCATCTTGGCTTTCAAGCTTCGCCTTTTCCCGTTGTGGGGTTATGAGTCCGCTGCCTATATCCTTCTGCCAGTCATGATTGGCATCTTGAGTGGGCTGGGACGAGACATCCGTTTCTTCCGAGCTGCAATTTTGGATGAACTCTATAAGCCTTATGTGCGGACAGCACAGGCCAAGGGGCTGAGTCCTGCCCGGATCTTATTCCGCCATGTCCTTCGGAACAGTTTGATTCCGATTGTGACCTATATCAGTCTTTCCATCCCTTTTCTGTTTACGGGCAGCTTGATGCTGGAAAGCTTCTTCGGCATTCCTGGTCTGGGTAGCGTCAGCTTGAATGCCATACACGCCTCTGACATGGCTGTTGTACGCGCGGTCGTGATCTTGGGTGCTCTCTTCTATCAGGCCGTCAATCTCTGTACGGATTTATGCTATGCATGGCTTGATCCCCGCGTGCGTCTGAAATGAATTATTGTTTGTGTCTGCACGGTTTTATGAATGTTTTACGCGAAGAGCGCTATGAGTTGCTTGCACGGAAAGCCCCGCGAGTGGCGGAATACCGCCGGGCTTATCTCGTGCAAGCAACTGAGCATATTTGAACAGCGGATGCTGGGTGAAGTACGAGCTGTGCCCCCGTGTATTCACGGACTTGCGAGGGCACGCCGTACTTCACCCAAATTGCGCCCTTAGCGAAAAAGCATTTGTTAATGCGAACGTATGGAGCTTATCGATTTATTATGTTTGGTGTGAGTTTATTTAAGAAAAAAACTGAAGCGCCGCCGCGTACCGCTGTTGTGGGCAAGTGGGGCGAGCAGCAGGCGGTTGCCTTTTTAAAGGCCGATGGTTTTTCAATCATAGGTTGCAATGTGCGCCAAAACAGACATGACGAAATCGATATTATTGCGCAAAAAAAAGACCTTCTTGTTTTTGTAGAGGTCAAGACGCGGAAGCGTGAAGATTATGGCCGGCCGGCCATGGCGGTCGACAAGGACAAGCGACATGCGTTGAACCGCGCCGCAGCGACCTATTTGCGCAAGACGAAGTATCCGGACATGTTTTATCGGTTTGATGTGATTGAAGTCCTGGGGAGTCCAGAGCAGGCGGAGCCGCCCATCATCCGACACCTCGATGACGCCTTTCCGTTTGAAAAACGGTTTATGTTTCCGGTGGGTTGCAAGAAATGAAAGAAGGAGTTTGCGAATGAAGAATGCATATTGGATGCTGTTGATTGCTGTGTCTTTGCTTTCCCTAGTTGCTCAATCGGAATTGCCAAAACCCATGGACAAGGTTGTCTGGATCAGCGATGGGAAACCGCAGCCAGCCTCGGATGAGGCGTGTTATGCGGATGATCCGGCTCCGCTTTTCAAAAAGACTTTCAGCGTACAAAAGGATATTCAGTCTGCGCAATTGAACATTGCGGGGCTGGGCCTCTATCGCGCGGAGCTTAATGGAAAACCCATTGGCAAAGCCATGCTTGCCCCGCTCTGGACCCCCTTCGGCAAACGTATCCTTTTCGATACGTATGACGTGAAGCCTCTCTTGGTGCAGGGTGAGAATACGTTGACCGTCACCCTTGGGAATGGCTGGTATAATCCATTGCCTCTACGGCTATGGGGGCGGATTAATATACGTGAGAAGCTAACCATCGGTCGGTCAGCTTTGGCGGCTGAACTCACTCTAGCAGATAGCAGGGGAAATGTACAAAACCTCTCGACAGATGAATCATGGCAGGTGACGGAGACCCCGCTCCTTCGCAACAGTCTCTATCTGGGGGAAGTGTACGACGCACAACAAAAAAGTGGTGCTTGGCGAAATGCAACAATTGTAACAGCGCCATCAGGCGTGCTGGAGCACAATAATGCACCGCAGGTCGTCGAGCGCGAATCATGGCAAGCCGCTCGTGTAACGGCTATACAGCCCAATGTCGTTGTCGTAGACATGGGGCGCAACTTCTCGGGTGTTGCAACTTTCCATCTTGGCAAGGGCCCTGCTGGCGAGCGCATCTCCTTCCGCTATGGCGAGCTGCTCTACACCAACGGAACCGTCAACACGATGACAGCGGTGTGCGGTCAGATTAAACGAAAGGGCGTGGGCGGTCCAGGCGCACCTGACATTGCCGAGCAACACGACGTGTATATTCGGAGCGGGGCAGGGGATGAGACCTACACCCCGCGCTTTACTTGGCATGTCTTCCGTTATGTGCAGATCGAGGGACTTTCGACGCCTATCGAGGCAAAGAGCATTACAGCCCATGCTTGGGCGAGCGATCTGAAGTCCGCCGTGACGTTTGCGTGCTCCAATCCACGCATTAACGCGTTGCACCAGGTCTGCAGGAGCACCTTTATCAGTAATGTGATGGGGGTTCAGTCGGATTGTCCCGGACGCGAACGATTCGGCTATGGTGCGGACATTGCAGTGACGGCGGAGACCCTCATCTTGAATTACGACATGCAGGAGTTCTATCGCAAAACTCTGCGCGATTATGCGGATGAGGCGAAAGCGGATGGATACTTTACAGAGACTGCACCTTATGTCGGGGTGGGAGATCGTGGCTTTGGCGACCGCGCAGGTCCGATTGGCTGGGCGCTCGGCGTGCCCGTAGTCATGGCGGAGCTGCTGCGCTACTATGGCGATGTGGAGATTGTCGCAGAGCTTTATCCGGCCTGTGTCCGCTACATGGATCTCGTCGCCCAAAAGGTTCCTGACTTTGTCGTTAAAGGGTGCATTGGCGACCATGAGGCACTGGATAAGCCCTCAACAAGCATGACTGCCACAGCTCACTATTATCAGTTTGCAACCCTGATGAACCGCTTTGCAACTGTACTCGGCAAGCCAGAGGATGCGGCGCGCTGGAAGACGCTAGCCGGAAATATCCGTACGGCATTTCAAGCGAAATTCGTCCAGGATGGGAAGGTTGGCAAAGGCGGACAAGGCGACCAAGCCTTTGGGCTCTACCACAATCTGGTGGCCTCAGAGCATCGGCCAGCAGCGGAAGCGCTCCTGCGTGATGCGCTGAAGGCTCGCGACGGTGCGCTCTCAACAGGTATTTACAGCACCCAATACATGATGGACCTGATGCCCGCTGCTGTTGAGCCGAATATTACGCGGGATACGTTTCCAGGCTGGGGCTACATGCTGGCCAACGGAGCCACGACCCTGTGGGAAGTCTGGAAGATGTCCGACAATACCTTCAGCCAAGATCATCCGATGTTCGGCTCTGTCGATTCCTGGATCATTAAATATCTCTTGGGTATCCGCGTGGCAGACGATGCGATCGGTGCAAACAAGCTCATCATTGCGCCGTGCACAAGCGCGACCGTCACAGAAGCCAAGGGCGAATACCTGAGCGTCAAAGGGCCAGTACGCGTTTCATGGAAAATGGAAGGTGCCAAACGCCATCTGGAGGTCGAGATCCCGAAGGGCATCAAAGCCCGCGTCCAGCCCCAACCCAATGGCGACTGGGTCGAAGTCGAAGCCGGTAAACATGTATGGTAAAGCTTCTTGCCTCATCATTCCAGTGAAGTTTCAAAGGAGAGCACATGCATCGTTGTTTACTGGTTCCGTTAGTTCCGCTCTTATTCGCTTGCGCTTCCAGTCCGTTATGGGCGCAGGAGACGCTGGAGCAACGTGTCATAAAATTGGAACAGCGGGTGCAAGCGCTTGAGAAGGCTGCTGGCGCGGGTACGTCCGTGAGCGGCTGGAGATCCAAAGGGCAAATCAAGATGACACATGTCGAGCTGATGATCATGCAAGGAGACTGGGCCGGCGCCAGTTGCAATGATATCGGTGCGTTGCTGCAAAACGTGACACAGAGCTTCGCCCCTAACTTTCCAGATGCCAAGCCGATCGTTATTCAAGTCAAGAACGACCCTCAATATGGCCCCATGACCGTCCACCAACGGGCAGCTGGAGGGGAACGGATCATCTTGCTGAACACGGGTGGAACATCGTGGGCGCAATACTCCTACCAGTACGCCCATGAACT
>JBAXCC010000037.1:0-18871 GCA_037141675.1 bacterium | reverse complement strand
GTTGGTGATTCCCGTGCATAGTTTTATGCTGTGGGAAGTGGCTCGGGCTCGCGCCTTGACGTGCGACGACTGGGATAAAGCGTTTGCTGGGCTGCGGAATGTGCTTCGGTTGGAGACTGAAGAGCAAGGTTCAAATCGTGTTTATGAAATGCTCGATGGTTGTCTTGAACGATTGAGGGAGTGCGGTTTTCTGAGGAATATGACGGACATGGAAATTCAGGTTGATGCGCCGTGTCCGTTGTATGGAGATGGCGGGGAAGGGTCTCCCGCAAAGACGCAAAGGCGCAAAGAGGATGGGGAGGTTTCGGAGGGTGAGTATGAGCGGGTGGTGGCGGAGCGCGATGAGCTGGTCGAGGCGCGCGGCCTTCCAGGCCGGATAGGTGCCGAAGGTGATGCCGGTCACAACAGAGACGGCTAAGGAGACCAGCAGACTTTCCGTGGTGACAATCGCGTGGATGGTCATATCGCCATTGAATTGCGCGACCGCTTCCGCGCCGTGCGCGGTCAGGATGCCCACACCGATTCCCAAGGCGCCTCCAATAAAGGTGAGCACAATGGACTCGGTCAGGAACTGGACTAAAATATCGCGGCGTGTAGCGCCCAGTGCACGACGGACACCGATTTCGCGTGTACGTTCAAAGATGTTCGCGAGCATGATGTTCATGATGCCGATACCTCCGACGAGAAGGGAGATCGCTGCAATCGAAGTCATCACGAGCGTGAAGATGCGCTGTGTTTTTTCCGCTGCCCGCATGAGTTCATAGGGCACTTGCACTTCGTAGTCGGAATTAACATGTGTGACCGACAGATAACTTTTGAGTCGGGCCACGGTATCGGGAACATATTCGACATCCGTGACCTTGATGTAGAGGAAGTGGTATGCGACGACCTCTGTGCCGTAATAGCGGGTTTGGTTTCCCTTGCCCCAGATGGAATCGGCCATTGCCATCGGGACATAAATGACATTATTGATGTTGTGAGAACCGCCAATCCGTCCCTGCCCGGCACCTTCTATAATTCCAATGACCCGAAACGAGCGTCGCCCGATTTCAATCCATTCGTCCATGGGGTCGCGATGGCCAAAGAGTTTACGTGCCGCATCAACCCCCACGTAGCAGGAGGGCATGAAAATGCCGTTGTTTTTTTCGGGAAAGCTTTTGCTACGGGAATCGATGATGGAACAGTTGATGACATCAAATAAGGTTGGTGTTGTTGCGAGTACAGAGATGTCCGTTTTGTTTTGTCCACTGTAAATATTGAAGCTCTTCTGCTGGATCGGCACAATCTGTTCAATGTTGTTAAAGGTGCTGGCAATGTGGTCGAAGTCTTTTTGCGTGATCCCGTACATCTCGATGGACCGGCTTGCGTTCTTGGAGTCGGTCGTAGTGGTCGTGGGCTTGATGCTTTTGAGGATGATGTTGTCGATGCCTTGGGCCTTAATCTGGTCGATGATGCCACGCTTTCCACCTTCGCTGATGGCGAGCATGGACACAACGGCGGCGATGCCCAGCACGATGCCGAGTGTTGCCAACAATGCGCGGATAACGTGACGCGAGAGGCTTGCGTAGATCGTTGCTAATAGTTCAAAGAAGGACATGGTTATTACGTCTTAAAAGAGACCGTCCCGTCGTGGATGTTGATCTGATGGGTGGAAAAAGCTGCGTAAGCGGGATTGTGCGTGACCAAGATGATGGTCTTGCCGGCACGGTTTAAGTCGGAGAAAATCTGCATGACTTCCAGTCCTGTCTTTTCATCGAGATTGCCGGTCGGTTCGTCAGCCAGAATGACCGGCGGTTCATTTGCGAGCGCACGTGCAATGGCGACACGCTGGCACTGGCCACCGGAAAGCTGGGTCGGATTCGAATAGTAGCGTCCTTGCAGTCCCAGCTGATCGAGCAGCGCCTTGCCGCGTGTCTTCATCGTCGCGTGGTGCTTCCTTGCATATTGCATGGGCAGGCAGACATTCTCGAGGCAGGTCAGGTGCGTCAGCAGATTAAATGACTGGAAGACCATGCCGATGGTCTGATTGCGCACATGCGACGTTTCATCATCCGAGAGGGATGAGACTTCCCGACCATTGATTTTGTAAACGCCAGATGTTGGCTGAACTAATAAACCGAATAGGTTGAGCAATGTGGACTTGCCAGAGCCAGACGGCCCCATCACTGTCAGAAACGCCCCTTGCGGAACCACCAAGGAGGTCGGACGAAGCGCATCAATCGTGACGCCCCCTGCGTGATATTGCTTAGACAACTGGACAAGTTCAATCATGATTAAAGGGCGGTGCGCACGAGCAGGACGCTGTCGCCTTCTGTTAGGCCATTTGTGATTTCAATATAGTCTGCAGAAAAACGGGCGGTCTTCACTTTCCGTTCTTCGGCGGATCCGCTGGCGTTTTCCACTTTTACATACACGTTTCCTTCGCGAGTATAGACAGCTTCGATAGGGACGAAGAGGGCGTTCTGGATGGTCTCAACGATGATTTCCACTTGCACGGTCATCCCGGATGTCAAACGGGAATCTGATTTATCAGTGGATATTTGTGTCGAATAAACCTTGGGACTCTGAGCATCCCATTGGACGATCGGAGTGGCTGCTGCCGCGATTTTTTCTATGGAGCCTTTCAGGAGCAAGTCAGGTATCGCCTTGGCCTTGATGTGCACGGGGAGGCCAGTTTTCACGCGTGAGCGGAATTCTTCAGGAATACTGGTCTCCACACGGAAGCTTGCCATGTCGGGGATATAGGCCATGACTTGGCCGATCCAGATTTCGCTGCCCTCTCGAAGAGTTTCCTCCGTACGTCCTCGCCAGCGTGAGTTTTCGGGATTTCCATAGAAGAGCGTCCCCATGGCGGGAGCGCGGATCTCAAGTTTCTGCATATCCTCCTGAAGCCCCTTGAGTTCAAATTTCAAGTCGTCGATGGAAGCAGCTTCAGTTTCAAGTTCAATCTTCTTCTTTGTCAGACGCGTTTCATTATTCACAATGCCGCGTTGCACGGCAATGGTATTGCGTTTAACGGTTTCTCGGGAGGTTTCAAGTTTCTGCGGATGATCATACCGCTTAAAGACACGCAACTCATAAAAGGAGGCGTCTACGTCCTGTCGTGTCTTCTCCAAGGTAATTTCCGCCTCGGTCACTTTGCTTGCGGCCGCCATCTGTTTATACTCGTCTGAGGCATACGCATCGGCGAGAGCCTTACGGGCTAGCGTCAAATCAAGATCAGCCTTCTCCATGGCATTGATTTTTGTTTCAACAGCCTGTTGGATGTCACGTTTCTTTTTAGGCGCGTCTTCCTTGTCGTACTTGTTGAAGGTATCAACGGTTGTCTTGAGGGTGTCCAGTGCAGTCTTCAAGTCGTTGATGTTGTCAGCCTGGATCATCTCGATGTCGCTTTGAGCCATGGCGACATTCAACTCGGCTGTTTGAATCTTTCGCAACAGCTCCGTCACTTGCCGCTTGAAGAATTCATCGGAGATACGAAAGATGACATCGTTCGACTTGACGAGCGAATGCTCGGGTGTCACAAAGATCAGCTTGAGTTCACGGCTCCCGTGCTTACCATAGAAGGCGAGCGGATGGTTCTTAATGGCGTCCAGTTGGCCGTCGACACGGAAGACCACAGGGAAGTCCCCCTTCTTCACCGTGAAGGCACGGTTGGAGTCTTTCGTCTTGTTACTTGCCGTGACCTTGTCGCATCCTGTAGCCTGGCAGAGCAACAAAAGACAGCAGACTATGACACCATAACGTGTCATTGCACTAACGCAGTAATGCACTAACGCACTAACGCACTTCTTCTTCATGCTCATTGGGCACCCTTCTTTGGAGAGATGCGATTGACAGGACTTCCGAGTGCCTGATTTTCGTCGTAAATTTGTTTTTCGATCTCCTGCATCTTGAGTCGAAGCGGTTCAGATATTTTCCCCGTCTGTGCCTGGTTGCGAGCGGCTGCGGTCTCAGGCGTGATCAAGTGGGGGGTCATGAAAATAACCAATTGCGTTGTGATGGAACGCGTTGTCTTGCCAGTGAATAGCCAGCCCAGCAGGGGGATACGCCACAGATAAGGGACGTGTGTATCGGTTTCCCGTTCTTCCTTCCGCAATAGACCGCCCAGGATGATCATGTCGCCGGATTTTGCCTCCAGTTCTGTTGTTGCGGAGCGCAGGGCAATGTAAGGAGCCTTACTGACTAGGTCATAGCGGGCTATATTTGAAAATTCTGGATTGATGCGGAGTCGGATACGGTCATCTGCGACCATGACTGGCCGAACGATCAGTTTGACCCCGACGTTCTCAAAGCGTGTTGATTTGCTGATGCTGCTGCCGGTCGTGGTCTCGGTATCGATCGGAACCTTTTCACCCGTTGTGATGTTGCCGTCTGCTCCGCGACGAATGACGATGTTTGGGGAGGAGAGTAGGCGTGCACAATCCTTGGTTTGCAGATAGTTGACCAGGGCCCAGATTTTGAAGCTGTCGTTTCCTCCGAATGCCCACATGCGACCGTTTGAGCCACCACTGGCGGAGGCCTCCACATCTTTGACGCTAGACCCATAAGCGTCGTAACCGGGAAGAATCAAATTGTTGAAGACCTTGCGAAGCGGGTCTGAATCGCCCATCTTATCGAATCCGGCCTGTACCTCCTTGTTCAAGGCGTCACTGAGCTCAAATTCCACGATGCGCGCCTCTACGAGGATCTGGGGCACAGGCTGGTCTGCCTCCTGGACAATCTGTTTAACCTGGTCAATGCGTGCGGGCGTATCATAAATAATAAGCACATCATCTTCGCCGCTGCAGGCAACTGTGCCTGCAGGCGAAAGGAAGTTTTCGATCAGACGGCGGAGCGTTTCCGCGCTGACATACTTGCATCGCACAGAATGTAGGACGTAGGTCTCCTTCTGGTCGTTCAGAAACTTTTCTAACAGTTGCGTGTAGTTCGTATCAGTCTTGGCTGCTGGCTTGTCTGGTCCTGTTACTTCTTGCTCGTGTACAAGGTTTGTTGCTGCTGGTTTTCCCGGGGCCATCGCCTCTAGCGCATATAAAAGGGGTGAGGGGCTATAGAGAGCCAAAACGCTGAACAAAATTAAATAGTGAGGAGTAGGTTTCATAGAAAAATCCCTATTAAATAGAGGTGGCTTTGATCAACGTCCACACTATGCCAAACCTGTGTACAAGAGGCAAGGAGATTATTGGTTAGTAAGCTGGGTTGGCTGGTGGAGTTATTCATGCAAATCTGTAATAGCCAGCTCTTGCATTTCCAGGCAAGAGTCGGGTATACTATATACCTCTTATGCGGATATCAGGAGGAACGTGGTGCGGACGCAAGCTGAAGACGCCCCCCGGTGATGCGGTCAGGCCAACGCAGGATCGTGTCCGGGAGGCGATTTTCTCCATGCTGATGAACGTCACCGCTGACTCGACCTTCCTGGACCTCTATGCTGGGTCTGGCGCGGTCGGGCTGGAAGCTCTCAGCCGGGGCGCCCTCCGAGCAACATGGGTCGAGAAGGAGACTCCACATGTCACGGTTCTCAATGAAAATTTAGCCATGCTGGGTTCCAGCCAAGGCGAGGTGATCTGTTCCGATGTCATGCGATGGGTCAAAGGGCCAGGCCGCGGCCGGGCATTTGATGTCATCTATGCGGATCCTCCGTATGAGTTAGCTCGGGAGCATGGTTATTTGGAGTTAATGACGGCGTTGGCGGAACAGCAGGTTATTGCTAAGCGTGGATTTTTCATTGCCGAAATGGCAGTAAGACAGGACGCGGAAATCGTACCGGGATGGACGATTCTGCGTGATCGCACCTACGGCCATACGCGTGTGGTGTTGTATAGAAAGGATGAGTTGCAGGTATGTATAGAATAGCTGTTTACCCAGGAACATTTGACCCTTTAACATTGGGCCATTTTGACTTGATTGAGCGAAGCGCGGCTCTGTTTGACAAGGTGATTGTTGTGGTCGCGGGTGTTTCAATTAAGGCGACAGGAATGTTTGACATTGAGTCACGCATGTCTATGATACGCGAAAGCGTGGCGGCTTCTGGACTGAAAAACGTCGAAGTTGACCGGCTGGACTGTCTCTTGGTGGAATACTGCCGTACGCATAAGATCGGCGTGGTCGTGCGTGGTTTGCGCGTCTATTCCGATTTTGAATATGAGTTTCAGATGGCGTTGACCAACCGGAAGCTGGCGCCAGAGATTGAGACGCTCTTCATGATGCCGAACGAGAATTACAGTTACGTGACCGCGAGCACGATCCGCGAGATTGCGCGATATGGTGGTGATACGCGTCCATTCGTGTCGCCTGCCGTCCATGGCTATGTTGAAAAGTATGTAATGAAGCATTCGGAGCACCAGCTTCGGGCGGGAGGTGCCGTTGGAAACACAGGCGCGTTTGATCGTTGATGTTGCCCGCCTCAATGAGGACGGGGAACACTATAAGGGCGAACTGCCCGTAGAGATGCTCGACTTGGGAGAAAGCGAGGTTTTTACGCCTGCCGGGGGGGTGGCCTACGATTTATTCATCCAGGCTCTAGGTACGGAGTTGCTGGTCAGGGGGAAGGTGAGCTTGCCCCTGAATTGCATCTGTGTGCGGTGTGCAGCCGATTTTAAGTTCGACGCCAAGGATGACGCATTTGTGACATCCATAGAAATTTCTGAAACAACTGACTTCCTAGACTTGACCGAAGAGGTCAGAGAAGCTATTATATTCGCCCTTCCCGGTTATCCGGTCTGTAGCAGAACGTGTAAAGGACTGTGTATGACCTGTGGAAAAAATCTCAATACGGGGACCTGCACCTGCCATGAGGCGGGAAATGGTAACCGTTGGGGTGCGCTAGACGGACTGAGTTAGTCTGGGGTTAGCGCAAAAAAGATGAACAATGATTTGGACTGTGCAGGGCACAGTTGCAGTGCAGAACAAGGAGAAATGAGAAATGGCCGTACCAAAAAGGAAAAAGTCGAAAATGAGAATCCGCCAGCGCAAGGGGCACATCAAGGCTGAACTGGCGCAAGTGCAGGCATGCCCGAATTGTGGCGCGTCCCAGCAGACCCATCGTGTGTGCCAGTCCTGTGGCATGTACAAGGGGCGTAAAGTGCTGACGATCGAGGCTTAAGTAAGTTTCGAAATTTTAGATTGTTATGCTGTGTTAAGAATTAAGGACCCAATGTGTTCTTAATTCTTAATGAGTGTTTATAGGGGGTTACCATGCGGATTGCTTTAGATGCAATGGGCGGTGATCATGCGCCATGTGAGATTGTGCATGGAGCGGTCGAGGCTGCATCAAAACCACACGGTACCATTACGCGTATTCTGCTGGTCGGAGACGAAACCGCTATACGGGCGGAACTGGCAAAATATCCACGGGTGAACATGGGGCGCCTCGATATTATACATGCGCCTGAAAACATTAACATGGATGAGTCGCCTGCCTCTGCCGTGCGGAGGAAGAAGCAGTGCTCAATCAATGTGTGCATGGATTTGATTAAGAGGAAAGAGGCGGATGCCATGGTCTCTGCTGGTAACTCCGGCGCCGTGTCCGCAGCTGCAGTCTTTGCTCTTGGCCGTATTCCGGGCGTGATCAGGCCGGCTATCGCAGCAGCGCTTCCTACCCGGCGGCGGGATCGTCCGACCTTGTTGTTGGATGCCGGCGCGAACATGGACTGCTCGGAGGAATGGCTCGCTCAGTTTGCAGTGATGGGCGCAGCTTATTCGAGGACGGTTTTGAAGCAGGCTAATCCAGTTGTCGGGCTATTGAGCATCGGCACAGAAGACGGGAAGGGAAATGAAGTAACAAAGAAGGCCTTCCACTTACTGCAAAAACAGAATTTTAAGTTCCGAGGCAATATTGAAGGTCATGACCTGTTCATGGGTGAAACCGATGTGGCTGTCTGTGACGGGTTTGTCGGAAACGTGGTGCTTAAGACCGCAGAAAGCGTGGCTCATGCGCTTGGATTTCTGATGAAGAAGGAGTTTGTCATGGATCCGGTCCGTATGTTTGGCGCCTTGCTTCTGAGAGGCGCATTGCAGAGTGTCAAGCGGCACATGGATCCAGAAATTTACGGGGGCGCGCCGTTGCTGGGTGTCCCAGGTGCCGTGATCATTTCGCATGGTTCGTCATCGTATCGAGCCGTCTATCATGCGCTTGTCGCAGCAGCGGCTGCCGCAGCCAATAATTTGACTGATGAAATCGCTTCCGGGATTTCCGCCATGGAAGTCACGAAGGTCGAGCACCCAATAGCGTAAGGGTTTTACACAAACTAAAGAAAGAGGATCACACATGAAAAAGCTCGTTTTAATGTTAAGCGTCTCCTGTTTAATGGTCGTTGCTCACGCCGTTGAAAATCAGTTGACGGATGCAGAAAAGGCCGATGGGTTTCAAATGCTCTGGGATGGCTCAACCTCCAAGGGATGGAAGAGCATTAAAGCTGATACTTTCCCTGCAAAAGGCTGGGAAATGAAGGACGGCATCTTGTCCGTACTCCTCAAAGGTGGCGGCGGTGATATTATCACCGAACAGGTCTACTCGAACTTCGTGTTAAAGGTGGATTTCAGGTTGACGAAGGCTGCCAACAGCGGCATCAAGTATTTTTATAATCCAAAGATGAACGGCGGTACGGCTCCTGAGTTTCAAGTTTTGGACCCTGCCCATCCGGATGCTGAAAAGGGAAAGAACGGATCGCGTAAAGTAGCTTCGCTCTATGATGTAATGCCTGCTCCGAATGCCAAGTTGAATCCGCTGGGCGACTGGAACAGCGCCATGCTGGTCTGCAACGGCAAAAAGGTTGAACACTGGCTGAATGGTGAGAAGGTTCTGTCGTTCGAACGTGGCAGCCCGGAATTCCGTGCAGCTGTCTCGCAAAGCAAGTTCAGCAAGATCCCGAATTGGGGTGAAGCTGAGAGCGGACACATTTTGTTACAGGATCACGTGGATAACGTCTCCTATCGCAATATCAAGATCAAGGTATTGAAGTAACCTGGTTGAGGTTCACTATGGTTAGGCTTGTTTTTGTATTGACGGTCATTTGCGCAGTCAGTTCAGCATTGCTAGCCGCAGTATTCAAGCTGACCGAGGCTCCTATTGCTGTGGCGCTTGAGGAGCGCACAAGAGCCGCAGCGTCAAGCGTCATGCCTGCTGGCCTGCCATCACCGGCTAAACTGGTACTGGTGCAAGGGGGCAATACCAACACTTTCTTTGTTGCTAAGCAGGACGGAAAAATTGTTGCGGTAGCGACCGAAGGCCGTTCCAAGAATGGTTATTCTGGCGATGTCGTGCTGATGGTCGGCATGAGCGCAGACGGAAAGCTCGTCAATTACGAAGTCATTAGCGCATCCGAGACTCCTGGCCTTGGAACAAAAATTTCCTCAAACGCATTTAAGAATCCACTTAAAGGTCGTTCCCTGGAGGGTTCTTGGAAGGTCAAGAAGGATGGCGGAGAGGTGGATGCTGTGACCGCCGCCACTATTTCATCACGGGCCGCACTCGACTGCATCCGGGATGCGATTAGCAAGCGCAAACAACTTTCGTCGTAACGTGGCGAAGAGCAAAAAAATAACTCGTCCATCCCTGTAGGGCGGACGAGTTATTTTGTGTCTTAAACGGGAGGGTCAACAAAGGGACCCATCGGCATCTTCAAGACAGCTTGGCCTATACGTCGGGCTTCGTCTTACGCAGACCCAGACCGCGATCGCCGTCTTTCCATTGGCCGCGCTTCTTCAACAGGTTGACGCGTTCAAAACGCTTCAATACATTACGCTTTGCTGTAATCTTGCCCGAACCCTTTAAGCTGCTATGCTGACTCATGATATTCTCCTCTTGTCGCCCGCTCCACCTTATGTCGGGCATGAATTTGTATACTTTACCAAACTGATCTGCGTATTTCAACCGCGTTTTTTCGTTTTGTGATTTTTTTACGTCCTTTTCAAAAAAGACAAGGCTGGTTTGCGATGAAAAAGTAGAAGTCCGATGACCAGTATCATCCCGGGGATGGCCAACAGGAAGTCTCCCCAGACAGTATAGAGGGCTGTTAAAGGAGTGTTTGGGACGTATATGGGTCGAACCAGAAAACCGTGAAAATCAGCCTGTTTCTCCTTGGATTTCAGCGCTTGGGTCCGTCCAACAGGGTCGACTGTCGCAGAGACGCCTGAGTTTGCGCAACGCACCATGGGCACGCCGTTTTCAATGGAGCGGAAGACCGCTTGATTCAAATGCTGTACCGGTTCGATCGATCCGTTGAACCAGGCGTCGTTGGTCACAAGAGCGAGTATCCGTGCGCCTGCCCGCACAGCATTGCGGCTCAAGTCAGGAATCGTATCCTCAAAGCAGATCAATGAGCCGATCTGTAGCGTGTCACCATTGGCGCGCGTCAGCTTCATGACGGATGGGGTCTTTCCAGGCATACAGGAGACTCCGGTAGGGGCGAGCTTCTGTAGAATCGGGAAGGTCTTGTCCAGCGGGATGAATTCGCCAAAGGGCACGAGATGCTGTTTGCGATACGTGCTCAACGGTTTTCCGTCCCGGTCAAAAAGCCATGCCGCATTATAATAGTAAACCCCTTCAGGTGCACTGCGCGAGACAGCCGTCTTCTCTGCCTCCATGACGCCGGCTAATATGGGGGAGCCGGTATTGGCCGCGCCACGCTTGACGAAGGTGAGTGCAGAAGGGTCTTCTGGCATCAGGTATGGCACAGAGGTTTCGGACCAGATGGTCAAGTCAGGACGGGACAGCTTCACCAGTTGGTTCTGCTCATTGAAAACTTCGCGTTGCCGCTGGATCAGTTCCCTGTTGTTGTTGAAACGGCAGGGGATATTGGGCTGGATAATGGCGATGCGCCATATGGGGTGCGTCGCCTCTGTCTTAATCCACTGATTGATACGGTTGAGTCCCCAAAACCAGCAGATTAAGACGCAGGCAGACGGAAGGAAACTTTCAGTAAAACGTAAGATCCGTTCCTGAAAATCGGGTGCCTGAAAGGGTTGTCGCTTGAGGCGCGCAAGAAAGGGTTCCGCAGTCCGCAAGGCAATACTCGTGATTGCGCCATTGAAGAGAATGATGAGTGCGGATACGCCATAGACCCCTAGGACGGATGCTATTTGGACAACTGGCAGGTTGCTGATCTGGCTGACGCCGAGAAAATTCCATGCAAAGCCCGTCAGAAGCTTGCCGCGCAAATATTCTGTGCCCGCCCAGAGCAACGGATCAATCAATGTAACGGCCAGAATGCGCTTCATGTTGCTGCCTGTGCCAGCCCAGGCCCAGACGCGGGCTGATGCAAAGGCGAAGGAGCCGAAGAATAGCGCACACCAGGCTGCCAACGCAACCTGTCCAAGCACGACCAGTATCCAGGGGCCGCCATTCTTGATGATTGCTGGAAACCAGCTCAGTGTGGCGCACCAGAAAAAGACACCTGAGAGCCATGCCCATCCGAAGGCGTGCTTAGGCGAGCTGTTGCGGATAATGATCATCAACGGGACCCATGCAAGCCAAGCACTTGCTGCTTGCGAATAGGGAGGGAATGCTGACCACAACAGCAAAGCACTCATCAAAGCGGCTACTGGTTTAAGAACGAACATGACGGTTAGTAATTAAACAGATCTGTGAATGAATAGGTCTTGCCGGTGACGAGCTGGAGAGCACGCAGCACGATATTCTTTGTGTTTGTCGTCAGCTTGCGTCCTTTGCAGGCGCGCGCGACCATCTTGTGTGTCATGGGCACCTTAGATGCGTTGACAAGGTCATTCGCTTTGATGCCGGCGTCGCGCATGATTTGAGCGATAGGCTGTTCGCCATATTCAAGAGTTGAGTCAGTCATAAGGGTGGAAGTATACGAAGGTTCCCCCGTGCTTTCAAGTCCCAAACGCTTGGACTTCCCGTATATCTCATTAATGGGCAGACGTGAATTAGTCTGGAACATTCATGGGAGGGATCATATCCGGCGCGGGCGCGGTTTCAGGGGTTCCCGGATTCCGCAGTAGACGGAACCAGGCGACGATGCTCTCGATGGTGACGGTGACAACCAGCAGGATCAGCAGCACGGAGATCACGACGAGCAAATAGTTCTTTTTCGGCAGAAAGTTATCCGTGATGTTTAGCACGGCAGCGGTCAGCGTGATCGTCAGCACGAACGCCATGGGCACCAACGTCACCCAGATATACTTTGCCTTGCCGATGCGGATGAGAAACGCAGTGCCGATGCCGAAGGCGATGATGGCCAGCATCTGGTTGGCAACACCGAACAGCGGCCAGATCGTCTTCACGTCACCTGTATAAAGCAACCAGCCCCAGGCGCCGGAAAGCAAAGCGGAGAAGACGACAATGTTCACCCAGCGCGACTTGTCGCCGAGCGGCTTCCACAAATGCCCCGCGAAGTCCTGAAGCAGATACCGGCCGACGCGCGTGCCGGCGTCGATCGTGGTGAGAATGAACAGAGCTTCGAACATGATGCAGAAGTGGTACCAGAAGCCCATCAGTCGGTCGAGTAGCGGGATCTTGTGGAAGATCCAGGTCATACCCGCTGCCAGCGTCACAGCGCCGCCAGGGCGTCCGGCAAGATTCTCCCCGGCGAGCTTCGAGAGTTCGGTGAGCTGCTCCGGCACCATGCCGAGGGCCGCGAAGGCCTCGGGTTTGGCGTTGATCGCGAAATAGTCGGGCATCGGCAGTACGATCGCGGCCACCAGCGCCATGATCGCGACAAACGCCTCCAGCAGCATCGCGCCGTAGCCGATCGGCAGGATGTCGCGCTCGTTGCTGAGCAGTTTTGGAGTCGTGCCGGAACTGATCAAGGCATGGAACCCAGAAAGCGCGCCACAGGCGATCGTGACGAACAGGAAGGGGAAAAGCTTGCCCGGAATCACCGGTCCGCCGCCAGCCGTGAATTTCGTCAGTGCCGGCATCTTGATTTCCGGATGCACGATGAGGATTCCAATGGCCAGGGCGAAGATGACCCCGAGCTTCATGTAGGTGCTCAGATAGTCACGCGGCAGCAACAGGAGCCACACGGGCAACGCCGCTGCAAGAAAGCCGTATGCGGCCAGCGTCACCGACATCGTCTTCTCGTCCAAAGAAAGATAGTGCGCCCACGACATCTCTTTCACGTAAGGGCCTGCTGCGACCCCGAGCAGGATCAGGGTCATGCCAATCACCGTAGCCTCGACGATCTTCCCGGGACGGATGAATTTCAGGTAGAGCCCGATAAAAATAGCGACCGGAATCGTGAAGCCGACCGTGAAGGTCCCCCACGGCGACTCCTTCAACGCGTTGACGACTGGAATGCCGAGCCCGGCCATGGCGATGATCAGAATGAGCAGAATGGCGACGGATGTGACCATCCCCATGCGTGGGCCGATGATCTCGCGGGCGATCTCTGCGATCGAATGTCCCTGGTGACGAACAGAGGCCAGCAGGACGACCGAGTCGTGCACCGCCCCCGCCAGCACCGCACCAATCAGGATCCAGAGCGCTCCGGGAAGCCAGCCAAACTGCGCGGCCAGCACCGGCCCGATCAGCGGGCCTGCTCCTGCGATCGCTGCGAAATGGTGGCCCATCAAAACCCATTTGTTCGTCGGCAGATAGTCGCGGCCGTCCTGATGCGTTTCAGAGGGCACCCGGCGTTTCGGATCCAGAGCTAACACTTTTGCTGCCATGAAGGCACCCAGAAAGCGGTAAGCAAGAACAAGCACCAAGGCTGCGACTACGACCAAAAACACTGAATTCATTATTAACCCCTAATTTACTTCTGCGTTTAAACGGTTATGCACATTCATCAACATATGCTGGATTATACTCGTTTGGGGCCTAGACTTTCAAGCCACAACTTTCTTTTGCGCGACGGTCGAAACTATTCTTAATAAGGGTATAGCTGGGGGAAGGTAGTAGGGGTTTATCGGGCATGATTCGATTCTGTTGGAATTACGCCTTGCCCGTCCCGTCCCCGAACGAGTATAATCAACGTATTCAAGTATAGGTGATTATGACGTGTAAAGACTGCGGTTCTAAAGTTAATAATAATGAGGTGTCTTGTCCACACTGCGGAAGTCGTATGCCAACGGCTGGAGATGCCCAGGGCCGGCAAAGGTCCATCAGTCCGCATGCCTTAATTCTGTTTGTTCTCTTAATCTTAGGTGCAGTAGGAATGCTTCGCTATTCTTTCCCGTTACCGGTGGTGATGAAGAATGTACCCCAGGCGAATATCCCCGTGCGTAAGACTTTTGTACAGCCCAAGCAGGCTGAGGTTCTGCATGAGAAGAAGAAACCTCAGTCTGAGCCTAAGCCAGATCGGACTACTTCCCCGGAAGCCGTAAAGCCTGCGAAGCTGATTGTGAAGCGTGGCGAAGAGCCACGGAAGAGTGATCCTGCAGTCAAGATGATGGAGACTGCTGTAGAGCGTATCGAAGTCCCTGCGCCGCTAAGCCCTGATCAGCTCACCAGCCGAGCTGAAGACGTTGCGCGTGAACAGGCGTGTGAACTAGAAGTGCCGAATACACTTAAAAAT
Organism: bacterium; assembly: GCA_037141675.1. Classification (GTDB taxonomy): domain Bacteria; phylum Verrucomicrobiota; class Kiritimatiellia; order RFP12; family UBA1067; genus CAIZQW01. The sequence goes on along the minus strand of JBAXCC010000037.1, from coordinate 4,391 downwards.
GCGATTCAGTTGGATATCCAGAAGTTGAATTTCAAATCTGCAGGCGAGAAGCTCAAGGCGGAGGATTTTCAATTCAGCAACAGTTTGGCGGTGACATATCAATCAGCCTTGGCTGGCTTGCTCGTAGAAGCCGAGGGCTTTCACCTGTGGCTTTCAAGCAAGGTCGTCGGCTTCCGCTTTTCGCGCGGAGGCATCGTTGAAAGATCCGATAGACAGAACATTCGTTTTGCAGGCTCTTCCATGTCTTGGCAGACGTTTTACCTGAATAAAACGGAGCTTGTGGGCGATATGATCAATAACCTTGTCTTGAGTGCAATGGCGACCAAGGATTTGGCTATTGAGGAGAAAGGGCTGTTACTGATCCAGACATCAGCGTTCCTTACCCTATATTATCCCGAAAAAGCATACGCGAGCGATAAGACGGAAGAAATACTTGCTCTTGTGCTGGAGAATTGCACGAATCATGTCGCCAAAGTGCAAAGCCTGTTTCCTAAATTTTATAGCAGTTACACAAATGGAACGTATCTTGCAAAACTTCCACCAAGAGAACGTTCACGGGATATTGACGAAGTCGAGAAGCGAACAGCATATGTCTTGAAAGGGGTCTCTTCCCCCGTGGCGTCATCAGCAAGATCGGCAAGTCAGATGGTTGAACCCCCAACAGAGGCTGCTGCGATTAAGAAGGCGACTGTCATGGTGAATCAGACGCTTTCTGCTTATCCTGTTGCTCTTGAGGCGCGCTATGTCACGGCAAGACCCTGCTTTCAGTCCTTTACGGGGGAAAATCTAAAACGGTTTACGCCACGACTGATCCTCACATTTAACTTCAGATATCGGCCGCCATCAGGTCGTGAACGCTGGAATCCAGGTCGTGTAAATGTGGCGTATGACACTGAAGAAAAAAAATGGGTGATGATGGGGTTTTGCGAAGCGACCATTACGGGGCAAAACTTCCTGGATACGCAAGAAGGCCAGCAGGCTGTTCAAGTGGCTGTCAAAAAGGCCGTTCGAACGTCTGGGGACTCCAACGGAAAAAACAGTGCCGCTTCGTCATCCGTTTGGAAAAATAGCGACCTGCGCAGCTATGACTCCCGCCATCCGAGAAATAAATGATGATGCAGTCCGTGGCAGTTACAGCGGTGGATTTTTCGACAGGATTAGAGGGATTGGGTTGCTCAGAAAAACATCGGTAGATCAATTGGAATTGCGCCTTGCCAAAATACGCAATATATATTGGACGAATGAGTTAATCGCCTTTTTCACGGCATGCCAGCAGTTCAGTCTCCGGCGTTGGATATAACTTTTGCCCAGTTTTTTCTTTCAACGTAACAATCAGGTGTCCGCATGTTTTCTGGTGTTCTCGTATATCAGCGCAAATAGCCGCTAAATCATAGTTGAATTTTCGTGCATGTTCATCGCGCACACGACGGACTTCATTTATAATTGGATTATTCATCATTGGCCTCCAATAATTCTTCAGGTGAGCAGATTTCCGGCATGGTGTAACCCTGATTAATGATTACCGCTCGAATTTGTTGCTTCATGAACGGATTGTTAATGTGTTTAAAATTCCATGTAACAATAAAGTCAATAGCGCTGACTGAAGCAACGGCAATATGCACGGCGTCTTCAACAGAATTTTTTGGTATGGCATTCCTTCTAATCAATTCAGATGCGAGACGTTCAACTTCTTTATCAACATTTAATACAGGAAGCCCCGTAATAGCCTGAATACGGCTTTGAGCACAATCAGCATCACCTTTTTCACATTCCTGTATTACCATGTCAGAAATGAAAAGCTCGTAGGCGTTTTTGCTTTTCCAAAAAATATGTGTACTTGCCTGATGACCTGCAAGCACAACATCCTTTGATGGGCGCGCCGTTAAAAAACTTATCACGCTTGTTTCTATGTAAATACGCTTCATCTCAAGAAAAAATGTATCAAACTTTAGCTTTGTTAGCAATGCGTCATTCACTAGGATCATCGCTGGGAGGGAGCAAGTGAGATTAAGGATTATAAATCAATTGAAATTGCGCCTTGTCTAGCCCCTCTCCAGGCGAGTATAATTCAGGCACATATGATGCTGCGCATGTGCAGCAGAAGGGGAGTGGTAACCATGGGAAGCAATTTATTCACCTTGGCGATAGCAGTGGTTTGTTTGTCCGCAGGATGTTATCTGGGACGGTTTATTTATATGCCAAAACCGGATAATCATGAGGATAAACAAGACGTGTCTGGAAATGTGTCATGCAGGATGTACAGCACGACTACAAATCAAGTTAATCTTGCGGCCGTTACCAATGCGCTGGATGCGGTTGACAAGTTAATACAAGTTCGCTGTTTTACGTTGGTCAAGCGACACTCGTTTTTTAACTCAGAAAAGAAATTGCTAGAGGAGTGCAACTTCGATAAAAAAGTTTTAAAGAATAATGTATCTGGCTTGGCTGGTATTATAAATTTCACTGAAGTAGAAAATAAAGATACACTTGAAATATTAAAAGATCAATGCGCCCAGGGAATTAAAATTATCGAGGGTATGTCATCAAACCCCCATTCTTATGAGGAAGTGTTTTCAAAGATGGATACTGATGAAGTGCTCCTATATTACTTTCTTTTAGCAAAATATAGAACGCTTATGTTGGCACAGATGGAAACCGCCATCGTTGGCAAAATGACCAAGCAGGGTCAAGAGTTGCGCGATCTAGCTCGTAAGGTCGATTTATTGTTCGCAAAGTAGCAGAGTGTGAGAAGCTGTGGAGTGATCATGTAGGTGCCCCGCTACCCGCAGGCTAGTGTAAGTGCAGGAAGATGTTTTTGACAGGATTAACAGGATTAGATGGATTGGTTGCTGCTGAAAGATAATCCTAAAATTTCTCCGCGCCGAAGCGAAACTGTCGGAAATCCTGTAAATCCTGTCAGAAAAACACAGCGGAACAAAGGAGTGCCAGAAAGGATGCTTATGTTTAATGTCCGTCTACGATCTTTCTTTATGCGCTGTTTAATAATCGCCTTAGCTTTTTGCCTTGTAGGGTGCCACAGTATTAAAAACAAGACCCCAGAAGAGACGTTATATTATTTGGGATGTCCAGAGAAATTATTACCCGTTAACCGTGCAAAGGTAATGCGCATTTCAAAAAATTTCTGGACGGAGACGGACAAGAAAGTTTGGAATAGTTTTTCAAAAGAAGAATGGGAAGAGATGATGTTGTTGCTGGCGCGAATCCCGCCAGATTGCATCCATGAAAGAACAAGAATAGTACAATGCGCCTATCACGTTGTCTACAACACGGAAGGAAAGCCCGTTGGCGTTTCCATTGCTCTTTTTCTGGGTGAGGAAATCCCATTGGTCCGATCTAAGGACGGACAATGGAAGATACTTAATATAATACACTGATGTAGGGTATTGAAAAACAAATGCGCCAGAGAGGCGGGCTCTTTGGCGCATTCATTTTTTAGCGACGGTTCTACTTCAGTTCCGCGTGATATTCCTGTATGGACTTCACGGCACCGGCGTCCTTGCGGGCGGCGGCGATGCCGAGCGCGGAGGCGTGTGCTGCCGCGAGGGTGGTCATATACGGGATCTTGTACTTGAGCGCTGCCTTGCGGATCGAGGCGTCATCCTTGATCGCGTCGCGGCGTGCGCTGGGTGTGTTGATCACGAGGTGCACCTGCTTGTTCACAATCAGGTCAAGCACGTTGGGACGCGCTTCGCCGATCTTGCCGACGACTTCAGCCTTGACTCCATGCTTCGTCAAGTATTCGGCTGTGCCGCTGGTGGCATAGAGCTTGAAGCCGAGATCCATGAACTCTTTGCAGGTCTTTGCCGCCTGTTCCGGTTTGTCAGAAAGACTGACGAGCACGCCGCCATCGCAGGGAAGCTTGGCATTGGCGGCTTCCTGGGACTTGTAGAATGCCGTGCCGAAGCTCTTGCCCATGCCGAGCACTTCGCCAGTCGAACGCATTTCCGGACCGAGGACCGGGTCGACGTTCGGGAACTTGTCGAACGGGAAGACCGCTTCCTTGGCGCCGTAGTAGGGGATGGTCTTGTGGACGAGTCCGCAATCGCTCATCTTCTGGCCCATCATGAGGCGTGTCGCCGCATTCGCCATGGAAATGGCGCAGACCTTGGAAACGAGCGGAACCGTGCGTGAGGCGCGCGGATTGGCTTCGAGCACATAGACCTTGCCGTCTTCGATGGCGTACTGCATGTTCATCAAGCCGCAGACCTTGAGTTCCTTGGCGATCTTCTGGGTGTACTCTTCAATCGTTGCGAGGTTCTCCTTCGAGATATTCACTGGAGGCAGCACGCAAGCCGAGTCGCCGGAGTGCACACCAGCGAGTTCAATGTGCTCCATGACAGCGGGGATGAAGACATCCTTGCCGTCGGAAA
>JBAXCC010000036.1:0-18896 GCA_037141675.1 bacterium | reverse complement strand
ATTACGTGTAAGCATATAGAAGTGAATAGGAGAAACGCAAGCTAAAACATATTGGTCAAAAATACTTGCATCCTTTTGCAAACAAATGCATGACAAACCATCATAATTTTGTTTAAATAGTTTGGCTCGTTTAACAAAAAAGTTTTTACTGGGACTGATTAAATTAACTGGGATACTGTATGCATGTAATTGTTTGCGTAAAGCAAGTTCCGGATACGACGAATGTCCGTATCAATCCGGAAACGAATACGTTGATGCGAGAAGGGGTCGAAAGCATCATCAATCCGTATGACGAATATGCCTTGGAAGAGGCACTCAAGTTGAAAGACAAGCACGGCGCGCGTGTAACGGTCATCACGATGGGACCGCCACAAGCAGACGTCGTTTTACGTGAAGCCATGGCGCGCGGTGCAGATGACGGCGTGTTGCTGACTGACCGCGCATTCGCAGGTGCAGACACACTGGCCACATCCTATGCTATCACGCAGGCTATCAAGAAGATCAACCCACATCCAGACCTTGTATTCTTCGGCAAACAAGCTATCGACGGAGATACCGCGCAGGTCGGCCCCGGCGTATCTGAATTTTTAAATTACACATTGGTGACGTATGTCCAAGCCCTCGAAATCAATGGCGACACCTTTACGGTTGAGATGCACATGGACGAAGGCACAGATGTCATCGAAGGCAAATTGCCGGCTGTGATGACCGTGGTGAAAGAAGCCTCGACTCCTCGTTTCTCGAGTCTGAGTGGCTGGATGAATGCGAAAAGGACAGACATCCCCAAATGGGGCGCAAGCGATGTCAAAGCTGAGCCAGCCATGTGCGGGCTCAACGGATCCCCGACGAAGGTCGTTAAAATTTTTGCTCCGCCGGTAAAAACCGGCGGTCTGCGCATGGATGGCCGTGAAGAACCATCAGCAGCTGTTGAAGCGATTGTCAAGTTGCTACAAGACAAGGGGGTTGCATAAACCATGAGTGACGCCCCTATTATTATTGACCCTATTCTCTGTAAGGGTTGCAAAAAGTGCATCACCGCTTGTCCGTTCGACGCTCTGGAGATGCAAGGCAAACTGGCGGTCTTAAAGGTTGCCGAATGTCGTGCCTGTAACGCCTGTGTAAAGGTCTGCCCCTTCAAGGCGATCTCGAGTGCACCTGAAAAGGAAGAAGGGGCACGTACCGGGCTTGCGGCTTTTAAGGACATCTGGGTCTTTGCGGAGCAACACGAAGGCAAAGTGCAGGAAGTCGCCTATGAACTGCTGTCAACCGGCCGCCGACTCGCGAAGGAACGCGGATGCCAACTGGCCGCTGTCGTACTTGGCCATAACATCAAAGATTCTGCATCCCATCTGATTGCTGCAGGTGCCGACACGGTTTACATTGTTGACCAGCCTGAGCTCGCCCAATACGAAGCGGATGTCTATACAGACGCGCTCCATCAGTTGGTGGCGAAATATAACCCCGAGGTGATTCTGGCGGGGGCCACGGCAATTGGCCGTGCATTCTTTGCAAAGGTCGCTGTGCGTGCTCGTACCGGCCTAACCGCGGACTGCACAGCACTTTCTATTGATAAAGGAACCTATCTCCTTCATCAGACGCGTCCGGCGTTTGGCGGCAACATCATGGCCACCATCATGACGCCCAATCACCGTCCCCAGATGGCGACGGTCCGTCCGAAGGTTTTCAAGATGGCGGTTCCTGATTCGAAGCGCACGGGTGAAACGCTCATCGAGACATTGAAGCTCATTTCGGCCCGTACTAAAATGATTAAGTCTGAACACGCGACGACCACACTCAACATTGCTGAAGCTGAAATCATCGTGGGGGGCGGCCGTGGACTTAAGAAGGCAGAGAACATGGATCTGCTTGCCAAACTCGCCAAACTTCTCGGTGGAGTTGTCGGCGTATCACGTGCCTGTGTAGATGCAGGCTGGACAACCGCCGCCCGACAGGTGGGTCAGACCGGGAAAACGGTCTCGCCAAAAATTTATATCGCCATCGGCATTTCAGGCGCAATCCAACACTTGGAAGGCATGCGCTCATCCGATACCATTATCGCGATTAACTCAGATCCAAACGCTCCGATCTTCGGCGTGGCTGACCTCGGCATCATCGGCGATCTGTTTGAGATCGTTCCCAGACTGATTGAAGCGCTTGAGGCAAAGCTATAGACTACCTATTAAGGAATTTTCGTTATGGCAAAAAAAATCCAAACTGATATTTTATGTGTAGGAGCTGGCATCGCTTCGTTGTCGACGGCCCTCTCGCTCTTGCGCACGTTAAAGGCACAAGGCAAGAAGTTGCCTCGCATAACCATTGTAGAAAAAGGCCGCAGCGTCGGCAACCACATTCTGTCAGGAGCAGTGATTGACCCGGAAGGATTCGAAGGTCTGCTGACCCCTGAGGAAATCGCAAAGATGCCGATTGATGCACGGGTATCAAAGGAATCCTTTCACATGCTCTTTAATAAGCGTGCTGCGATGAAGATCCCATGGGTTCCACCTATGATGCAGGCACATGGATTCCCGGTTGGCTCTCTGACGAAGCTCACCCAATATTTCGCACAGCTCTGCGAAAAAGAGGGCGCGGAAGTCTACACCAGCTTTGCCGTCACCGAATTGCTCGAAGACTCCAAAGGCCGTATCATCGGAGCCCGCACCGGCGAAAAGGGTATTGACCGTGATGGCAAGCCCAAAGGCAACCACCTTCCGTGCGAAGAAATCTACGCCAAGACCGTAGTCCTAGGCGAAGGCGCCTGCGGCGTTTTAACCGAGAACCTGATTAAACGTAAGGGGCTTTACAGCCTCCGTGGCGAACAATCTTATGCGCTCGGCATCAAGGAGGTTATTGAAGTACCGGCCAATGAAGAACGCGCCGGAGAGATCGACCATACCTTCGGTTATCCAGCAGACTGGTCAACATATGGCGGCGGATTTGTCTACCATGTGTCCCCTACTCAAGTGATGATCTGCTATGCTTATGCGCTGGACTATGCCTACCCTGAAAAAGACCCGCATGTCCTGTTCCGCATGTTCAAAGCGCACCCGTCCGTTGCTGAGCACATCGCTGGCGGAAAATCGGTCGCGTATGGCGCGAAGGTCATCCCTGAAGGCGGCTACTACTCCGTACCGGAAGTGGTTACCGACGGAGCCCTCATTGTAGGCGACGGCGCGGGACTGGTGGACACACTTCGCATCAAAGGTGTGCACATCGCTATGCAGTCTGGCGTGGCGGCTGCCCAAACGTTGGCCGACTGTTGGATCGCAAATGATTTTTCTTACGAGGCTCTTAAGCCCTATAGCAAACGTCTGAAAGCCACCTCTGGATGGAAGCAACTGAAACGTGTCAAAAACGTACGCGCGCCCTTCTCAGCTTTTATCGGATTAGGCGTCATGAGTGCTGGATTAGCATGGGCGACACATGGACTGCTCCCCTTCTGGATGGTCGGTATGTCTCCGGATCATGAGGAGCTGAAACCTCTCAAAGGTGGCAAGCTTCCCCCAGTCAAACCGATGCTGGCAAGTCCGATTTCTCCAGACCGTTTAACGGATGTTTTCATGTCTGGCACGATTCATGATGAAGATCAGCCGTGCCACTTGAAGATTAAGGACAGGGCCACATGCCGTACCTGCCTACAAAAATTCGGGGCACCTTGCCAACGTTTCTGCCCGGCCGAAGTGTATCGTCTGGAAGAGGGTCATATACACGTGGACTTCTCCAACTGTCTGCACTGTAAGACCTGCCAGGTCAAAGACCCGTATCAAAATATCGAGTGGACCTTCCCGCAGGGCGGTGACGGACCACGCTACACACGGATGTAACCCCTAACGGAAACTAACAACACTGTAAGGATAGCCCCTGGTGGTTATCCACATAGGAGAATAAAAACATGGACACAACATTCAACCGTAGAACATTCCTAAAAGGTACAGCAGCGGCTGCAACCTTCCTGCCGACCTTCAATATTCTCAGTCAACAGAGCACCAGCACCATCGGCCCGAAAGACGACGATATCAAGGTCGCTGTCATCGGTTATGGCGCGGAAGGCCAGATTCTCACTGACGCGGCCATGAAGATCCCAGGCGTACGTTTTACTGCTGTGTGCGACATTTGGCCGTATCACCAGAAGAAAGCCAAAGGTATTCTCAAGGCCATGGGTCACACAGTGAACGTCTATGAAGATTATCGGGAAATGCTCGATAAGGAAGCCAACAACTTTGAGGCGGTCATTATCGCGACGCCTGACTGGATGCACGCGGAACATACCTGCGCCTGCTTGCGCGCGGGGAAGCACGTCTATTGCGAAAAGGAGATGTCCAACCGGCTCGCCAAAGCCAAGGAAATGGTACTCTGCCAGCGCGAGACCGGCAAGCTGCTCCAGATCGGGCATCAACGCCGTTCCAATCCGCGTTACATGCACGCCTTCAATCGTGTCATCCGCGAGTCCAATATGCTCGGACGTGTCACCCATGCCTATGCCCAGTGGAACCGCTCCGTTGCACCCTTTATCAAGAACAGCGCCAAACTTGACATCCCGACAGAAATCCTCCAGAAATACGGCTACGAGAACATGGAGCAGTATTATAACTGGCGTTGGTTCTCCAAGTATGGCGGTGGCCCAATGGTTGACTTAGGCTCCCACCAGATCGATCTCTTCTTCTGGGTCTGGGACTGCCAGCCGATCTCGGTTACGGCCATTGGCGGCAATGACTACTACAATCGTCAAATGAACGACAACGTCATGGCGATGTACGAATTTAAGACAAAGGAAGGCAAGATCAACCGCGCCTATTATCAAGTGCTCACCACCTCCAGCCGTGGCGGTTTCTACGAGCAGTTCATGGGTGAGAACGGTTCATTGACCATCTCTGAAATAGCTGCACGCGGAAACGCTGTTCAGCGCGAAGTGCGCGCAGGAGGACCTTTAGAGTCTGACTGGGCTGTATTTGCAAAGCAAGGGCTTGTTGTTCAACCTAAAAAAGGCGTTTCACTGGAAGTGACATCCAACGTGGCAATTGATGCCCGTATGACTGTTGCAGCCGATGGCTGGCCTATGCCGGTCGACCTGCTCAAGCCAGCACACATGCCCCACTTGGAGAATTTCTTCTTCGCTGTTCGCAAGAACAAGCCCGAAGCTCTCAACTGTCCTGCAGCCCTCGCTTACGAGTCCGCCGTGGCCGTGTTGGCAGCGAACGAGTCCGTCGCACAACGCAAGACCATCACCTTCAAGCCAGAAGACTTCGCAGTTTAAGATGATCCGTCCGATTTGTCGGATCTGATTGATCTGAGTGCTCATAACAAGGAATTTATAATGAAAAAGCTACTCTTAACAACACTCGCCCTTGCAGCGGGCTCGGCCATTGCAGCCGTCGAATCACACTACGACGGCGGACGCGTGGTTCCTGTACATCGCCTCGCACTGAACGATGAGTTCGGCGACTTGATCGTACCTGGAACCCTGAACGTACTGCCGGTCAGTACGCGCAAGACGTGCGGACAGTGCCACGACTATGACACCATCGCAGGCGGCTGGCATTTTAACATGTCAAACCCGAGCGCCAACCCCGGCCGACCTGGCCAGCCCTGGTTTCTGATTGACTCCGTCAGCGGCTCACAGATCCCGATGAGCTTGCGCAACTGGCCTGGCCTCTACAAGCCAGCACAGCTTGGCATGTCCAACTGGGAGTGGACACACACCTTCGGACGCAACATGCCAGGCGGCGACGTCTCCGATCCCGAGGACTTCTATGCCGAAGGCGGACCCCGTGCACGCTGGGAAGTCTCAGGGGCTCTTGAAATTAACTGCTTCGCCTGCCATAGCACAGACAAGGAATATGACCACAGCGAATGGGCGCGCCTCATCACACGCCAGAACTTCCGCTGGGCGGCCACAGGCGCACTGGGCCTCGGCGAAGTCAATGGCATGGGCGAGCGTGTCAAGGACTACTGGGGCGTCCTGCGCGGACTTAATCGCGATGATGCGGCCTACGCTGTTCCGCCCCACGTCGTCTACGATAAGAGCAAATTTGACGCCAAGAACCGCACGGTGTTGCAAGTCGGCAAGCCTCGCGCAGAGAACTGCTTGAACTGCCACTCCGCCACGCAAGCGGGTATGCACGGGAAAAGCATCGACGGCGATGTGCATCTGCGCGCAGGCATGACCTGTACGGATTGCCATGCAAACGGTCTGGACCATTCAGTGGCCCGTGGCTATCTCGGCGATTCAACGGGAAAAATGGACAAAACGCGTGCTACTGCCAGTTGTGCAGGTTGCCATATCACCGGCAGCAAGGGATCAAAGGTTGGCCGTTTTGGCGCCCCGAATCCCAAGCATGTTGGCATCCCAGTCACGCACTTCGATAAGCTGAACTGCACCACGTGCCATTCGGGCGTGACAGAAAACGGCGAGCTTGCTCAAGTTCGCACCTCAAGTGCAAATCGCATGGGCATCTATGGCCGTGCACGTTGGGTCACAGCACAGCCCTTCATCATGGAACCTGTCTTTGTCCGCAATGCCGCTGGCAAGATTGAACCTCGTCGCATGGTATGGCCTGCTTACTGGGCAGTACGCGATGGGCAAAAGGTCAATCCAGTTGCTCCAGAAAAGGTAATGGAAGTTGGTAAAGAACTACTCACCGTTCGCGAGCAAGTCGGCGCAGTCCTTGCCGCCTTGGCAACTGATCCGAATGTTCCAGGAACGCCTGTAATCGTTGTTAGTAAGCAAGCTTATCGGAAAAACGTCGATGGCGTGGCTGTCCCCTCTGGCAAGGTTAATGTGGCGGACGGCTTCTGGTATCAAGGTAAAACCAACATCATCACAACACTGCCCATATTTGATACAGACGCAGATATGTCAAAGATGAAGGAAGACGAGACTAAATTGTTTGAAGCCAACAAAACATTGCTCAAAAATTTACTCCAGACACTCGACGCTTCTCCCCTCGCAGCAAACAAGGGGTATGGCGCAGTCACGATGAAGGGCAAACTTTACTATAGGGGTGGCGATGGCGATGCTGTGATTTCAACTAACTCCACACTCGCCGCTGATAAGGTCCACATCGGCTGGTACAAGGATGGCGCATTTGAGACGCTCCTCAGTGATTATGTTATCCGTAATGCAACCGCACTAGCTGGCACCGATTACTCTGTCACCGAAGAAATGGTCGCAGCCGGACTCAAGAGTTTGGCACAAGCTGGAATGAAGGATGCGGTCTATGTTGCTCATGGACAAGTCTGGTCGCTCACAAAAGAAGGCAAGCTCGACGCCAAGGAAGAAAAGATTGCAGAAGCCGTCTCCTGGTCCTTCGGACATGATGTGCGCGGAGCCCGAATGGCTCGTGGCGCAAAGCCAGCCAAGTGCGCGGATTGCCACACTGTTGACTCCAAGTTCTTCTTTGCGAACGTCGAATCAACCGGACCACTCATGACCACGCATAAGCTCGTTAAGGCGCAAATAGCTTACATGGGCTTGTCCAGCAGTTACAACAAGCTCTTTGGCTCGACCTTCCTGATGCGGCCACTCTTCAAGATCTTCCTGTGGATCGTCTTCGCCTTCGTCATCCTGGTCGCCATTGCCTTTGTCGCCGCAGCTATTCCTGCCTTGCTGAAGTGTGAGGAACACTATGAAGCGCGCCACACCAAGATACAAGACCTGCTGGCCTGGACAGAGAAAGGCGCCGCATTAGGCATCATCCTTGCAAGCGCCTATCTTGTTCTATCGGGTCTCCTTGGATGGATATTCCACCTGATGACAGGTTATGTCCTCGTCTTCCACATGGTCGCTGGCGGTCTCTTTGCCGCTTGCTTGCTCGCACTCATATGGTTCCGTGGCTCCAAGCGTATTTCCAATCCCAAACGCAATACGATTTGGATGATTATGCTTATCTTCGGCATATTGGTCGTGTTTACGGCCGTTGCACCGATGATGACCTGGTTTGGCACGGAATGGCAATGGGTCCTGCTCAAAGCCCACCGGTGCGTCACCATGTGCTTTGTCGCCATTGCAGCCTGGATGCTCATCACGGGCGGCCGTAAGGAATAATGTTCAAGTTCGAGCACAAGGCCATGTGGACAAAGTTTGAGTTGCTGGTCATTGAAGATGACCAGCAACTTGCACAGAGCGCAGCCTATAAGATGTTTGAAATGATTGACCGGCTGGAGGTTCTCTTCAGCCGGTTTCTTGATGTCAGTGAAGTAGCGCTCATCAGCCGCCTCAAACCAGGCGAAACATTCCGTGTCGCTCCTGAGATGTTGGAACTGCTACTCATCTCCACACAAGTCTGCGCAGCAACAAACGGCGTCTTTGACGTCACCGTCGGCACACTCATGGATAAGCTCCGCGAGGTCAACCACCGCTGGAAGGGGCTGACGAAGACCGAACTCTGCGCCGCGCTGGCTACCTGTGGTATGAACCGCCTCGTCATTGACACGGAAAATTTCCTGGTGACTATCACGCCTGACCGCAACGGCGAAGCTACGCCTGTTGAACTTGACTTCGGCGCTATCGGAAAAGGATATGCTCTTGACTTGGCATGCGATATGTTGACAAATGATTGGGAGTTCAAGGATTTTCTGATTCACGGTGGAACTAGCTCGGTTATTGCCCGTGGTTCGATGGGAGATGGGCCCCAAGGATGGCCTGTTGGCGTTGGAGGTAACTGGCAGATGCGTACTGGACTCAACAGTGTGCGACTACAGAATGCAGCAATCAGTGGATCAGGATTTGATGTGAAGGGGGCGCACATCGTCGATGTGCGCCGGGGTATGGCGGCGTCACGGCATGCAGGATCATGGTCTATTGCACCGACGGCAGCTTTAGCTGATGCACTTTCAACTTCATTCCTTGGGATGAGCTGGACTGAAATTAAGATTGCTTGCGATGCGATTCCGGGGAGCGGTGCACTCGTGGCGCGCGAGCAGCCGAAGTGGATGGATAAGCTTCGTTCACCTGTGCGTCAATACCGGTTTACAAGTCGTTAACCTCCTCAATACTTAGCAACACGCTTAAGTGGGGTACGCCCTTTATTCAAGGACTCCTTGAGCAGTTTTCTCCGACTCGCGTAGATGTTTCCCCTGTGGGTCTCCCAAGTTCCTGACCAAACGATCCAGACACTCCATCCTCCTTGCCCCATCCGTGTGCTTTCCATCAGTCCATCGCACCCTTCTTTGCCTGGAGGCTGCTGCTTTTTATTTATTTGACACCCCGACCACACAGGGCTTAGCCCGAATTTCCGAATGATAAGAATGTTTTTAAGACGAAGAGCCACGGATTAGCATACTGAAAACCAGGCTCATCCTGTAAATAGCACTCACTCTCCTGGTAATTCCTAAATTTCAAGCTTCAAGTTATTATTTCTTGTCCGCCGTAGTTTTAACGACAGCGTATGTTTTAGCAGAGGTGGAAGACTCTGCGTGGGTGAGTATTCCCTTTTTTACTCCCCCGCGTTGGAGTTTAAAAATCACTCGACACAGATCTATTGAAGTGTTAATCTAGTTCTAAATGGAGTTATTATTTTTTATGTTCGTTGTACCTGATGAAAAAATAACGAGCTCATTTAAAAATTCGGGAGTGAAAAATGCATGAACTGCGTGTAATGATTGCAGATGACGAGTTTCACGTGCGAACTGTACTTCGTGCCATTGTAAAAGGACTTCCTGGACAAGTTGTTGGAGAAGTCGAAACGGGGAATGATGTTTTTGAACTATACAGTCAAGTTTTACCCGACTTACTTTTACTCGACATTAACATGCCCCTGAAGACTGGTGACATGGTCATTGAAGAACTGATTGCGACCTATCCAGACGCACGTATTATTATGCTGACAGGCGTAGCCGATAGCGGAACCGTAGAAAAATGCATTGAGGCTGGAGCCTGTGGGTACATTCGCAAGGATACAACACCTGAAGAAATTAAAGAAATGATTCTGAGCATTATGGCTGGCTAGCTTTCACCCGCGCGATACACTTATTCAGCACACTCAAAAAAGGAGTTCTTATGAAATTGAATTTGAAGCAAATGCTGGAAGACGTTGAAAAGGACAATGCATTTGTGTTGCCCACAACCAAGCAACTGTCTCAAAGCGACATCAACCGCATGCTGCAAGAGAAAAAGCGCAAAGGGAAAGAGAAAAAGTCATGAAGCTCGAAAAAGTTATGGTCGATAGACTTGTCAAGGAAAAGGTTATTGCTCCTTCTGAAGCGTCTTCCTTGAGTTCTCGATTTCGTGCAGATCCCTTTCATGCGATCTGCTATCTTGCGTTCATCCTGCCTGCGAAAGCAGATTCTATTGGGAGAATTTGGGCTGACCATATTGGCGTTGCTTATTCAAACCCAACCAAGACACTGACAAACGCTTCTCTGTCACAAAAATTGACAAAAGATTTCTTACGACAAAACTATGTCATCCCGCTGGTAAAGATGTCCAGTGAAAGTGCCGTCACTGTGGCCATGTCCCATCCGGATGACGTAATGCTCATTTCGAATATTGAGAGTCTCCTCCAAATGATGGTGAGCCCCGTATTTGCCTTCCCTTCGGCCATCATGGAACAGATTGACACAATCTTTAATCCGCAAGATGCCATTCATCAAAGTACAGCAATTGATCAGGAAAAACAGGAAACGGAGAACCGCTTAAAATTGTTATGCGAATTAAAGGAAATGGTCGATTTTGTACGCGAAATCATTATGCTCGCAGTACACGAACGTGCTAGCGATATCCATGTTGAACCGACGGAAGACATGATACGTATCCGTTTACGCATTGATGGCGAGTTACAGGAACGTTTTCGACTCGACAAGGCGATTCTCCCATCACTATCGAACCGTTTAAAATTGTTGGCAGGATGTGACATATCTGAAGCTCGCAAACCTCAGGATGGCCGTATGAGCCTTGAAGTTGAAGGGCGTCCCATCGACTTGCGCTTTTCATCGATCCCCACCATTCACGGTGAAAAAATCGTGCTACGTATTCTTGGGCAGAGCGCATTTAAGGACATACCCGAATTGGAAGAAATTGGGTTATCGTGGCACACATACACCATCATACGAAAAATCATTAACTCTCCAAATGGCGTCTTCTTTGTTACAGGCCCGACAGGCTCAGGAAAGACAACCACGTTGTACACGGCACTCAAGCGAATCAATCATGATAACATCAATATCGTAACCATTGAAGATCCAATAGAATTCAAGCTAGAGGGTATCAATCAAGTCCAAGTCAATACCCTGGCAGGCGTAACCTTTGCAAACGCGTTGCGTTCTTTTTTGCGGCAAGATCCGGATGTCATGCTTATCGGAGAAATCCGCGATATGGAAACCGCAACCATTGCATCACAAGCCGCGCTCACCGGACATCTTGTGCTAACAACAATGCACACAAACAATGCGTTACAGGCTCTTGGACGCCTCATCCAAATCGGGGTAGAACCGTTTCTTGTCGCGCCATCGATTGTCGGCGTCATGGGACAACGTCTGGTGCGCCGGCTATGCCAGCACTGCCGCGAGAAATATTTACTATCCGAATTCCAGACACAACTCTTGTTCGATTGCGCACCTGGCACAGAAGTGTACATGTACAGTTCCAAAGGGTGTGACTACTGCAACGGAATTGGCTATTACGGTCGAATTGCCATTCACGAAGTATTCATGTTCGATGAAGATATCCGTACCATGATCGCAGAAAACAAGTCCTTGCTCGAAATTCAAAAGGCGGTGGAGTTGCGTGGGTTCCGGGACATGCGCTATGACGGGTACACGAAGGCGTTGCGTGGTCTAACCACACTATCGGAAGTTGACTCCGTTATTACAGAAGATTAGTTTTCTCTTCAAGGATGAGTCACTATGGACGAACGTAAAATCGAACGAATTTTTTTTCATGATTTACTAAATCTTGCTTCATCCATGCGAGGCATAACTGAGGTTATTCGTGATGAAGATGATAAAACACGTTCTGAGATGCTGTCGCTCATGGGCAACCTATCTGAGAGCATGATTGAGACTATTAACGCCCAACGTCACTACAGAAGCATGGAGACAAACGACCTCACGCTACTACCATCGCATGTCGATTGCGAGAAACTTTTAAAACGCATAGCCGACACTTACAATAGGCACACCCTTTGTCAAAACAAGGCTATCGAAATCAGACCATCAGAGCAAACGCCCGACCATACACCAATCTGCCTATTCACTGACAAGGATGTCTTGCAAGGAGCGCTGGGATATGGCATTCGAACCGCTCTCGAAACAATCCATAACGGACACACCGTCACACTGAATCTCATCACCGAGGAGACTGTAGAGCCTCATACGGTTGTCTTTTTAATCTCGTTTCCAGGAACTGTTTCGGCAGAAGAGAGGGATTTTGTTTTTAAGAATCCCAAAACCGATACACACGCGATGACTGGACTTTCCGCATATGTATTTCACACTTTAATAACGCGTTATTTGCAAGGCTGTGTGAATTGGACAACGAATAACGGTTCAATCCAACTTAGTGCGCGCTTTCATCAGCAGATGGATGCGTGTTAATTTACACAATTCAGAAGTAACAGTAATGGACACTCCATCTGTAGACAACCGCAAACGCGTGCTTCTCGTGGATGACATGCGCATCAACTTGATGGTACTGGCCGCAAAGTTGAAAAAACTTAATTATAGGTGTGAAGTCGCGCATTCGGGTGCACATGCCCTCGAAATCATACCTGTTTTCAAGCCTGACATCGTCATGACAGACCTATGGATGCCCGACATGAATGGGGATGAGCTCGCGCTGAAAGTACGTGCAATGTCCGACTATAATCAGCTTCCTATTTTTGTTGTAACTGCTGACTTCGACAACCCTATTGGATTCGACAGGACTGTCTTCAGTGGTATCCTTCAAAAACCCATTGATGATGTTCACTTGCAGGAACTGTTATCTTCCGCGTCACCACCTTCGCAGTAGATGCTGCGTGCACGAGATATCGAATCCATTATTTATTTGCGATCATCCTTCCTGCGCACAAAAGATTCCAATGAGTTTTTTGCCTCCATCAAAGCTTCACTCAAACCAGCTATCAATTCTGCTGTAATAGCATGGTTGCTTTTTAACATCGAATTAATAACTGTTGCCATGCGTGTCACGTGAATTGCGCCAACCGTTGCGGCTACACCTTTAAGTGTATGAATTTTTCGTCGTGTATCATCTGTGATTTCCCGTGATAACCTTGTAGGAAGATCAGCAAACAGCCCCTTCAACTCATCAAGAAAGGACACAAGAACATCACTATAGAGTTCCTGCATATTATTGACCTGCTCAAGACCCTTTTTCACATCAAACCCCTCAATTTCGTCAAAAATCAACGGCGCGGACTGTTCCAGAGTCTCAAGAGAAAGAGAAGATAAATTATGTTCACTTTTGCTGTAGTTCAGCAAGCGCTCCATGATCATCAGTAATGCCTTAAAATCGATTGGTTTTGTGAGATAATCATTTGCTCCTGCACGTGTTGCTTTCATGCGATCAGAATCCATCACTGCCGCAGATAACGCAACAATCGGAACATTGTTTCCAGAATCTCTTATGCGCTGAATAGCCTCAAAACCGTCCATTTCAGGCATTTGAAGATCCATCAAAATCAGATCAAAGGACTGCGCTGACATCTTTTCAAGCGCGAGTCGACCATTCTCAGCAACAACAAGTTCGACACCTGTAACCTCAAGTAATCCGACAATCACCTCCTGATTAACAATATTGTCTTCAACAACCAAGACGGTATACTTCTTGAAATCTGGATAGACCTGTTTATCGTTGCCAACCTTTGCCAAACAAGACTTGTCCCCGCTTAAAAGGACCTGCTCATTATTTTTAGATTCCAATTCAAGCTCAAAATAGAATGTGCTTCCCTTGCCTCTCGTTGAGTCAACAGCAATACGCCCACCCATATACTCAACCAGTTTGTTCGAGATGACCAACCCCAGTCCAGTTCCGCCATATTTTCGAGTTGTAGACGGGTCAGCCTGAGTAAATGGACGAAACAAATTTTTAACCTGTTCTTCGCTTAATCCTATTCCTGTATCGACCACTTCGAAGCGGATACGATTGCGCGGTTCTTCCAGCGTTGGACATCTGACAAGCAGAATATTTAATTCAACATATCCTTTTTCCGTAAACTTAATCGCATTGCTCAGCAGATTGGTCAATACCTGACTTAAGCGGAGGCTGTCGGAGACAAGGATGTTGGGTACATCCGGAGAGATATTAAAAAAAAGATCGATTTTCTTCTCTGCAACAGCGACACTAAACATCGACTCCAATGTGTCAAGTAGTTCGCTGAGTACAAATTGTTGTAAATCAAACTTCAAACGGCCCGCCTCTATTTTTGACAAATCAAGTATGTCGTTGATAATTTGGAGCAACAACCGCGATGAACTATCCATACGCTGTATATATTTTTGCTGTTTCTGGCTAAGTTCCGTCCTTTTAAGCAACTCACTCATTCCAATCACCGCATTGATCGGCGTACGAATCTCATGGCTCATATTGGCTAAAAATTCGCTCTTGACACGCATAGCCCTTTCCGCTTCTTCTTTCGCCGCTTTCAGTGCATTCTCAGTATGCTTCCTCTTAAGTATATTCCACAAGCCGTGCATAAACAGCGAGAGCTGGTTAATGTCATCCTCCGTGTAATCGGTCTCCTTGTTACCGCTCCCAACAAGGAGAACAATCTTCCCGTCAAAGAAGATGGGGACGCTTATATGACGTGTGAGATTCACATGTCCGACAGGCATTCCTTTCTTCCAAGGACTTGCAGCAGCATAATTGTTCGTGATAATCGATTTCCGCTGCCGTATCGATTCCCCCCATAATCCAGTTTCTGCAACTTGATAAACAAAGGATTTATCTTCGATCTTACATTCCTCCATAGTCGATTTCGACCACGAATACATGGTCAATTCATCCTCGGCATCATTCAAAAAGGCAAGATATCCAATTTTGCTATGCGTCAAAATTACCGATTTTTCAAGAGCAAAATCGGTAATCTCTTTGATTGAAGCGCCTGTCATTCGTTCAAGCTCTAACATGGCCTCCAGACGCTCACTCGACAGAACCATCATTTCTTCACGCTTATGGACGGTCTCATCCCTAAAGACCAACACGGCACCAATAACAGCCCCTCCTTCCTCCCTGACGAGTTCACAGCTGCTTGCAATCGGATACTCATACAATGTGCGAGAGATCAACAATGTGTCCCCCTTCAAATCTCCACCCCTGCCCTCTTTCAAGACGCGATCTACAAGACTGGGGATAGGACAACCCGTCTTTGCATCAACAATTCGAAATACTTCCTTCACATAGCGACCATGTGCGTCTGGAGTTTTCCAGCCAGTCAACATTTCAGCCACACCATTCAAGCTGGTAATACGACCATGCACATCACACGTGATGACTCCATCATCAATAGACCGCAGTGTAGCAGCCAAATGATCTTCGCTTATACGCAGACTATAGGTACGCTCATCAACAAGCATTTGCAATTCTCTCCGGCGTTGCATCACCAGAATTTGGAGACAACACACACTCGCCGTCAGCAAAAGCCCTACAAGAGCCGTCCACCATCCGGCATATATAGGAAATATTGGAAGGAACCGATTGGTTGCCATAGCAGAAATAGAGAATGTTTTCCCGAACGCAAAGAGAGGACGCATGTGTGATAAGCTAGGATCCACAGGCGTTGCATTCTTTTGCGTTTCAGCTATTGCCTCTATGGTGCCATCACCATGCACCATGCTGATGTTTACAAGTGTCTCCGTTCCCGGATCGACAGGCGTCAGCAATGCATCGAAGTTAACCTGCACAGCGACATATCCGATGACCTTCTGAGCAGATCCCTTCTCAAAGACGGCCTTGTAAACATAGATGTTTTTTGCCCTCTTATCCCGGTGCACAAACTCGATTGTATCCGTGGCAGTAGGCAATTTGCTTTGCGCCGCCAGTTCAAGCGCACTACGACATTTTTGATTTTCTCCAAAATCATACCCAATCCTCGACTCATTCCCCTGAAGAGGAGCCAATTGATAGATGGGAAAATATATATCACGCCCTAACACCTGAACGCGTTTATCTCTTCCACCCGGCTCCCAGATCATAAAGTCAGAGCCTTTGATCTCAATGGTTTCACGCTCAAAACGTTCTTTATCTTTATCAGTGACCGCAACAATCCAGGACCAAGAATCAACAACAATGTCTTGCGTTAAATGCTCAGCATAACCGGCAAATTCAGCATCTGACACATATTTAGAACATTCGAAAAATTTCGAAAACCCTTCGATTTCAAAGTCACGAAGTGTGGTGAGTTTCTGCGCAATTTTTGCAGTCCTTTTCGTTGAAAGCTGGGAAAACTTTTCTGCGTAATCGCCATTCCCTCGCTCATTAATGCCCAAAACAGAAAACCCCGTCAATACGACCCCAATTGTAAATACCAGTCCCGGCTCAATAAATGACATCCATGCGTAGGCATTAGCACCTTTAGAGGTCCGCCAGTGTACCAGTCGTTTCCCCATTACAAGTATTGCCGTTAAAATCAAGAAAAGCAGAACAGAGGGCAGACAGGCATATGCAAGACGACTACTCCATTGGCTTGTACACATATCCATGCCAAGTACGGCAAGCATTTTACCTGTCTTGGGTTCATTAATCGGTACAAAGACCGAAATTTTCCCGCGTATGTATTGCGTGACAAAACCATCCACATAGATACGTTGATCTGCGAGCACCTGTTGTATGGTCATGGACGTATGCCCGCTGTCGAATTCGTTGGTTTGCTTGTTTGTTATCTCAAGCGGGGTGCTGTCAAGAACGCAGAAAAATTCCCCTGAGGGATGACGACATAAGATATAGATTTTTTCGATATCCTTGTGAAGGTGCATCACGTCGACAAGTTGCTTCTTCAAGCGCAAATACTGCGGTTTGTCTAAATCGGAGTTTGAGCCTGTCAGACCATAAACACGATTGACATTTACAGCTTGCGCCATTAGCCATGCACGCCTGAGCAGATCCGCGTGCAATAGAGTGTTCGTGCGACAAATTACCCAGACCAACAAAAAACTCGTAAAAAAAAGAATGAATAGGAACGCGCCTTTCCACGCGCGCCGTTTTGCCGATTCAGTCATTTTTAAGAATGCACCTACCACAGAGTACTCCTTTAGTTGCTATTTACAGCCTACATATAACCAACATTCAACTCATATTTGCTAGAAGTTTAACATCCGATGTAATAAAGCTCACGTCTTATTTAGACATAACCCGATATATTTCTCGAAATCCATGTTTCAACTGTAAACAATGGGTAGACAATATCAGGGTGAACGTGCTAAACTTTAAGCAATTTAAGTGTCGGTATGACCATCCGAAGCAGTACTGTTTCTCATGGGTAATCGATTCAACAATCAAACAAGAGGTGCTTATGATCGTACGTAGTATTGCATTTATTTCAGCCATTGCTTCCTTGTGCTTTTTATCCTCTGCCTGTCGCTCATCACGTGCGGCTACCGCAACAGATAGCCAGACTCGAACAACCAGTATTGGCCAGCAGCAACTTGATGTGCTCATCGAAGAAGGGGGTGCAGGCGACTTGAATGACAAACAAAATGGTTTCCGTAGAGAGTTGCGGACGTACATGGAAAGAGACTTGCCGCGCAAGATGGCACGTCAAGGAATCAACATGCAATTGATCACGAACCCTAGCCAAAACACAGGCGCCGCAGGAAGCGCCCCCCTCCTCATCATCCGGTATGAGGTTTATAACCCAGGAAGTACAGCTGCACGCATGTGGGTTGGATATGGCGCAGGTGCTGCATCACTTGACATCAGCCTTTCCCTCTGTAAGAATGGAAAAGAAATACAAGGATGGAAAGATGGTGTCGGAACCTCCCAACATTGGTCACGCATCGTTAACACACTGGATGACCGTATGTCAAAGAGAGTCGGTGAACTGTTGCGCTAGTAACAGACACCTAGAACTTTATCGATACAGGGTATACGTAATCAGACGTAAGAAGCAACCATTCGGTTGCTTCTATTTTTTTCCGCATTGATCGATTACGGATTGCGGATAGTCCCGCCATAGCTGGTGAAGCGTAATACCCGTTTTCATGCCTCCAATGGAGAGACGCAGTATGTCACGCCACGGCGCTTTAACCTTATTCGTACGCCATGGATTTTTTCGGAACCCCAGCAAATACAAGATTGAAAAATAGCGATAGAAATCCTTGAGGGGCAACGTTGTTGGCAGCAAGGTATGCATACAGTCATAAAAGGAATATGGATCAGGTGCAATAAAGGTCTCGCACGTCTCCTTCCAGTAATCCGTTCCTGGCGAAGGAGAGAGCACGGTGAAGGACATTTCAGCGGGAGAAATACGATCGAGCGTCCGATGCAACCGCTCAAAATCATCCTTGGTATAATTCGGATTTACAATCAGGGCAGAGTGCAACACAATCCCAATCTCATGAAGCAAATCTACAGCTTTCAGATTGGTCGATACACTCACCCCCTTGTTGAAACCCTTGAGAGCATCCTCATCCATCGCTTCCAACCCCACAAAGACGATCTGCAAGCCCGCCTTCTTCCAAAGACGGAAAAGGTCGGGATGAGCACAAATGGTGTCGCTGCGGGCCCAGCTGATGTATTCCTTGCGAACGCCACGCTCAATCAAAAGCTTGGCTATGGCTTCTGCTCGCACGGGATTGATGAACATCTCGTCATCAACAAAATAAATGTACTCCTCCTTCAGCGCTGCAATCTCATTAACAACATCCTCAGGGGTGCGCTGAATATAGCGTCCATGAGCAAGAAAGTGACCAACGCAGAAGCTGCATCGCCTTGGACATACCACACTAGTCCGCAACGCAGCAATTTG